>PLNO01000039.1 GCA_003141795.1 Spirochaetaceae bacterium | reverse complement strand
CGCCGCCGCCGCGCGGGAGCTGGAGGAGGAGACGGGTTATCGTGCAGGACGGCTCACCCTTCTCAGCGCCGTCAGCCCCAACCCCGCATTCATGAACAACCGCTGTTTCACCTTTCTTGCCGAGGACCTGACGAAGATCGGGGGCACGACACTCGACGACCTCGAGGCGCTGGACCCTATCCTGCTGCCTGTTCGTGATGTCGAAAATCGGATGGGAAGCGGAGAGTTCGTGAACGCGTTGAGCTATCTCGCGTTCCTGTGCTACAAGCGGCGCGGGTCCGCGGATACATGAAGCAGGAGAAGAAGAAACTCAGCAAACCTCTGATTTTCCTGATCGAGGGCGTGCTCCTTGCGGGCCTTATCGTGCTGTTCTACTTCGTGCTCGATCCGAAACAGCTCAAAACCTATCTGCTGCGCATCACTCCGGGGTCCATCCTGTGGCTCCTCTGTTTCCAGGTCGCCATCCACACGGTCGGCATGGTGCAGTGGGTCGTGCTGCTGCGCCAGTCGGGAATCAAGGCGAGCGCATGGCGCGTTTTCTGGGCCCGCCTCTCGGGCTGCGCTGTCACCTCTTTGACCCCCTCTGCGTACTTCGGCGGGGAGCCGATCCGGGCGGCGATGCTCAAGGACGATTCATTCACCTACCGGCAGGTCTTTGCCACCATTGCCGTGGACAAGTACATAGAGCTTTTCACGAAGTTCCCCATTGCGGTGCTGGGGTTCGGATGCCTGCTGTTCCTCACCCATCCCAGCCAGCTCCTCGTCATCATCTCCTCGGTCTTCGTTGTATTCTTCTTCGGCTTCTTCATTTTCCTGATGGTGAAGCTCTTCCAGGGCGGCGATTTTATCGTGCGCTTCACCAAGGCGCTGCTGAGGCCCATGACGAAGGTGCGGCCGCGCACCGCTGTGAAGGTCTATCACGCCGTACGCGATTTCAAGCAGGGCGTTGCGCATCTGTTCAAGAGCAAGAAGGCCTTCTACCTCGGCATGTCGCTCGGGCTGCTGTTGAGCGTCGTGGAGCTCTTCCAGTACTACTACGTGCTGTCAGTGCTGGACATCTACAGCATTACGGATGCGGCGATCATCTTCTTCGGCCATGTCTTCCTCGGTATCTTCAGCGTGATCCCCGGAAACGTCGGCTCGATGGAGGGCGTATTCCTGTTCGTCTTCACGCTGCTCGGGCTGGGCTCGGACCGCAGCCTCATCTTCTCGGTGATCATGCGGATCGGACAGCTCGTCATGGTGGCTCTCGGGCTCGGGAATATCGTGGTATCGAGGATCAAGAAAAGGGTGGGGAAAGGCGCCGATCGGATTCGAACCGATGCATAAAGGTTTTGCAGACCTCTCCCTTACCTCTTGGGTACGGCGCCAGGAAAACACCCGTAGCGGACGATTTTCACTGTAACGGAAACGGCGTTTCCTGTCCAGTCAGCCGACTCTCACCAGCAATTCATTTTGCGTCTCACGAATGAGCACTTCTCATTNNGCTCCATTTGGCAGTGCGGCCGTCACCTCGTGAGCTCAAAAGGCGCAAAATGAGAAGTGCTGGACGATTACGCCCTTGAAGCGGCGGCGCGCGTCCGCCGGATACCCTGCAGACGCTCCACGAACGCCATGAATTGCACGATAAGGAACATGATCATGGACAGAAGCATCTGTCCCGTAGAGAAGAGCAGGGGCAGCGCAAGTGTCCCTCTGCGCGTCATTCCCTTGCCCCGGGATGTTTTCACGTACATCCTCTCCGTAAGGTTCATATTGTTGTCCCAGTCGTAAGGCTTCGCCTTGCTGCGGGCGTTGCGGCACAGCGCCTCGTAGCTTTCGCTGCCGGTTTCGCAGAGGGCCCGAACGGCGTTGGCGAACTGCTCGGGGGTCGCATCCTTCGGAAGCCGGGCCCCCACATCGGAGTCGATCAGCTCGTCGATCGTCTCATTGGAGAGCCCGACGACGGGAGTGCCGGAGGCGAGTGCCTCCATGACGGCGAGGCTCTGCACCTCCATGAGCGATGCGGAAACCCAGACGTGCGTCCGCGCGAGCTGCTCGGGTACGAGCGCGTGCTCGAGCCTCCCCGTGAAGATCACCCGATCACGGAGCTTGGGACCGATCGCCGAGTCGATGTCGCGCATGTACTGGTGATCCACGTAATGGCCGATGAGGAGCAGGCGGTACTCCGCCGGTAGGTAATTGAGCACCGTCACGAGGTACTTCTGGTTCTTGCGGGGGGTGAAATCGCCGACGAAGGTCAGGATTTTCTCCGGCGCCCGCGGGTCCATGGGCGCTTTTCCGTCGTACAGCGACAGGGTGCGGCCATTGGGTATGACGAACATCCGCCCGCGATAGCCGATTCCGCGGATGTCGTCCATGGCTGCCTTGTTGAGCGCCACGACCGCCGTACAGTGCCGGCAGAAGCTCACCAGGTAGGTGCTGGTGAGCACGTGGAGGAGGCTGGTCCGGGACACGGCGCTCAAGTAGCGCACCAGGCCCCATTCCAGCATCTTCGAGGGCAGCTCGTGCGCCGTAAAGTAGAAAGGCACGCCCCGGATATGCGCCCACGCCTGGATGATCGCTCCCATGAACCATGGGGTGTGGGAATGGATGATGTCCGGGTCGAAGGAATCCAGGAAACGCAGGATTGCCCGTATTTCCCCGCTGCCCAGGGCGGCCAAAGTGAAATCGATACTCCGCAGCGGATAGATATGGAGGCCCGCGCCCTCGGGGAGCGGATCGGGGTTCGTGCTCGGGCAGATGAGAACAACCTGGTGGCGTTTGGACATTTCAACGGCAAACTCGTAGGAAAGGCGCCCCTCTCCCCCGCCAAAATGCTGCTCATGCGAGGAAACAACGAGTATTTTCATATTTGGCAGGAAATGATCATATGGTGATTGCCAGGGGATGTCAACGCAAACCGTCTCTTAACACAATCTTGCCTTGACTTCCCGGGGTGCCCTTCCTACTATTCGCCTGAGCTATGAGCGGTTCGCGGCCATGGGAAGTTCGGGGATCCGTGCGGCCTCGCCAAGCGCGGAGACGGCTCCGCGATACTTTGACGGCCTACCTTTTTGTCAGCCCGTCCGCGCTCATCATCGGTGTCTTCGGCATCTTCCCCGTGTTCTTCACCCTGTACGTCAGTCTCTTCAAATGGCGCCTCGCCCGCGGGAGCTTCTACGGGCTGGGAAACTACGCCGTGCTCTTCGGCCAGAGCCCCGTCGCTCTTCTGGCGTTCCTCGCGTCAGTAGGGGGCATCGTTGGCGCCGCAGCGCTCCTCAGATCGGGTTCCCGCGGCCGTCTTGCAGCCGGCGTGGCGCTTCTGCTCTGTTCGGTGGCCGGATGCGTGATCGCCCTTCCGTACCTGGCCTCCCAGGGTGACAAAGAGGTCTTCGACTCCATCAGGGTGACGATCTGGTACTGCGTGCTCACGGTGCCCATGCAGCTCGTCGGCGGGCTCCTCCTTGCCGTCCTTCTCAGCCGGCGCATGCGGCGGGGCAAGCAGGCCTTCCGCGTGATCTCCCTGACGCCCTACATAGCGCCCACGGTGGCAACTGCCGCCATATTCGAGCTGCTCTTCTCCTTGCGGCCCGATTCGTTCGCCAACCAGGTGATGAAGCTCTTCGGCTCGGCCCCTTTGCAGTGGCTGCAGGAGCCCAAGGGCATCATCCCGCTCCTCTTCGGCGCGAACCCCTCGCCAGCCACAGGGGTGATCACGATGTACTGGGCGGAATGGGCGCAGGGCCCGAGCCTCGCGCTTGTCTCCATCATCTTCTACAGCTGGTGGGTCTTCATCGGGTACTACGCGCTTATCTACATGAACGGGCTGGGCGAGATTCCCCGGCAGCTCTACGAGGCCGCCGAGGTGGACGGGGCGAGCAGGCTGCGCAGCTTCTTCTCCATCACGGTGCCGCTGCTGTCGCCGACCACCTACTTCCTTTCGCTTCTCGGGGTCATCGGGACGTTCAAGGCATTCACCCATCTCTACGTCCTGCGCAACTCCGCGGCATCCGGCACCGTGGATCCGGTGAGCGTCTCCATCTTCTTCGCTGCGTTCCGCAAGGGAAACATGGGGTACGCCTCTGCAATCTCCCTGCTCCTGTTCGTGATCGTTCTCGGTCTGACCATCCTCCAGCAGCGATCGACGGAACGTTCCGTCACGTACGGGGACTGAGGGATGAGCCAGCGCCCGAAGCCGCGGCCCACTGCCGGTGGGGTATTCGCGACAACCCTCCTGGTTCTCGGCGCCTTCGTGTGCCTCCTGCCGTTCCTCTACATGCTGAGCACGTCCCTGAAAACCATCGGGGAAACGATCACGAGGGTCAGCCCCGTTCCCTTCAGTCCCGAGTTCTGGCCCGTCGTTCCCCAGTGGGTGAACTACCTGACGGCGTGGACGGATGCGAGCTTCAGCCTGTACTTCCGCAACAGCGTCGTCACCGCGGCCGTCACCGTGGCAGGGGTGATGGTGACCTCGTCCCTCGCCGCCTATGCTTTCGCCAAGATGCGCTTTTTCGGGTCGCGCGCCATTTTCGCCGTGTTCATCGCGACACTGATCATTCCCGACAGCGTGTATCTCATCCCCAACTTCATCGAGATAACGCGCTTCGGATGGTACGACACTCTCGCAGGTCTCACGGTCCCCTTCATGGCGAGCGCGTTCTACATCTTCCTCCTGCGGCAGTTCTTCTCCCAGCTGCCCAACGAGCTGCTGGAGAGCGCGCGCATGGACGGCGCCGGCCATGCGCGGTCGTTCTTCTCCATCGTGCTGCCGCTCTCCGGTGCTCCTCTTTTCACCGTGGCCTTCCTCGCCTTCATCGGCTCGTGGAACTCACTGCAGTGGCCCCTGGTGGCCACGCGCACGCAACGGTGGCGGCCGCTCACCGTGGGGCTGACGTCGTTCATCACGGAGGCCGGACCGCAGAACCAGCTGCGCATGGCCGGCGCGATGATCGCCATCATCCCCGTGGTGGTCCTGTACTTCTTCGCCCAGAAGCAGTTCACCGAGGCGATAGCGCGGAGTGGCATCAAGGGGTAATTCTCTGTACTGTTTCAAAGGAGGTCGTGTATGAGAAAGGCTCTGCTCATTGTGTCGCTTCTCCTGGCTGCGCTCGTCGTCTTCGGACAGGGCACAGCGCTTGCCGGGGTGGATCCAACGGGAGCGACGATCACCTACTGGTTCCAGCATTCGGGACCGAACGGTGATGCGATGCAGAAGATGATCGCTGATTTCAACGCCAGCAACCAATGGAAGATCACCGTGAAGGGGGAATACGCCGGCCCCTACGATCAGATCTACAACAAGATGGTGTCGGCCATCGCCGCGCACAACCCGCCCGAGCTGGTGGTCGCCTATCAGAACCAGTCCGCCATGTACGCGGTGAACGACGTTCTGGCCGACATGAACCCGTACGTCAGGGACCCCAAATGGGGCCTCGGTAAGGATCTGGGGGACTTCTTCGAGGGCTTCATCAGCCAGGACGTCAACGCGCAGTTCGGCGGGAGGCGTCTGGGCTTCCCCCCCAACCGGTCGATCGAGGTCATGTACGTCAACCTCAACCTGTTGAAGTCGGTCGGCATCAACACACCCCCGAAGACATGGGATGAGTTCGCCGCCGATTGCGCGAAGGTCACCAATCCGGCCAAAGGCACGTACGGCTACGCAGTGGACAACCTGGACGCCTCGCACGTGTTCGCGTTCGTCGTCTCCCGCGGCGGAGATATCGGCCGGGCAGACGGGAAGGGTTACACCTTCGTCACCCCGCAGATGAAGGATTCGATGCTCTTCATGCAGAAGCTCCTGAAGCAGGGCGTCGTGCGGAAGATCCCCAAGAAATACGACGACCAGACAGATTTCGGCAATGGCCTCGTCGCCTTCACCACCAGCTCCACCTCGGGACTGGGCTACTATGCAACCGCCGTGAAAGCGAACAAGAACGGACCCTTCGATTGGACCGTCGCACCGCTTCCGCAGAGCACGGCCACCGCGTCACCCGCGATGGACCTGTATGGTGCGAGCGTCAGCATCACGAAGTCCACGCCCCAGAAGCAGCTCGCCGCGTGGCTCTTCATCAAGTGGTTCTCCGAGCCCCGGCAGCAGGCGCAGTGGGCGCACGTCTCCAAGTACTTCCCCGTGCGCAAGTCCGCCGAACCGCTCATCAAGGACATGCTGGACGCCGACCCGAGGTTCGCCGCCGCATGGTCGATCCTTTCGACCTCCACGCTGAAGTCGGAGCCGCCCTACGCGGGCTATGACCTCGTACGGGATGCCGTGAACTCCGCGTACAGCAAGATCCTCGACGGCGGGGATGTCGACGCGACACTTGTCGCATTGCAGACGCAGGCGGACAAAATTTTCAAGGACTCGGCGCCCTGACGCAGCAGTCCTCATGACCGGAAATGGCGGCGCCATCGGACGCCGCCATTTTTTTGCCGGTACTGTGCGGCCGTGGTAGAATGCGAACCATGCAAAAGATCCCTCCCCACGTGCGCCCCGGGCTGGAGTTCCTCCCGCCTGCGAAGAACCCCTGGCTCCTCCACGCCGCCCGCCCCGTGTCGTGGCTGTACGTCCGATTGGGAAACCGCATTCGGCGGGAGACCTGCCTCCACATGGAGCGGCTCGTCGACGCCTACCGGGAGATGCAGGACGGACGGGCCCGGGTCCTCGTCGCCTTCCGCCACCCCGGAGTGGAGGACGGGACCCTGGTCTTCCGTCTCATGTGCGGGCTGGTGAACCGCGAGGCTCGGCGCCTGGGCATGCCGCTGCGTAGGCCCGCCCGCGGCTACATGCTCTATGGCCGCGATGTTCCCGAATGGTCCGGGCAGTTCCTGAAACACCTGCTCCCCCTCATCGGTGCAATCTCCGTTTTCCCGGGGCGTTACCATTCGGAGAGCATCGGTACGCTGCGGCGCTACCTCACCGACAAGCCGCATCCCATTGCCCTGGCTCCGGAAGGGCAGGTCACCTACCACAACGAGCGCGTCGCGGCCCTCGAATCCGGAACCGCGCAGCTCGCCTTCTGGTGCATGGAGGACCTGAAGAAGCAGGCAAGGACCGAGGACGTCGTGATCGTCCCCGTCTGCACGAGCTATCATTATGACGAGGGTGATTGGCCCGGGCTGCTTCGACTGCTGGGGAAAATCGAGCGCGAATGCGGTTTGCTCCCCGTGGAGGGGTTGTCGGGGACCGCCGTGCGCCCGCGCGTTCCCCCTGATCTGCCGGACCGGGAGAAGATCCACGTCCGCATCATGCGGGCGACGCGGTGCATCCTCGACCTCGCGGAGGACTTCTACGCGCGGTTCTACGGTGTGGATTTCCCCGTTTTCCCCGACGAGCAGTCCGCGGACGGTCTCCAGGCGCGACTGCGCGGGGTGTGCGAGGCGGCTCTCGGAGTGTGCGAAGCGCAGCTGCACCTCGCGCCCAAGGGGGATTTCGTCCAGCGCGTCCTGTCCATCCGCCAGACAGGTTTCCTCCGTGAGTGCAGGGACGACATCCCCGATCCGTCGGCGCTGAGTGCACTCGCCTCCGGGATGGCCGACAGGGTCGCGCAGGAAGCGTGGCTCTGTCTCCGTCACATGGAGCTCGTCGACGTGCTGGAATACATCCGCGTCGATTACGTCCAGCCCGCTTCGAGCTTCGACAGGTTCGTGGAGGCTGTCACCAACCTCCGGGACGTCGTGAACAGGCTGAAGGGAGGCAATGTGTCCGGCAGGGTCAATCCCTTCCGCAAGACCGCGCGCATCGTGGTCAACGAGCCGGTCAGGATCTCCCAGCGCTGGGAGCAGTACGGACGCAACCGACGGCGCGCCGTGGACTCCCTCACCCACGAGATCCTGGAGAGCTTCCGCGCCGTCGCTGAGAGCGCCAACCGGAGTGTTTGACGGCGTCCCCGTGCATGAGGAATCAGGGCGAGGGGGGTTTGACAAATCTTCTCCGCCTGCTCATACTCCCTGTGATTTTTCTCTGGGGAGGGGACGATGGAGAAAGTGCAGAAGAGGGAGGGGCTCCTCTGCGTTTGCGCTGAGTGCCACAAGGTGATCCGTACCGTCGGGCTCGTCTCTCCGGAGGCGAAGCCGCTCATCAGTCACGGGATCTGCCCCGAGTGCGCCGACAAGCTCTACGGAGATATCTTCCGCAAACAGCGTTGAGCTGCCGGCGGGCTCCCCGTCACTACGCATCTCTCTGAGGCCTCTTCCGCGCCTCTCGCCGTTCCGGAGGGGAAAACGGTATTCTTTATGGGTACAGTCGCTCCACCGGTCCGACGGGAATGGCCGCTGCTCAGGACCGTACTGAGGAGGATGGAGTGAATTTCGTGCTCACCCCGCCTGCCATCGTCACCTTCATCGCGGCCTTTGTGGCGATCGTTGTCGTGATCATGGGCTGGCGACGCCGTGCCATTCCGGGAGCCGTCGAGTTCTCCCTCATGATGTGTGCGGTTTTCATCTGGACAATCGCCTCGGGCCTCGAGTCAGCGGTCGTCGGAGTCGAGCGAAAGGTTTTCTTCGGGATGCTCACCTACGTGGGCTCGGTCAACGTGGCGCCCCTCTTCCTCCTCTTCGCCCTCCGTTATCGCAAGACCTCCTGGAGGCTGTCATGGTGGCAGGGCGCCGCGCTGTGGCTCATCCCTGCCGTGACGCTGGCGCTCGCGATAACGCACAGAAGGCACGGCCTGATCTGGACGACCATCACGCCCAGTCCCGTGCACGGTTCCCATCTCCTCATCTACGGTCACGGACCATGGTTCTACGTCGCCGTGGCGTACTACGCCGCGCTGGGCGTCCTGGCCGCTCTGGTTCTCGGACGCGCCGCGTGGCGGGCCCAGAGGATGTTCATCGGTCAGACCGTGGTGCTCCTGGTCGGATTGCTCGTCCCCTGGATTTTCTCGACCTTCTACGTACTGTCGATCAGCCCGTGGCCGGGCTTCGACCTTCCCCCCGTCGGGTTCGCGATCACGGGGATCCTCATCATCACCGGCATGCGTCGCTTCCAGTTGCTCGACGTGGTGCCCGTTGCGCGGCACTTCCTCGTGGAGAGCATGACGGACGGAGTTCTCGTGCTGGATGCGTGGGATCGGATCGTCGACGTGAATCCGACGGCGCGCGCGTTCATGGGCGAAACGGCGGCGCTCATCGGGCGCAATGTGGAAGACGTCCCTGGACCCGTGGGTGAGGCGGAGTNNCGTGGGTGAGGCGCTCGCCCGTCTGCGCGAGCATGCGGTCGACCACGTGGAGATGTCGCTGCCGGGGGACGTGGGAAGCTACATCGACATGCACCTGTCTCCGCTGGTGGAGCGCGACGGAAGCATCACGGGCAGCGTGCTCGTGATCCACGATCTGAGCGAGCGCCGCCGCGCGGAGCTTGAGCGGGAGAAGCTCATCATGGAGCTGCAGGCGGCGATCGGCGACATCAAAACGCTGCGGGGACTCCTCCCCATCTGTTCGTCATGCAAGAAGATCAGGGACGACANNCCCACGGCATCTGCCCCGACTGCATGCGCAAGCTCTACCCCGATCTCGTCGAGTAGGTCCCGCCCGGATCGGGCGCCCGCGCTCAGACCACCTTGCGCGGGAGCAGGGGGCTGATCCTCGTCACCACCTCGTAGTTGATGGTCCCCGCCCAATCCGCCATGGTTTCGGCGCTGATCTGTTCGTCGCCGGATTTTCCGAGAAGCACGACCTCCTCCTCCAGGTGCACGCCGGAGATGTCCGTGAGATCCACCATGCAGAGGTTCATGCAGATCCTCCCGAGGATCTGCGCCCTGCGCCCGCGGACGAGCACGTGGCCCCTGTTGCCGAGGGCGCGGTCATAGCCGTCCGAATACCCGATGGGAAGCACACCCATGAGGGTCTTCCGTGTCGTGCGGTACGAACATCCGTACCCGACGTAACTGCCTTCAGCGACCGTCTTGATCTGCACGAGCCTCGTCTTCCACGTCATGACGGGCCTGAAGTCGAGCTTCGAGTCCTTCTCCCGCGCCGCCACGAGCGTCTCCTTGGACGGCCACAGCCCGTACAGGCCGATGCCTGAGCGGAGCATCGTGAAGTGGGTGGAGGAAAACAGGATCGTGGCGGCCGTGCATGCCGTATGGATGAAGGGCGGCCTCCCCACGACCCTGTCAACGATGGCCAGCGCCTCGTTGAACCGCGCGATCTGCATCTCCGCGTACTCGTGGTTCAGCGTATCCTCGATGTTCGCGTAGTGCGTCGAGATGCCTTCGAGCACCACACGGGGATTGCCCTTGATGAGGCTGAGGAAACGCTCGAGGTCCTCGGGGAACACCCCCTGCCGATGCGTGCCCGAATCCACCTTCACGTGCAGACGGGCCGGCCGGGGGAGCGTAGGGAGGGAGGAGAGCCGTTCGATCGTCTCCCTATTGTAGACGGTGAGACCCAGGTCAGCTTCGACGGCCGCGGGCAGCTCGTCTAGCGGGACGTGCCCGAGAACGACGATCGGCCGGCTCACCCCGTGGGTGCGCAGCTCGAGGGCCTCGTCCAGGGAGTTCACGCCGAACCATTCGGCCGAGGGAAGCAGGGATGCCATCTGCACGGCCCCGTGGCCGTACCCGTTCCCCTTGACGACGGCGCAGGAAATGACCCCGGGGGCCGCGCCGGCGCGCAATTGGCGAAGGTTGTGCTCGGGCGCCTTGGAGTCCAGCTCCACCCAGACGAGACTGCTCATTGATCCTCCCTTTCCGCGCAGGATAGTATTGTCCCGCGCGAGAGTCAAAGGGCACGGGGGAAGGGCGGGGAGCCGGATGGACGCGAAAGTTTTCTACGACGAGCTCGGCGCCGACTACGACCGGATGGTCTCATGGGAGAGCCGTCGGTCCCGGGAGGAGGGTTTTTTCCGCGGCCTGTTCGACGTTGCAGACGTGCGTACCGTCCTCGACGCGGCCTGCGGCACCGGAATGCACGCCATCGGCTTTGCCCGGCGGGGTATGGGGAGTGCCGGCGCCGACGTGAGCCCGGTGATGATCGAGCGCGCGCGAGAAAACGCGGCAGCGGCGGACGTTGCCGTGGATTTCCGCGTTGCGGGCTTCGGCGGGCTCTCGGCGTCGTTTCCAGGGCCCTTCGATGCCGTCACCTGCATCGGTAACTCGCTTCCCCACCTGCGGGACGACCGCTCGCTCCGCGACTGTCTCTCCGATTTTGCGGTACTTCTGAAACCCGGCGGGCTTCTGGTCATCCAGAACAGGAACTACGATCGGCTCCTGCGGGAACGACAGCGCCTCGCTCCTCTTGCGGCCCGCAGCGACGCCGACGGGGAAACGCTCTTCGTCAGGATCACCGATTTCCCGGCACCGGGAAACGTGCCGGATGACGCGATCGAGTTCACCATCGTGACGCTGCGCAAGCGGGAGGGAGCATGGAGGCAGAGCGTGAAGACCACGCCGCTACGCGCCCTACGGCGCGCCGTCGTGGAGAAAGCACTCCATGACGCGGGCTTTTCTTCCATTGAAACATTCGGCAGTTACGAGCGTGCCTCGTTCGATGCCGCCACCGCGAGCGACCTCATCGTCGTTGCGCGAAAAGGCGGCTAGAGCGACTGCTCGGAGAGGATCGCCCCCGACTCGATGGAGACGATAACGGCCCTCAACGGGACGTCACGGTGCGCCTGCGCCCGTGCCTGCTGCACCAGGGCGAGCAGCCCGCGACAGCAGGGGACCTCCATCATCGCGACGGTGAGGGAGGCGATCCGAGCGTGATCGATCAGCGCTATCAGCTTCTCCCTGTATACGTCCTTTCCCTCGTCGAGCTTCGGGCAGGCAATGGCCAGCGCCTTGCCCGCCAGGAACGTGTCGTGGAAGGACGGCACGGCGTGCGCGACGCAGTCGGCGCTGAGAAGGAGGTCGGCCCCGTGAAGCGTCGGTGCCATGGGCGACAGAAGGTGCAGCTGGATGGGCCAGTTGGCGAGTGACGATCCTGAAGCGTCGGCGCGAGCGGGGACGGGCGTCGGGGCAGGCCTCGGCGCCGCAGTCCGTTTCGCGACCCGAGCCTCGTCGTAAGCCTCTGCCTCCCGCTCGACGGTGGACATCGCTCCCTCGGGGCAATACCCGAGGCATGCGCCCAGGCCGTCGCAGTAGATGTCGCTCACGAGGCGGGCTTTCCCGTCGACGATCTGCAGCGCCCCCTCGGCGCAGTTGGGGATGCAGAGGCCGCAGCCTGTGCATCGGGATTCGTCAATGGTGACGATGGTGCGTGTGCTCATGCTGAAAGGATGCATCGCCCGCCGCACCTGCGTCCTTGATGTGGATCAAGTCCTCTCGTGCGTGTACATTGATGCTCGGCATGGACGTACAGTCGCTTCTCGAGCGCTCAGACTTCTTCCGTTCCATTTCCGCTGCGGGCCGCGCCTCCGTGGCCGCGATCTGCATTCCGAAGACGCTGCGCAAGCGGGAGATGCTTTTTCTCGAAGGCGACACGGGGCATTCGATGTACCTGATGGCGCAGGGCGTCGTCCAGCTCTTCAAGACCTCCGCGGACGGGAAAGAGGTAGTGATCAAGCTCGTGCGTCCCGGGGAGATCTTCGGGGAGGTCGTCCTCTTTCAGGAGGAGCGCTACCCGGTGAGCGCGTGCGCGCTCACCGCCATCGAGGTTCTTCTCTTGCCGAAGAAGCAATTCGACATCCTTCTCGACGACGAGGGGTTCCGCCGGGAGTTTCTCGGAATGCTGCTGGCGAAACAGCGTTACCTCGCCGACCAGATCTATCGGCTGTCGGCCCTCGACGTCGAGCAGCGGTTCTTCCATTTCCTGCGCGAGCAGTTCGGAGAGCGTGAGGACTACCTGATCGACGTCACGAAGCGGGACGTCGCCGCGGCGATCGACGCGCTGCCGGAGACGCTCTCACGTCTGTTGCTGAAGCTTCGCGACGAAGGCGTGGCGCAGTGGGAAGGGGAGAGCCTGCGCGTGCGGAAAGGGTTCTGGAAGGGGAGGTCGGGAGAGGCGTAAGGTCACCCAGGGAGAGCCTCCGACGGGGTCGAAGCCCCGTCGGAGCCAGCGCTCCCGCGCCTCAGTTCTTGCTCTTGTCCACGAGCCTGTTCTTCGCGATCCAGGGCATCATGGCGCGCAGCTTTTCGCCGACCCTTTCGAGCTGGTGATCCGCTCCCGCCTCGCGCATCGCGAGGAACTTCTTCCGCCCGTTCTTGTTCTCCGCCATCCAGTCCCGGGCGAACTTCCCGTTCTGGATCTCCTTGAGGACTTTCTTCATCTCTTTCTTGGTCTTATCGTTGACGATCCGCGGCCCCGAGACGTAGTCGCCGTATTCCGCCGTGTCGGACACGGAGTAGCGCATGAGGGAGAGGCCGCCCTCGTAGATCAGGTCGACGATGAGCTTCATCTCGTGGATGCATTCGAAGTAGGCCATCTCGGGGGCGTAGCCTGCCTCCACGAGGGTCTCGAATCCCGCCTGCATGAGGTGGCTCACCCCGCCGCAGAGCACGGCCTGCTCTCCGAAGAGGTCCGTTTCCGTTTCCTCCCGGAAGCTCGTCTCGATGACGCCGGCCTTCGCGCCTCCGATGAGCAGCGCATAGCCCAGCGCGGTCTGACGCGCTTTGCCTGTCGGATCCTGGGAGATGGCGATCAGACATGGCACGCCGAAGCCGAGCTCGAACTGCCGCCGCACCGTATGCCCCGGGCCTTTGGGGGCGACCATCGCCACGTCCACTCCCGCAGGCGGTACGATCTGACCGAAATGGATGTTGAACCCGTGCGCGAACAGCAGGGTTTTGCCCGGTTTCAGCCCCGGCAGGATGTCGGTCTTGTAGACATCGCCCTGCAGATGATCGGGAATGAGCATCATGATCACGTCAGCCCATTCGGCGGCCTTGGCGGTGTCGAAGACCTTGAGCCCCGCCTCCGTGGCTTTCTTCACCGATGCGCTGGTCGGCCTGAGACCCACCGCGACTTCCACCCCCGAGTCACGGAGGTTGTTCGAGTGCGCAAATCCCTGGCTACCATAGCCGATGATTGCCACTTTCTTGCCTCGTATCCACTCGGGCTGGATGTCTTTTTCATAGAAAATATTCATTGCGAGCGCCTCCTCGTCTTGTCGCATGGTACATTTCGGACCGAAAAAGTCAACAAACGTGGGCGTCACGCAGAAATAGGCGGATTTCTCAGCAGGGAAGGGTTTCGCGCGCCTCGATTCGGGAAATGCGCGGCATACCTCGCCGGTCAGTTCTCCAAAAGTGTTATCTCCACGCGCCGGTTCTTGCGGCGTCCTTCCTCGGTGGCATTGTCGCCGACAGGAGCACTCGCGCCCATTCCCCGCACGGTCATCTGTTCGGCGCGACGTGCACCGATCGACAGGAGATAGCCCGCCGCGGCCTGTCCCCTCTTTTCGGAAAGGGTCTGGTAGTCCTCCTCCGTGTAGCCGGGGGCGCGTGCGGTGAAGCCCGCGATGGCGATGTCCCGCTCGGGATATTTCTTGAGGATCTCCGCAATGCGGCGCAGCTTCTCCTGCTCCGCGGGGAGAAGCGTGTCGGAGTTGGGAGGGAAGTTCACGTTGTCCAGCGTGATGGTGACACCCTGGTCGGTGGGCTTCACCGTTACGCCGGGGATCTGCTGCTGATCGAGCTGCTTCTGGATGTCGTCGGCGATACGGTTGCGGTCCATGGGTGTCGCCTCCACGAGCCGTCCTTCCGAGCTGCCTTTGTACTCCGCTTCATCCCCCGTGTTGAACGAGTAGATGAAGTCGAAGCTCTCCGTATCTTCCACCGGCCGACCCGCTGCGATGTCCCACCAGAAGGTCTGGTGCGAGTAGCCCGCCACGCGGACCGGATACATGGTAGAGGACGAATCAGCGGGGGCGGGCACGGGGTGGAAGATCTCATAGTCGATGGTGAATACCGCGCAGCTCACCCCGGCGTGATTCTCCCTGCCGACGTATCGATAGCTTACAGTAATGGGGAAACGGAATGGCTGCGCCATGCCGAAATTGGCCCTGAAGTCATGGACTTCGCTGCCGGCAGCCACCCATATGTCGCCGGGTGCGATGTCCTTTTCGGGGAAGAGCGGGACGTCCCTGACCATCGGCATGAATGCGGCAGGGTCGATCGTGTATGCACCCCTGGCATCGCGCCAGAACTGGGATCGATACTCCTCGCTCCAATCGAAGACGTCGTCGGAGCCGAATGCCCGTTCCGAGGTCTGGAAAATCGCGTCATGGCCGCCGGCATCGGCGCGGGTGTCCGTAACGGTGACCGCCGTCCTGTCGAGGATGTCCGACTGGTGGGAAAAGCGACCGTTGACGTACACGGATTCGTTCACGCGGGAGACGAGCCTGTAGCGCTCACCTTTGGTGTAGGAGAAGCGGAAGACGTCAGCGGAAACGCTTGCGCCCGCGAGGAGCGCGATGCAGCAGAGAATCACTACCCGTCTCATCGAGCGCTCCTCAGCCCACGCGCAGACGATTACCGATGGCACTTGCGCGCGCGAGCGGTTCCTTGACAGCCCCGCCCTGTTCCACTATCCTCGAAAAAAATAGATGCACCCCGTTAGAGTACCATCACATGACGATATTCTCCAGGCTTTCCGAAAGGCCGGATTGCCCTCCCTGACGCCGTTCCAGGGGAAGCTCATTCCCGCAATGCTCAAGGGGAGGGACATCGTCGCCGAAGCTGCCCCCGGTTCGGGCAGCACGACGGGCTTCGTCGCGGCTCTCGCGCTGAGCCTGAGGGGGGCAAACGCCGTGACGCGCGCGGTGATCCTCACCCCGGGACCCGCGGAGGTCGCGGAGGTCGCCCGGGAGTTCGCTCGCTTCACCCGCACAATGCGCGACGTTCCCTCCTTCATGCCGCTGGGGGAGATCGAGGACGAACGCAGGGAGCAGCGCAGGCTGGAGAAGGGCGCCACCGTCGTCGCGGGCACGGTGGAGAGGGTGATCGACCACATCCGCCGCGGCAGCCTCCCCGTGGGAGACCTGAAGACCATCGTCATGCTGGAACCCGCCTCCGAGGCGCTGCCCGAGTTCGTCAAGGACGTGCAGTTCATCTACACCCGTCTGCCCGAGCGGCCGCAGACCGTTCTGCTGTCCCGATCCTCCCTCCCTGAAGACAACGAGCTCGTGAAGCTGCTCCACCATCCGGCCACCCTCGGTGAGAGGGACGCAGTGACGGCAGCCGAGCATAGGNNCCTGGATGGAGGCGTCAAGACCGAGGTCCTCGCCCGGATCGTCCTCGGAATGCGGCTCGCCCCCACCGTCGTCCTGTTTTCCGCGCGCGCCGACCAGGAGCGGATCGCCGAGGCGCTGCGGCAGTGGGGCTTACGCGTCGTTCTTTTTGCCGGACGTCAGCCGCCTGACCGCAGAACCGCCGTGCTCTCCTTCACACGCGGTTCGGTGGACATCCTGCTGGTCCCCCTCGGGCAGGGCAGCCTGCCGCTTGAGCTGGAGGACGTGACGCCCGCCCACGTCGTGTTCCTCGACCTGCCGGTGGGGCAGCCGAGGATCGGCGCCGCGGGACTGTTCAAAGCCGCGCGGGTCATGGCGCTCGTCGACCGCGGGCAGGAGAAGGATCTCACGAGACTGCAGGAGGCTATTGGCGTGGCATTCACCACCAAAGACATACCGAGTGACGACGATCTGCTCACGGGCACGATCGACAGGATATTGTTGAAGATGAAGGACGAGGACCAGACAGAGCTCGCCCGTCTGCGCGCGCGCATCCGCCGTCAAGTCCCGCTCCTTCAGCGGCCGCTGTTCATGGCATCCCTCCTGAAGGCGCAGCTCTCTCCGGGTGCCGTTCCTTCCACCTCCCGGCAGAGGCCCGCGGGCTCACCGTCCCCGATGCCCCAGGGACCGGCCGTGCCCCCCCGCGGACAGAGGGGCAGGTTCGGCAGGAACACGCCGGCCGCACCGGCGGGAAAGCCGCCGCGTGCAGCGGAGACCTCACGACAGCCCCGGGAAGCGCCGCGCCCCGCCGGGGACTATGCCCAGCTCTTCGTGAGCGTCGGTCGCAACAGGCGCGTGTACGCGCGTGACCTCACGGAGCTCTTCACAGACAAGCTCCAGCTCGTTGCCGGCGACATCGGCGGCGTGCGGGTTTTCGAGAAGTATTCCTTCGTCGACATCATTGCCGCCAAGGCGCAGGACGCCATTACGCGCCTCTCCGGCACCGAGGTGAAGGGCCGTCCCATCACGGTGAACTTCGCCAAGAAGAAGGAAGAGAAAGAAGGAACGTGACCGCCGGGGACATCTTCGCCGGCCGCGCCGAACGGGACGGCTGCGAGGTCGAGATCGGCTGCGGAAACGGCCATTTCCTCGCCGCCTACGCGGCCGGCAAGCCCGGCTCACTTCTCATCGGAATCGACATAAAAGAGAAGCGCTGCCGCAAGGCGCAGGAGAAGGCCGACAAGCGCGGCCTCATGAACGTGCGCATCGTGCATGGCACGGCGGAAGCCTTCCTGCACGACCTGCCGCCGCTGTCCATCGACGCCTTTCACATCTACTTCCCCGATCCCTGGCCCAAGAGCAGGCATCGCAAGCGGCGGTTCTTCACGATGGAGACGCTCCGCACCATGCACGACGTGCTGTGCGAAGGCGGCAGGGTGTACTTCGGGACCGATTTCTTCGACTACTATCTCCAGGCCAAGGTGCTTGTCGCCCTCCACGGCGGGTTCAGACTCTCGGAGGAGCCGGCACCACAAGAGGTCCTCTCCTCCCTGTATGGGCAGAAGTTCGTCGGCGCGGAAAAGCCGATCCACCTCTTTTCAGCGATCCGCTCTGATTCAGCGGAAAGCCAGGGACAGCAGAAGGAAGACGAGCGGAAGGTTGACGGCCACGTTCAGTACGATGAAACCCCCTGAAATGATCGTGTAGCTCCGCGCGGCGAGCCCGCTCTCCCGCGAGATGGCGCCGGGGTCCCCCGGGACGAGGACGAGCTCCGCGAGCGGGTCCTCGGGTTTTTGCAGCACAATGCGCTCTCCCTCGACGGAATAGCTTGCGAACACGACGCATTCTTCGTGATCGATGCGGGCGGCGCGGCGCGGCGGGAGGGTCACCGCTATCCGCCGCAGGTTTGCGGGGAGCGCGAAGCTCGAGCCATTGCAGACGAGGGATGCGGCCACGATGCCCTCCTGGCCCGCCTCACGCCCTGCCCTGCCCTGGGGGCTTGCCCTGTCCTCAGGGCCCGTCGTGACTTCACGGCCTCGTACCATGAGATACGGCTCCAGGTCGGGCAGAAGCGTCGCGCGCTTGCCGCCGGCTTCACTGCCCGGCCCCGGGAAGTAGCGCAGTGGGAGGCCCACGATGTCACGCTGTACACGCATGAGCCGCGCCTTCTTCCAGAACGAGCGGTAGGCGAAGTACAGGGGGAACCCGGGGGGAAGGAAGGGCAGGGCAGGGGCGAGCCCCGCGGTGAGCGCTATCAGCGCGACGAAGCGCTCGGAGCCGGGGAGAAGGGAAAAAGCGTAGAGGATGAGCGAGAGCGCTCCGATGACCACCGAGGGGAGCGTCAGCTGGTTCATATACTCGTTGCGATGGCGCCCCCCGCTGATGGCGTGCTGCATGACGCTCTCCCGCGGGCAGTCGTGGATGACGACCAGGAGCCGCGTGGCACCGTAGTCCCTGAAGACCCCGCGGCCCTCCTCGGGGAAGAAAGCGCCACCGACGAACACCGGCGTTCCTTCGGGAAGGGAAAAGATCCTGCTCCAGGGGACGCTGCCCAGCTCCGCGCTTTTCGTGCCGCGCGTCTCCGTCGATTCCTGCTCCTCCCCGTCATCCTCGGGGAGCAGGTAGACGCGGACCCCGCGCAGGTCCGCGGCGACGGAGAACCTGCCGTTGGTGATCCAGATCCTGTCGTCCCCCTGGATGGCTTCGAGGGTGCCGAAGAATCGGTAGTACCCGACGGTGGCCGACCGGTCACGGCTCGCCGCGGTCGGGGTGGCTGTAGGATAGTGGGAGACCTCGANNCCCTCGCCACTGGCTGCGGGCCATGAAAGCGCCGACCGCGGGGATTGCAGCGTAGAAAATCACGGCGATTGCGAAAATCAACAGGATGTGCCACGTCATGCTGTGTATTGATAAAGCGTAAGCAATCCTTTACGCTCAACTATACCATGGTTGAAAGAGTTGTCGTAGGCCCCTGGAAAACAAATTGTTACATCTACTCCAGCGCGAAAAAAGAATGCATCATCATCGATCCGGGTGGAAGCGATGCGGAGATCATGGCTCGCGTCGACGTCCTCAACATGGTACCGACAGGCATAGCGCTCACTCACGGCCACGTCGACCACGTGGCGGCCCTGGGCAAGCTCGTGGAGAGCTACGGAGCCCGCGGCTATCGGCTCCCTGTCGCCATCAGCCCGGCGGACCGACAATTCCTCGGCATGGGGGGGCGCGAAACCCACCGGGAGAGCCTCGAGTTCCTCGGATTGGACGAGATGAGCTTCTTCGGCATCGACCCCGCGGAGCTTCCGAAGGCCGACGTGCGGCTCAAGGACGGGGACAGGGTTTTCGACATGGATCTCATAGTCCTCGAGACGCCGGGACACACGCCCGGCAGCGTCTGCTTCTACAGTGAGAAGGAGGGGATCCTCCTGTCGGGTGACACCCTGTTCTTCGATGGGGTGGGTCGCACGGACCTCCCCGGCGGCAATGAACGCAAGCTGCGGGAAAGCATTCAGAAGAAGATCGCGGTCCTCCCGCCGGAGACGCGCATCTTTCCGGGACATGGCCCGTTCACCTCCGTTGAAAGGGAGAAGCGGGGGAACGCCTACATGAAGAGCGTGCCGGAAAGGCCGGGGCTTCCCGCGCCGAGCAAGGCGTCGACGCCTGTCGTGAAGACGCCGGTTGCGGTCATGAAGACGCCGGTTGCGGTCGTGAAAGCCACGCCGCTGCCCGTTGTCCGTCCGACAGCTCCCGTCCAATCGCAGGCAAAGCCGAAAGCGCCCGTCAAGCCTCGGACGCAACCCAAGCGTGCAGAGCCGTCCCGTCGTGCGTCGAACGCCCCGCACAAGGTCGTCAAGCCGGTTGCAAAAGCGGCATCCGCGCGGAAGAGTTCGTCAGTGGCCAAGACCGGTGTGAAGAGGCCTTCCCCGAAGGGGAAGGTTCAAGCGACCAGATCGACCAAGGCGCCGGGTTCCAAGAAGAAGCCGGCCCGGTAGGGCGAGGCTCCCGTCGATTTGACATCACGGGAGAGCTTCGCAAGCACCGAATCGATCGAATCCGCGTCAGTCGCCGTGATCCCTCCGGCACCGTGTGAGAGTTGTTCGATGAGGGAATCGAGGATGCGCAGCTTGTAGAGAGGGATCCCGTCTTCCAGGCGCGAGTCGGGCCGCACCTGGATGTGACGGAAGTTCGCGCTGACGACCTGCGACGGACGGACGGGCAGCACGATCCGGCCGCCGTCCGGCTGTGCGTAGCGGACAGCCGTGAGGGCGATCACTCCTATTTGTCCGCCTGACGTGACTCCCTGAACCATGCCTGTATGTCCCTACCCTGAGCTTCGGCAAAACCCGTGCGGTGGATAAGGAAAACGATGGATCAGGGGGGAATGAGGCTATCGGTTTCGGCGTTCCTCGGAGGATTTGCAGTCGATGCAGAGCACGGCGTAGGGGATGGCTTCCAGGCGTTCCCGCGGGATCTTCTTGGAGCAGCGCGCGCACAGGCCGTACTTGTCGTTTTCGATCCGCGCCAGCGCGGAGTCGATGAGCTGCAGGCGGCGCACCTCCTGGGTGCCCAGCGCTTCCAGCGTCTTTCGATCGATGTCGTCTGCGGCGATGTCGGCGAGGTCCTTGGGGTCCAGGTCCTCGATGATAGTGCGGAAGTCCTCGCTTTCCGAGGCGAGATTCTTGAGGATTTCTTTTTTCAGCTCCACGAGCGAGCTTTTCATTCTTTTGAGGAACGTATCTTCCATAACCCCTATCCTTGTTGGGAAAGCAATCTATGCATAAACCCCCCCCCTTGTCAATCCCAATCGAAAAAGGGCGTTTTTCAGCTCTACGTTGACCGGCACTTCCCATTTCGCACCATAGGGCTGGGCAATCGGAAGCCAAACTGAGAAACGATGCTCCATTATGGGGCAAAATGGGAAGTGCTCATTATGTAACGCACATTGAGATTTGTCGTACGTTGACACCCTATGGCAAAGCCACTACACTTTCCTGTCAAAGGAGGGACTTTTGGCAAAGGAAGAAGCCATAGAAGTGGACGGGAAGGTGAAAGAATCACTCCCCAACACTATGTTCAGGGTTGAGCTGGAGAATGGACATCTCATTCTTGCCCATCTGTCGGGAAAGATGCGTAAGCACTACATCCGCATCGTCCCGGGGGATAGGGTGAAGGTTGCCCTCTCGCCGTACGATCTGACGCGCGGGAGGATCATCTACCGAGAGAAATAGTACCTCGTCTTAGGAACGGTAATCGGCGTTTTCCTTCACGTAATCGTAGGAAAGATCGGAACCGAGCACCTCGACGGCCTGTGACGGCCCGTCGAGGGTGACGCTGATATCGACCGTTCGGTCGTGCTGCGGCCATGGCAGCCTGCGCGAGTCGAACGCGCGCCCTTTCAGGTAACCCGAGAGCCGATCCTCTTTCGCAGTGTCCAGACGGAAGCAGCCTCCGCCGAATATCTCCTCTCCGCCCATGCGCACGGTGACGCGCCTCGAATCGAGGCGCAGGCCCGCGTTGCCCATGTAGTCTCCGATGGCGCTCACGATCCTCCCGACGTTCGGGTCGTTCCCGAACACGGCCGTCTTCACGAGGGGCGAGTTGGCGATTGCCTTCGCGATGCCGAGCGCCACAGCTTCGTCGGATGCGGATTCGACACGTACCCGCAGGGCATGTTTGATGCCTTCCGCGTTGCGGATGATGTCGAAAGCGAGCCCGGAAAGCACGGAGAGCAGTGCAGCTCGGAACTCCTCCCGTTCCACAGGCCCCGCACGGCCCGAGGACAGAAGGATCGCCGTGTCGCTCGTGCTCTGGTCGCTGTCGACGGAGAGGCGATTCAGCGTCCGGTCCACGCACCACGACAGGTCCGCGCGAAGGCTCTCCCGGCTCACCTTCACGTCAGTGCAGAGGAAACAGAGGAGAGTGGCCATGTTGGGCTCGATCATTCCCGCGCCCTTTGCCGTTCCGACGATAGTTCCGTTGCCCACGCGGGCCGATCTCAGCTTGGGGAAGGCGTCGGTTGTCATGATCGCGCGCGCCACGGGGAGCATCGATTCGGCGGACACCCCTGCAACGAGCCCGGGGAGCGCAGCCTTCATCTCCTCTGCCGGTAGATCCCACCCGATGATGCCCGTCGATGCGGTGAAGAAGTCGGCGCCCGCCGCGCCTGTCAGCCCGCCGAGGGCGTCCAGGAGCGCAACGGCGTTGCGCTCGCCGTTCGGCGCGCACACATTGGAGATCTTGTTGTTCACGAGGATACCGCGGATCGAGGCGTGTCCGAGCCGTTCCCTGTCAATGATCACCGGCGTCCCGGGGAAGCTGTTACGCGTGAACACAGCGCCGAAATCGGGCGTCGGCTCGTCCAGAAGGATGAGGGAGAGATTCATGGGGAGGGGCTCGCCGATCTGGCGCTCGCGGGGGAAGAAAGTGATCCCCTTCGTCGCGACCCGGAAGCCCAGCGGAAGCGCTGATCGCACCCGCAGAGCCTCGATGTACTCCGATTCAGAGCTGTAGGATTCCACGGGCACGTTATAGTCCGCAGGGAGGGGAGTTTCAAGGCCGTCTCGAGCGACGCACCGGGGGCCTTGCGTGCGGGTGCGATGCCCCAGCGGCGGTGCCGCCTCCGCCATCAGCCCTCCGCGTCGATAGAGATGATAAGCGGGAGATGATCGGAGTATAGGGTACCGCCTTCCAACAGGAACGGCAGGTTGACGGGATGAAAGCTTCCCCTGTGATAGCGGAACCCGTGCGCGTCGAAAAGGCCGCGGGAGAGCAGGATGTGGTCCATGGTCAGCCATTCCCCCTGATACGAGTAGGAGCCGGCCGGCGTATGAGGTCCCTCCAGCCACGGGTCGAACAGCGTGCACTGCCCTTGCTGGCCCGGCCAACCGCCGGGGTCGGCGGAGAGGTGTATGCTCTGCGCGCTCCGCGAATCTCCGGCGCCAGCCGGCATGAGGGCGGTCTGGTAGCGCATTCCGGTGCGCGCGTACTCGTCCGTACACTCGTTCAGGTCCCCGGCCGCAACGATGTCCGCCGAGGGATCTATCGCCAGGATCTCCTCAATCCTCCTGCCCAGTACGGAGGCGGCCTGCCGCCGTGCCGTCTCCGTTGCCCGCAGCCCTTCGATCTTGGATTTCCAGTGGAGATTGAAGACGTGCATCGTGTGCGACGATACCCTGATCTCCACCTCGATCACGTCCCGCATCTCGGCGCCGCCCCACGGGGGAAGGACGTGGGATCGTACCCGTGCCACCGGGAGCCGGCTCACAATGGCGACGTTCGCAGCGCACCCGTGTTTGGGAACGAGGACCGACCATGCGTAGCCCATTCCCTTCAAGCCGCGGCTGACGAAGGCTTCCAGCGCGTGGGCGTTCTCCACCTCCTGGAAGAGCAGCAGGTCGGGGCCTCCCCGCACCGATTTGCGGACGACCTCGGAGAGGGCTGCGATCCGGGCATGGAAGAGCTCCGTCGTCCATTTCCCGCGTGAGGGATCGAACTCACGGTACTCCGTGCCGTCGTGCACGTCGTCGAAGAGGTTCTTCACGTTGTAGCTCATGAGGGTGAGTCCCGAGGCGCTGGCGGCGCACGCGAGTGCGAACGCCGCGGCGAGAGCGACGACCTTTTCCATGCAGGTGCTCCGTTTCAGAGCTGAATGGGGCCGAAAACTCCTACAGGAGTCCCGCCACGAGCGCGGACTCCTCCGCAGCGCCGAGGGCGTGCGGTGTGAACGGCGAGCCTGTGATGGTTTCCCACGCCGAGACGTATTTCCGCGCGACCTCCACCCGCACATCGTCAGGAATGAGCGGCGGCTCTCCGTCCCCCTTCCAGCCCCGTGCGAGCAGCCACTGGCGAAGGTACTCCTTGTCCAGCTCCCGCTGGGGCGCTCCGCCTGCGAAAAGCTCGGACCATGTGTCCGCGTACCAGTAGCGGCTGGAATCCGGTGTATGCACTTCATCGGCGAGCGTGAGCTCTCCATCCGCCAGCCCGAACTCGTATTTGGTGTCGACGAGGATCAGTCCATTGCGCGCAGCGACCTCTGTGCCTCTCTGGAACAACGCGCGCGCCGTTTCCTCGATGCGCTCCCAGAGGCGTTTTTCCACCCTCCCGCTCGCGATGATCTGCTCCCGGGAAATAGGAACGTCGTGGAGCCCCTTTTCCTCCTTGGTGGAGGGGGTGATGAGGGGACGGTCGAAGCGCTGGTTGAACCTCATGCCCGCCGGCAGCGCGATCCCCGAAACCGCCGAGCCGGCCTGGTAATCACGCCACGCCGAGCCCGTGAGGTAGCCCCTGACGACGACCTCGATGGGGACCACGCTGCACTTCACGGCCCGCACCGTCCGCGCGGAAAGCTGTTCACGAACGTGGTTGGGAATGATGTCCCTTGTCGCGTTGAACCAGAACAGGGAGATGGTGTTGAGCACCTCCCCCTTGCAGGGGACGGTGGTGAGCACGCGGTCAAAGGCCGAGATGCGGTCCGTCGTGGTGAGAAGCAGATCCGTGCCGAGGTCCACGACGTCCCTGACCTTGCCGCGCGTCAACCGCGCGTTCTGCGGGAGACGCAGGCACTCGAGGCAGGAGCTGAGCGCGGCAGTCAGCTCAGCCGTCTTCACGGCTACATCTCCTCCCGTTTCGAGACGATGCGCGACAGCAGGCCGTAGCTGACGGCCTCCTCCGCGTTCATCCAGTAGTCCCTGTCGGTGTCCTTCTCCACTTTTTCCAACGGCTGTCCGGTTTCCTCAGCGATGAGCCTGTTTATCTTGGCACGGAGCTTTTCGATCTCCTTGGCGTGGATCTCGATCTCCGTGGCCACGCCCCGTGTCCCGCTCATGGGCTGATGGATCAGGTAGTGGGAGTTGGGCAGGCCGACGCGCCGTTCACGTGGAGCGGCGAGGATGATGAGGGCCGCTGCACTGGCCACGAGACCCATGCCGACCATGAAGATCTGCGGCTTCACGAAACGCATCATGTCGAAGATGGCGTAGCCGGCGTCTGCGTCGCCGCCGGGGGAGTCGATGTACACGCGGATGGGATCAGCGCTCTCCTCTTCCAGCAGGATGAGGGAACGGATGACCCGCTCCGCGAGCGGCTTGTTGATCTCCCCGGACACGAGGATGGTTCGGGATTTGAGCATCCGACCGAAGAGCATCCCTTCATCCATGCGGGGGGCGTTCTCCGGCTCTACGGGCTTGTCCTGCATATTCATAGTAGAGATTACAATAAGGAAAAACCCGCTGCTTGACAATGCGGCGGTGAGAAAAGAAAAGGCCGGGGCATCTCTGCCCCGGCCACCCGTCAATCTTCCGTCCTCCAATTGGTACTGGAGGTCATGGGGCGGAAGACTCCCAAAAGCAGAGATGATTATACATGCGATTCGGGGGATGTCAACGAGAAAGCGGTTTTGGCGCGAATTCCCTGAGAAAAATCGCGCCTGACAGCGAATCGCGTGTATAGTGCGCAAGGGCTGGGGCGTGCCAGCAATTCTCAGTTTGCGTCTCACAAATGAGCACTTCTCATTTTGCCCCACGATAGGGGCTCCATTTGCCAGTACTGCCGTTATGTCGTGAGCTCCAAATGTGCAAAATGAGAAGTGCTGGGGGCGTGCTGCCCGGGTTGTTTTGCCCAGGGAAAAGCCGCACAATACGATACACTGTAAGGCATAGGAGGAGACGGCGATGAAGGCACGGCTTGCCGTGATCGGGGGAAGCGGGTTGTATTCCATCGAAGGCGCCCGGGTCCTGGAAGAGATAGAGATTCCAACGCCGTGGGGGCTTCCCTCGGACCTGATCACGATTGCCGATATCGGCGGAGAGCCGGTGGCTTTCCTGCCCCGCCACGGGAAGGGACACAGGCTCCTTCCCTCCGAGGTGCCCTCCCGGGCCAACATCTGGGCGCTCAAGTC
>PLNO01000367.1 GCA_003141795.1 Spirochaetaceae bacterium | reverse complement strand
CCCACGTCCTTCGGGGCTGCCATCTTGAGCTGCATGACCTGCCCATAGGGAAGCTTCGCGCCCTTATTGGGCAGCTGGTCCACGACGGAGCCCGCATCCGAGGGCTTGCCGGTCCTGGTTACGGTGAATGCGAACGGGATGTTGTCGCGTGTGAGCTCCTGGATCGCCTCCTGGAAGCTCTTGCCCTCGTAGTCTCCGACAGTGACGGTGGAAACGGCGCCCTCATCCTGGCTCACGACGAGCTCCAGGGACGTGATGCCGGTGATCTTCGTGCCCGCAGCCGGGCTCTGGGCCAGGACCCTGCCCGGCGTAACCCCCGGTTTGTGCTGGTAGACGATCGGGCTCTTGATGATGATGTTGGGGCTGTGCGTGGCGAAGAGGGTCTGGAGGTGGATCTTCACGTCGTCGAGGCTCATCCCGATGTAATTCTCGACCTTGTCGATGATGGGCCCTTTGCTCACCCGCAGGGTCACGCGCTTTCCGGCCTTCACGAGCGTGCCGGGCGCCGGGCGCTGGGAGATGATCACATCCTTGTCGAACGTCGTCGAGTACTGGACCTGGACGTCCGCGTACAGCTCCTTCCCCTGGAGGTCCATCAAGCCGTCGAGGATGTCCTTGCCCTGGAGGTTGGGAACGAGGGTTTCCGGCTGGCCGTGAACGGCGATCCCGAAGGTGACAGCGCCGATGATGATCATCAGGCCGATGATGCCGACGAAGAGGAACACGTAGATCTTGAGGCTGCGAAGCTCGGGGGCATCGTCCGCATGCGGCACGATCTTCCGGATGAACTCCACCACCCACTCATACGCGGCTTCGAGCCCTTGGCGCACCTTCCAGATGAAATCTCTCATGTTTCCCCTGCTCGCGCCCCCAGACGAGTCCCGACGAACGACGGATGTCCGTTGATGAAGGACTGCCAGTCCAGCGGCTTTTTGAACTGCAGTTGAAGGCGCTCGACGGCAAGAATGCCGCGGCCGGTGCTGACAAGCAGCCCGTGATGCCTGTCAGCGGAAAGGACCTCTCCCGGCGCCCCGCGCCCAACGTCTCCGCCGAGGGTATCCGGATACACGTGGGATTTCAAGAGCAGGAGCGTTTCCTTTCCCGTCAGGGTCGAACAGCGCGGCCACGGGTCGTATGCCCGTATCTTGCGTTCCAGAGCCTCCGCGGACTCCTGCCAGTCGATCAGCCCGTCCTCCTTGTTGAGCGTGCGGCAGTACGTGGCTTCCTCCTCGCGCTGCGTCCGCGGTTCGGGAGGCGTGCCCGCCTCGTAGGCGGCAAGCACTTCGGCCATGAGCGCAGCACCCAGCGCTGCGAGTGACTCGGTGAGGGAGGCCGTCGTCTCGGTACCGGTGAGCGGCCAGTGCGTCTGGGCGAGGATGTCGCCCGTGTCGAACTTCAGCGCGATCTTCTGCACCGTCACCCCTGTCTCGGCATCCCCGGCGCAAATGGCCGCGCTGATCGGCGACGGGCCCCGGTAGCGGGGGAGGAGCGAGGGGTGGAGGTTGATTCCTCCCAGGGGAAAGAGGTCGAGGAAGGTCTGGCGGAAGATCTTCCCGTACGCCGCAACCACGAGAAGCTGCGGCTGCAGGGCGCGCACGGACTCCATTGCCGCGGGATCGAGCTTCTGCGGCTGGAGAACTGCCAACCCCAGCGCGCGGGCAGCCTCTTTCACCGGGGAGGCGACGAGTCCGCGTCCCCGTCCGGCCTGCTGATCCGGGCTGGTGAGCACCGCCACGACCTCGTGAGCATGAGCCACCTTCTGGAGGACCGGGATCGCCAGCGCAGGCGTTCCCGCGAACAGAATGCGCATCAGGCCTCTACTTTTTCCTCGTAACCGGCAAGGAGACGCTGTTTCTTTTTCGGATCGATCCTGTCTATGAAGAGGATCCCGTTCAGATGATCGTATTCGTGCTGAATGACGCGGGCCAGGTAGCCGTCGACCGACAGGGAGAAAGGCTTGCCTTTGAGGTTCCACGCCTGCACCCTGACCGGTGACGGGCGAATGACGTCCGTATACAGGCCCGGAATGCTGAGGCAGCCCTCTTCGAACGGTTCCATCTCGATGGACGTTTCGAGGATGTCCGGATTGATGAATACGCGCGGTGAATCGCCGGGAACACGCGTGACGAAGAGGCGGAAAAGCTTTCCCACCTGGACGGCGGCGAGCCCCACTCCCCTTCCCCGGTCCATGGCGTCGAACATTTCCGAGACCAGGGACGTGATGTCCCCATTGATATCAGGCACGACGACCGAATGCCTGTCCAGCATAGGGTCGCCAAGTTTTATGATCGGCATCATCGTTTCTTCCCGTCTTCCGGTACAATAGTAGCAAAATCGCCCCTCTGCGCCAACAGGGACGGCAATCGAGAGCTCCGAGACCAGCGCCTCAGAGCAGCGCCTGCGGGTCGATGTCGGCTTCGATGTAGACACCGCCCGGCGCCTTGAACTCCTCCAGCGCCGCGCTCACCCGCGCGTGGGCGTCGGAGAAACGGGTCGTGCGGACGATGCTCTGGTAGCGGTAGCTGCCGGCAATCCGCGCAAGCGGGCATTCCGCGGGGCCGAGCACCTCGGCGGCGTCGGAGAGCTTTTCGGAGAGCGCGCGGGTGAGCGCGGCGCTCGCATCGGCCGTTTGCTGGCGGTTCTTTCCCCGCACGACGAGCCGTATGAGCCGGCTGTAGGGGGGAAAGCCAAGCTGGCGCCGGACGTCGAGCTCCAGGGCGTAAAACTCCTCCAACCTCCCCTCACGGGCCATGGCGATGGCTGCCGCTCCCGGCCGGTAGGTCTGGATGAGGACTTTTCCATCCGGCAGCGCCCTTCCCGCCCGGCCCGAGACCTGGACGAGGAGGCTGAACGTCCGCTCCGCCGCCCGGAAGTCCGGCATCTGGAACCCCGTGTCGGCGTTCACGATGCCCACGAGCTTCACGCCCGGAAAGTCCAGGCCCTTGGCCACCATCTGCGTTCCGATGAGCACGTGGATGTCGCCCTTGCGGAAATCGGCAAGGACCTGGCGCAGCTCCTTCTTCTTCTTCATCGTGTCGGTATCGATCCTGCGCGCGACGATCTGGGGGAACTGCCTCTGCAGCTCCTCCTCGATGCCTTCCGTGCCGAACCCCGTATATCCAACGTCGAGAGAGCCGCACTGAGGGCAGACGGAAATGGGCGCGGTGGAGAAGCCGCAGTAGTGGCAGATCATACGGTTACGCTCCTTGTGGTAGGTGAGCGCAACGGAGCAGTGATCGCACACCATCTCGTACCCGCACGACCTGCAGTGGAAGAGGTAGGAGAAACCCCGGCGGTTGAGGAAGAGGATCGTCTGCCGTCCCTCCGCGCGCGTCCTGCCGATGGCATCGAGAAGCGGCCCGGAGAGCGGCCCCTTCTGGACGCGCATGTCAACCACGTCGATGGACGGCATCGCCCCGCCGCTGAGCCGGTCGGGAAGCGTGAGCCGCTTCAGCGCACCCTCCGCCATGTGGTGCCACGCTTCAAGAGACGGGGTCGCGCTGCCCATCAGGAGGATCGCCTTTTCCTGCGACGCCCTGTACATGGCAACCTGCCGCGCGTGGTAGCGCGGGGTGGTCGAAGACTTGTACGCGCCCTCGTGCTCCTCGTCGATGATGATGAGCCCGAGCCGGGGAAAAGGGGCGAACACGGCGCTCCGGGCGCCGATCACCACGTCCACCCCGCCGTCGAGCACCCGGGACCACTCCTTGAGACGCTGGGACGGCGTGAGGGAGGAATGCAGCACCGCAAGTCTGTCCTTGAAGGTCGTGCGGAAGATGCGCACGACCTGGTGGGTAAGCGATATTTCCGGCACGAGGTAGATGACCCCGAGGCCACGGGAGGCCACATCCTTCGCCGTGTGAAGGTACACGTCGGTCTTTCCCGATCCCGTCACGCCGAAGAGGTAGTACGATCCCGGCCCGCCCGAAAGGATGCGGCTGATGGCCTCCTGCTGCTGGCCTGCGAGCTCGTAGCTCGTGCCAACCTCTTCGAGGGGAAACTCCTCCGTCTCCACTTCACGCCGGCCCGCGGGGATCATCCCGGACAGGGCCTCGCCGAGAGAGCACATGTACATGCGCGCCATCCACCGTGCCAGACCGAGAGTCTTCCCGTCGAACACCGCACGGGAATCGATGACCCGCTTCACCTCCTTGATCTCCGCGACCCCCGTCGGCGGAGCGTCGCGCTCGCCGACGACGAGGCCGGTGAGGAGACGCTTGCCGAAGGGCGCGGACACCCTGTAGCCGATCCCCGCCTCGGAGCCGTCGGGTAGCAGGTAGGTGAATGATTTGCGAACGGGGAGATTGAAGGCGAGCTCGATGAACCGGCTCATTCTGCCAGGAGGCTCTTCAGGAGCTTCAGGTCGTCCCAGACCGGCTTGCGCAAGGTGGCCTTGTCACGGAGCACCGCGCTGGGGTGGTAGGTGACCACGACGGGGATTCCCTTGCGGGTATGCACGCGCCCGCGCAGCTCTCCGACGCCCGACGTCGTTCCCAGAACGTTCTGCGCGGCGATCCTTCCCAGGCAGCAGATCACGCGTGGCCGCACGATCCCGATCTGCCGCTCGAGGTAGGGAAGGCAGGCGGCAAGCTCCTCTGGATGCGGCTCCCGATTCTGCGGCGGCCTGCATTTGATGCAGTTCGCGATGAAACACTCCTCCCGCTTCAACCCGATCGGCGTGAGCCATGTGTCCAGGTATTGCCCGGCCGCGCCCACGAAGGGATGCCCGCTCCTGTCCTCGTCGGCTCCCGGCGCCTCGCCGATGAACATCACCGGAGGATCCAGCGGGCCGTCACCGGGGACCGTCATGGTCCTGTTGACCGACAGCGCGCATTTGACGCAGGCGCCGACCTCGGCGGCAACGGCGGCCAGTGCCGCGACACGCTCATCCGCAGGGCCGTCTGCCATTCCCGCCGCGGGAGCGGCGGCTCGGGCGGCCGCAGGGGAGGCAGGGACCGCAGCCCGGGTGAAAGTCGGGCGCGCGGAGACGGACGGTCGCGCAGCCTTCGCGGCGATCTCGTCGATCTCAATCTCCGGATGCCGACGGGCGAAGCCCGTGCTCATCCAGTCCTCCAGCAGGTTCAACGCCCTCCAGGTTTCCTTCGGCGATCGTGCTCTCATAATCGACCCTTTCGAGGAACAGGCCGCGGCCCGGCGCCGTTCCGCCGGCGTTGGACCGAATACCCGTTTCCATGATGAGGCGCAGGTCCCTCTCGCCCAGTCCCTGCTCCTCCAGCATGAGGAACGTACCCATGATCGTGCGCACCATCTTCCACAGGAACGACGTTGCGGCGATCGTATACACCAATGTATCCCCGTCCCAGCCGAAGGTGGAGAGGACGACCCTGCGCACCTTGGAGAGGTTCGCGTCCCCTTCGGCGGCGAAAGCGTTGAAGTCATGCTCACCCAGGATCACGGCGGCCATCGCATTCAAGCGCTCGAAATCGGGCGTGCGGCGGATCCAGTGCCGGTAGTTGCGCACGTGCGGCATGAGAACGGGCCCGCACACCGTGTAATAGCGGTACTGGCGAAGCCGCGCCGACCTGCGCGCGTGGAACTCCGACCCCACCTCTTCACTTGAAATGATGCGCACGTCGTTCGGAATGTAGGAATTGACGGCGTCCCGAAAGCGCTCCGGCGCGATGGAATCGATGTCGGTGTGGAAGTTCGCCACCTGCCCCGTGGCATGGACGCCCGAGTCGGTCCGCCCCGCGGCAAGCACGTGCACGGGATGCCCGTGCATGCGGGCAAGCCCCTCCTGCATCACACCCTGGACCGTGCGTCCCTTCTTCTGGACCTGCCAGCCGAGGAAGTCCGTTCCGTCGTACGCGAGGGTGACCTTGATGTTGCGCTCAGCCATTGCGGGGATCCGATCGACCGCTTATGACGCTTCGCCCGAGTCCACGGCAGCCCCTTCGGGCGAAAGCCGTTTGATTTCCTCCCCCATCTGCTCGTAGACGACTTTCGCATTGTCCAGGATCGCGGTGGGGCGGTTCTTCGACGACTTGCCCACGCCGAAGATCTTCGCCATCATGCGCCGCGCGTACTGGAGGCTCGTCACGCGCTGCGGGGCATCCGCCGTTGGCCCGTACTTGAAATCGAGATACGCGGCGAGGTAGATCACCCCGTAATAGCCGTAATTTTTGTCCAGGTCCGGCCCGAAGGCCAGCGCCGCGTCGAAAGGCTCCTGGCCCGCGCTCTCCTTCTCCAGGCAGAGCTGGTAGTAGAAATGCGCCTTGCGATAGAAGAGCCTCGCCATATGGTCCCAGTTCTCCCCGGGTTCATGCTTGTCCAGGTCCCCGAGAAGCCACGCTGCGCGCAGGGCGGCGAGCCCCGCCTTGAACGTGGGATTGGCCTTTTTGTCGAAGAAATCGTAGCAGCCCACCGCGAAATAGTAGGCCGCGATGCCCTCTTTCAGCGTGCGCGGTGCGGTGAAGTCCAGCTGCGGAAAGATCGAGGAGATGCTGTCGCGCCTCTCGTCGGCATGGACCTCCGCCTTTCTCACCGTGGTGGCGGGGATACCGGCGTAATCCTGTGGAAAGGTCGAGAAATAGCACACCGGACAGACGATGACGGGATAGATCAACGGGTGGAGCTCGCCGAACTTTTTGGACGGCTCGTACATCCTGCGCAGCTCCTTGGTGAGGTCCCCCGCGATCAGCCGTCCTCCGCCCGAGAGTATCTCCTCGCGGAAGAACTTCGCGTCGCACACGGGGCACACGGTCTGCTTCTTCTGGAAAAAGCTGATATTCGGTTGATCCACTTTTACTGACCTCCCTCGATGATCACCACAGCGAGCGCCTTGTCCCGCTCGTGCGACAGGGAGCACACGAGGCGTTGTCCGCCGAAATCCTTGAACGCCGTTTCCGCCCCGCCGGTGAGCAGCATGAAGGGCTTGCCGCTGGAATCGTTCAACACGGCGATGTCGCGCAGCGCGAAGTAGCGGATCCCCGAGCCGATGGCCTTCCCGAACGCCTCCTTGGCCGCGAATCGCGCGGCGAGGGAGAGGATACCCACCTCGCCGCGGGGCAGCGCGATGGCGAGCTCTTCGGGGTGGAAGAATCGCTCGTACAACCCGTCGATGTGGCTCCACCTGCGGATGCGATCGACGTGCACGACGTCGATGCCGACTCCGAGTATCACCTGCGCCTCCTATCTTCCCGAAGCCACGATGGTGACCGTGAGCTCTTTCGGCGACCAGTCCAGCACCGTCACGCTCGAGGTCGTTTCCGGCCGGGGACGCAGCGTATACGAACCCGCCCTTTTCACGCCGGAGAGCTCCAGCACGAGCCGCACCTGCTCCGGCCGCACCCCGTCGACGGCGAGCTGCGTCCCCTGCACCTGCATGCTGCCCCTTGACGCGGAGGGCTCCAGCGCGAGGTGCTGCGGAAGGTCGACGCCGACGATCTCCACGCCGTCGAACGTGCGCACGATGACCGATTCCAGGATCGTCGCACGGAAATCGGCCGAAGCGTCGCCCGCGACCCTTATGAGGCTGTTCGGGGCGTTGATCTTCACCCGGGAGGCGAAGCTCCCCGTGCGTCCGGTGAGGTCGATCTCCTCCGTGGAGAGCGCAGCGACGCTCTGCACCTGGCTGCGCGCGCCGCGGATGACGACGTTGGGCGGGGTGAGGGTGGACTGTACCATCTCGAAGCCGTAGGCCGGCGCGCCCCTGAGATCCGGGATGACGTTCACCCGCTTCTCCGTCAGCGGCTCCAGAGTGAATGTGATCCCCTGCGGATCGACCTTGATCTCCAGCGGCTCCACGCTCGAAGCCGTGCCCTTGCGGCTCACCTTCACTTCCCCACGATACACGCCGGCCGCGCGATGCGAGCTCAGGTTCACCGAGGCCTCGATGTCCTCCTCGAGGATGGGAAAGATCGAATCCTCCGAGCCTCGGAGCGTGACCCGCACCGTCTTGGGAAAGGTGGAGGCCACCGCGAGTCCGGAGGGCGTGCTGACGTCCAGGGGGACGCTGAAGTAGCGCTCCGTGAGAGCCGTCACGCGGTGGAAAAGCAGGAGGATCACCGCCGCGGCGAGACATATCACCTTCACCGGCAGATCTGCAAGGAGAACGCGCGTGAACCTGCGGTCCTTCATCTGCCGTCCTCTCCGCCCCGACGCTCGGCGCGCAGGAGGCTCTTCAACCCGGCCTCCACCTCGGCGAGGGTGAGGTTGTACCTGATGTCGCCGTCATGCGCGAGGGACACCGCGCCGTTTTCCTCCGACACGACCACGACCAGGGCGTCGGTCTCCTCCACGAGGCCGAGGGCGGCACGGTGCCGCGCCCCGAAGGCGCTTTCCACGTCCTCCCGCTCGGAGAGCGGCAGGAAACATCCCGCGGCGACGATGCGATCCCCCTCCACGATCATCGCACCGTCGTGCAGCGGGGTGCCTTCGAAGAAGATCGTGCTGATGAGGTTCGTCGAGATCTCCGCATTCACCAGGGTGCCGGTCTGGACGATGTTCTTCACCCCCACCCTGCGGGGGAAGACGATGANNTTCATGAGCGTCTCCAGCCGCGGCGTTCCCGTCCTCCCTCCCGGGCGGAACCACTCCCTGCTGCCGATCTGCGTGAAGATCTTGCGCAGCTCGGGCTGGAAGACGATGGCGATGGCGATGACGAGGCCCGGGACAAGCACGTTGAGGATCCAGAGGAGCGTGGTGAGCTTCAGGAAGAAGGACACGGCGTAGATCAGCACCATGACGACGGTGCCCTTCACGAGCTGCACTGCGCGGGTCTGCACGAGGATCTGCCAGCTCTTGTAAAGCAGATAGGCGAGCATGAGCACGTCGAGTCCGGGACGGATGACCTCTCGGACGACCCAGGTGTTCAGGAGGAAATCCATGAGCTCCCTACGCCCCGATCCGCCGGACCGAATCGATGATCTTCACCATTTCAACGGCATCCGCGACGTCGTGCACGCGGATGATGTCCGCGCCGTTCAGCACGGCGAGGGTGTTCGCCGTGACCGTTCCGATGAGCCGCTTCTCCACGGGGCGGTCCAGGATCTCCCCGATGAAGCCCTTGCGGGAGAGGCCGACGAGTATGGGGAAGTGCAGCGATTTCAGGGAACCGAGCTCCTTGATGATGAGGAGGTTGTCCTGCATCCGCTTGCCGAACCCGATGCCCGGGTCGACGATGATCAACTCAGGGGGGATCCCGGCGGCAAGCGCCGCCGCGATGGAGGGACGCAGCTCCCGCAGGATCTCGGAGATCGTGTTGCCGTAGAACGGGCCCTTCTGCATCGTCTTCGGGGTTCCGCGCATGTGCATCAGCACCACCGGCACCCCGCGGCGGGCAACGAGCCGCGCGAGCTCGGGATTGTGGCGGAGCCCGGAGATGTCGTTGACGATGTCCGCGCCTGCGTCGAGGGATCTTTCTGCGACTCCCGCGACACGCGTATCGACGGAGATGATGACGTCCGATTCGGCCCTCAGCGCCTGGATGACGGGGATCACCCTGCGGATCTCCTCCTCGAGGGGAACCGGGTCCGATCCGGGCCTCGTGGACTCCCCGCCCACGTCGATGATGTCCACGCCCGCCTCGATCATTTCGTGCGCCGTCTTCAGGGCGTCCTTGACGGTCGTCGCCCTGCTGGTGGGGAAGAATGAATCAGGGGTGCAGTTGAGGATCCCCATGACGTAGGTCTTCCTGCCGAAATCCAGGACGCGCTCCCCCCATTTCATGATCCTGTTGCCGGAGGCGATGCAGGCGCCGATCTCCGCGCCTATCTCCGCGAGCCCGAAGGGCTCCTTCTTCAGACCGGCAACGAGGAGCTGGAGCGTATGGCGGCTTCCGGAGACGATGAGGTCGGTTTCCGGCGCTGTGAACTCGGCTGCCTGGCGGCTCATGGCGATCCCCCCGCCGAGTGACTCCACGGAGGACTTCAGGAGGTTCGCGGCACGCGTGTCCACCCCCTCCAGCTTTACGGCAACATAGAGGAAGGAATCAGCTATTCTGTCGATCTCCCCGTCCGGGACGTCGATTTCGCCGAGGATTCTCTTGAGGTCGGTGGCAGAGGTAATGTCGATGGGATGTGCGTTGGCCACGAACGGATTCTAACAACCAGCTTCTCCCAGCGTCAAGCCGCACAGCTCATCCCCTGAGGAACGGGTGCCGGTGCCCGACGAGCTCCTGCCGCGCCTCCGTTACGAGCCCGCGCTCGCAGATTGTGCGTACGCGCAGGGCGATGCCGGCAGCATCAAGCCCCGCCTCCGCGATGAGCTGCTCACGGGTACCCAGGCCCGGGAAACGATCGGCGGCGCCCATTGCGACGAACGTGACCCCGCCCATGGCGCTTTCCCCGAGCAGGCGGTTCACCGTCTCTCCGAGGCCTCCGCGCGTAACGGCCTCCTCGACGAGCACCACGTGGCGGTACAGACGCAGGACGGAGAGCAGGTATGCCTCGTCCAGCGGCTTCAGGAACCGCAGGTTGTAGATGTCCGTGGAGATCCCGTCGAGGTTGAGCAGATGCGCGGCGTCCAGGCATTGGGGAAGCATGGCGCCGACGCTCATGATGAGGACTTCGCTCTGGAGGAAACGCACGAAGACACCCCTCCCCTCCTCCAGCGGGCCCGCGAGCTCGGGCAGCTCGGGGCCGCAGACGGCCTTCGGGTAGCGGATCATGACCGGTCGGGCGCTGGACACCGCCCATCGGAGAAACATCGAGAGCTCTCCCCGGCTTGCGGGGGCGAGCATGGTGAGCCCCGGCACGGCGCTGAACAGGCTGATATCGAAAACCCCCTGGTGAGTCTCCCCGTCGCCCGGCACGAACCCGGCCCGGTCCACGGCGAACACCACCGGTAACCGGGGAAGCGCGACGTCGTGGATGACCTGATCGACGGCCCTCTGCAGGAACGTCGAGTACATCGCGACGACGGGGCGCATGCCTGTCAGCGCGAGCCCTGCCGCGAAGGTGACGGCGTGATCCTCGGCGATTCCCACATCGAAGACACGCTGCGGCATGCGTGCTGCAAGCCCCTTGAGCCCCGTGCCGTCCACCATTGCGGCGGTGATGCCCACCACGCGCGGGTCTTCCCCCGCGAGGGCCACCATTGCCTGGGAGAAGGCCTCGGAGAAGGTGAGCTTCGTGCTCTCCTCCACGGAGCCGTCCAGAAGGGAGAAAGGGGTGATCCCATGGAAGCGCGTGGGGTCGTCCTCCGCCAGCGCGTACCCCTTTCCCTTGCACGTCGTGACGTGCACGAGCACGGGTCCCTCCACGTCTTTCACGTTGGCAAGGATGCGTGTGAGCCCGTGGATGTCGTGGCCGTCCACCGGTCCGACGTAGCGGAAGCCAAGGTCGCCGAACATCGTTTCCCTGAAGAACAGCGCTTTGGTCACCTTTTTCAGGCGGTCGACGATCTTCTTCACCTCTCCGCCGACAACGGGCAGACGGGTCACCGTGCGGTCGAACCTGCGGCGGACAGCCTCGTAGAGCCTCGTCATCGTGAGCCGTCCGAGGTAGGCGGAAAAGGCGCCGACGTTACGACCGATCGACATCGCGTTGTCGTTGAGGATGATGATGAGGTTCTTGCCGGAATGGCCGGCATTGTTGAGACCTGCGAGCGCGAGCCCGCCGGTGAGCGCGCCGTCTCCGACGACTGCCACGACATGCCCCGATTCCCCCAGCATCTGGCGGCCGGTGACCATGCCGAGGGCGCAGCTGATGGCGGTGGACGCGTGGCCCGTTTCCACCGGATCGTGCGCGCTCTCCGATCGGCGAGGGAACCCGCTCAGGCCGCCCTGCGTGCGCAGAGTGGCGAACTGCGCGGCGCGTCCCGTGAGGATTTTATGCGCGTAGCACTGGTGGCCGACGTCCCAGAGGATCACGTCCCGCGGTGACTCGAAAACCCTGTGCAGAGCGATGGTGAGCTCCACGACACCGAGGTTCGAGGCCAGATGGCCGCCATTGCGCGACACCACCTGCATGATGAGCTCGCGGATCTCCGCGGCCAGCTGGTCGAGCTCGGGCTCGCTCAGGCCCCGGAGGTCCTGCGGCCCGTGGATGTCAGGAAGAATGGGGGGCTGCATGGTTATTGGGAGAACACGATGTCGATGAGACGGTTCAGGTACTGGAGGAGAAGCTCTTTCTTGCGCGCATCGGGGATGGCAAGACCGGGACGGGCCGCGGCAGCGCCCGCAGGCTGGGCTGCTGCGGGTTGCGTGGCACCCGGCTGCGCTCCGGCAGGGGCGGCTGCCGCGGCCGGTGCCCCCGGCGCGGCCGCAGCTCCCGCGGGGGGTGTCGGCGCCAGGAGTGTCTGCAGATCAGCGGGGCTGAGAACGTCCTTTGCGGAGGCGAGGAATGTCGTGTACACCAGACGCGCATTGGCAAGACGGTTGAAGCCGATGGCGCCCTTCTGGTCGATCAGCGTGGGCGAAACGATGCCGGTGATCGTTATGGATTCGTTCTTTCCCTGCACGGCGATGGTGCGGGACCCCTGGACCTGCGCCGTTCCGTCGGGATTCACCGCGGTCACGACGACGGGAACCTCCGTCTTGAGGCTGAGGGAATCCTTTCCCGTCGTTGTCAGCGTTCCGCCCGTGCGGACCTGAGGCAAAAACGAAAACAGGTTCCCCGCTTCTCCGCCGGAGAACTCCAACGTGAGGTTCTTCGAGTCGTTACTGGACGAGGAAAAAGAGAGTGAGGAGGAGGCGTCGATCTGCACGACAAGTGCATCTCCCACAGCCAAACCCCTGCTGCCGGACAGGTACCCTTTGAAGCCGGGAGACCAAAGACTCTCCCCGCTTGCCGGAACCAGTACGGCAAGGAGCAGGAAAGACGCAATGAACCATGCAGCTTTCACCGACCGCTCCTCCCCGGAAGCCGCCCTAGGGGCGCGCAGCGTTTACTGCCGTGCCCGGTCGGGCGCCCCCTACCGCAGCTTCTTCTTATGTCGGTTGGCTCTCAGCTTTTTCTTCCGCTTGTGCGTGGCGATCTTATGTCGCTTTCTTTTTCTACCACAGGGCACAGCGCCACTCCTTTCGATGATTGTGTCGCGCGAGACGCGTGTCTACCAGCACTCACTATGCGTGTTTCCTCGTTCATGGTCAAGTGCTCGCGGCAATGAATGAATCGATCCGCGCACGCACGGCCAGAGGCTTGTCGGGGGTCATCCAGCTCACCTCCGGCACGGCGTGGAAGAACGTGAGCTGTCGTTTCGCGTAGCGGCGCGTGGAGCGTGCGATGCGCTCGCGCGCACCGGCCACCGTCTCGCAGCCGCTTCTCATCTCCAGCAGCTCCCGATACCCGATGCCCCTCATGCCGGGGTCTGCCGGGGCATACCCCTTTTCGACGAGGGCCTTCACTTCAGCCATGAGCCCCCGATCGAACATCGCATCCACCCGCTCGTCGATGCGGCGGTACAGCTCCTCTCGCGGCCTCTCGAGGCCGATGAGGAGGAACTTCATGTCCTGCCGCGGGCTGCGCGGCCATCGGAAGGAGAAGAGCGACCTGCCCGTGCCTTCGATCACCTCCAGGGCCCTCATGATCCTGTAGCGGTCGTTGGGGTGGATACGCGCTGCGGCATCGGGATCGCGCTCCCCGAGGATGCGATAGAGCTCCTGGTGACCGGAGGCGCGCTCCAACGCGCGCAGCCTTTCGCGCGTGGCGGCATCCACCGCCGGCGCCTCGGGCATCCCGTAGAGGAGGCTCGTGATATAGAAGGCGGTCCCTCCGGAAACGATGGGCACCCTGCCCCGATCGGCGATCGCCGGGATGAGCCGCTCGGCCTCGGAGACGAAACGCCCCGCATTGAACTGCTCGGAAGGATCTGCCACGCTCACCAGGTGGTGGGGAACGCGGAGGAGCTCGTCCGCCGACGGCTTCGCGGTCCCGACATCCATGTGCCGGTAGACCTGCATCGAGTCGGCGTTGATCACCTCGAAACGCGCATCGAGCACTGAAAAGAGCAGCTCCGATTTTCCGACGGCAGTGGGACCGAAAAGAACGACGACGAGAGGGGCGCTTTCAGGCCTCCGGGTGCCGATACCTTACCTTCTGCGTGAGGATCTGCTTCAGAGCGGTGGAAACGATTTTTCCGTGATTGGCATCGAGCTCGTCATCGCCGGCGAGGTTGATCTGAATGCTGCGCTTCATTGCCGCACACGTCATCTCGTAGATGTTGCCCTGGAATCCTTCCAGGAGATCGAGGGGTAATACCATAGGTGTTTTACAATAGCCCTATTCGCGGGAAGATGCAAGCCGTGCCTCCGGGTCCGCGCCCCTACACGATCTCCGCTGCGTGTTCGACGATCTCCCGCGCGACCCCTTCGGAGTCGAGCTTCTCAGTGTCCACTACCAGCGCGGAGAAATCGTAGCGGTCCACGTCGTACCCGTACAACCGCGCGTAGCGGTCGTGGTCCCTGCGGTCCCGGGCCTCGGTTTCCGAAAGCGCTACGGCAAGCTCCTTGCCTTCCCTCCCGGCGATCCTTTCCGCCCTCACCTCGAGGGGAGCGCGGAGGTACACCGTGAAAGCGATGTCGCGGAGCAGCCAGATCGCCAGGCGCGAGCCCAGGACGCATCCGCCCCCCTCCGCAAGCTCGACCTGCATGCGGTCGATCGTCAGGTCGAACTGGGGGTCGGTTTCGGCCAGGCGGCTGATCTCGTCGAAGGTCATGCCCTTGTCGCGCGCGAGGTCCTTGAAGGTGTAGTTCACCACCCGCAAGCCGAGCTGACCTGCCACGAGCCGCGACACCGTGGAGTTCCCGCAGCCGCTTTTTCCGGAGATGGCGATGCGCAGGTCTTTCGCCCGCGCCTTGAGTGAAGCCTCATTCGACATTGCGAAGCTGCTCCCGGATCTTTTCCAGGTTGTCCTTCACGGCGATGACGGCCTGGTCGATCTCCAGCGTCATGCTCTTGGATCCGATGGTGTTGATCTCCCTGCCGAGCTCCTGGCAGACGAAGTCCAGCCGCTTCCCCTGGGGGCCGGTGTGGCCGAGCGCCTCCTCCAGGCTCTCGAGGTGGGATTTCATGCGCTGCACCTCCTCGTTGATGTCGCTGCGCATGAGCTGGACCGCGGTTTCAGTGAGGATGCGCGATTCGTCCACGGTGTCGCCAAGGAGCTCCCGGAACCGATCGCGAAGCCCGTTTTTGATCTTGGCTTCGATCGTGGGCACGAGCGATTCCACCGTGGCGATCCTGCCGCGGATCTCGACGGCGCACCGCCTGATGTCCTGCTCGGTCTTGCGGCCTTCGGTCACCCGGGATGCGTCGAAATCCGCGAAGACCTTCTCCAGCGTCGGAGTGACGAGCTCCCAGAGCGCGTCGGGGTCCTTGCGGCTCATCGTCCTGAGCACGCCTTCCAGGCCGATGAAGTGGGAGAGTCCGGGGCGTTCGCGAACCCCCGCGACGCGGCGCAGCTCTTCCAGCGCAGCCGCATAGGTCTTCACTCGGGCATGATCCACGACGACGTCGCTCTGGTCTTCCAGCTCCGTGACGGAAAGATAGAATTCGATTTTCCCCCGCTGGATGCGCGAGGAGAGGAACTCCCGCAGACGGGGCTCGAGCTGCTTCAGGCTGTAGGGGAGATTGATGAACAGCTCGAGGAAACGGTTGTTGTACGATCGTATCTCCACGACCATCTGGACCCGCGAGTCCCTGTATTCGCCGTGGCCGAAGCCTGTCATGCTGGTCATTGCGCGCCTCCGCTCCGCCGCAGCAGCTCGCGGCCGAGCTTCCAGTTGTCTCCGGCGCCCATGGTGAGGAAAAGGTCGCCCGACTTGAGCTCCGAGACGAGAAAGGGCAGCGCGTCCATCGGCTCCTCGAAATAGCTCACCGCGGCGTGGTTTTTCGAAACCTCACGGAAGAGGTCTTTTCCGGTGATGCCCCCCTCGTTCTTTTCCCGGGCCGAAGCATAGATCTTGTGGAGAACCACCAGGTCCGCCGCAGCGAAGCAGGTCGCGAACTGCGGGAGCAAGGCCTGCGTTCGGGAGTAGGTATGCGACATGAAATCGACGACGAGGCGACGGTCGGGATAGAAATCACGGATGCCTTCCAGCGTCTTTTTGATCGCCGTAGGATGGTGGCCGTAGTCGTCCATGACGAGGATCCCGCCCCCCTCTCCGACGATCTCGCTCCGCCGCCTGCTGCCCGTGAATGACTCGAGGGCCTTCGCCGCGGCAGAGAGGTCCATGAGCGACTCTCCGCGCTCGACCTTCCACAGCAGGTTGACTGCGGCAAGGGCCGCGGCCGCATTCAGCACATTGTGGCCCCCCGGCACCCTCACCTTGAATGCTGCATCGAAACCACCGAGACGGAACCGCGAGCAGCCGAGTCCGCGGGATTCGCCCACGACCCTGAAGGCGCCGTTCGCCTGCCGGCCATAGGGCAGCATCCGCACGTCGGGTCTGGCCGCGGCGATGCGCCGCGCCGCCTCCACGGCTCCGGGATCGTCAGCGCAGAACACGAGCGTGCCCTCGGGGGCCAACCGCCGGCCGTACTCCTCGAAAGCGTCCAGCATGTCCTCAAGGTCACGGAAGTAGTCCAGGTGGTCGGGTTCCACGCTCGTGATGAGCACGTGCGCGGGGTGGAAGTTGAGGAAATGCCGCCTGTATTCGCAGGTTTCAGCGACGAGGTAGCGCTGCCCCTGGACGAGGGTGGACCGGCTGCCGAATGCCGGCACTTCCGCGCCGACGATCACTGTCGACGGGAACCCCCATTCCTTGAGGATGGTGCCGCACATGGCCGTCGTGGTCGACTTGCCGTGCACGCCGCTGATCCCGATGCTGAGTGACCTCTCGGAGAGGAGGCCCAGGGCTTCGGGATACAGGAGCATCGGCACCCCACGCGCCGCTGCCTCCACGAGCTCGGGGTTCTCCTCCCGCCGGTAGGCGGCGGAGTGGACAACGAGACGTGCGTCCTTCGGGAGGTTCTCCGCGGAGAAGCCCTCGACGTAGGGAATGCCCAGGCGGCCGAGCACGGCATCGGTGTAGAACTTTTCCGTGGTGTCCGAACCCGTGACGCGCGCCCCTCTGGCACTGAGAACCTCAGCGAGCGCGGTCATGCCGGTTCCCTTGATTCCCACCAGGTGGACGGGATAGCCCGTCAACGATTCAGGGAGAGGGGGCTTCTCAGGCATGCTGCGTATCCGGGCAATCAAGCGGCGTGGTCATGCTCCTTGTAAAACTCATTGGTAGCAGAAACGTATTGCCCTGGCAAGGCGGTGAAAAAAAGCCCGGCGATGCACAGCGCATCGCCGGGCTCTTATCTCCTAGGGGATTCGAACCCCTGTTGCCGGGATGAAAACCCAGTGTCCTAACCCCTAGACGAAGGAGACACTTGAAAGGGCAGGTTCCCCCTTACAGGCCTGCCTCTGGGTCACGTATAGCCTTCCCGAGCAGTCTTTGTCAAGAGTTGAAGGCCGGGACGGTAGGGAGGCAGGTGACTCGCATGCCCGTTTCGGTGTAGATTGGTGTCATTCGATACCCACAAGGAGGCAGTATGGCGAAGGTCAGCTGGAACAGGACCTGGAGCATCAAGATGCGCAAGAAGAGCCGCGGCAAGACGGGCAAGAACACCGGCACGGGAAAGAAGAAGTAACCGCCCACAGCGGCGGAAGGGATAGCTCAGGGGCTTTCTCGCGAAGCCCCTCGTCCCCGCCCCTCTTATATCCAAGGTACCAGAAAATCGGAGCGTGACTCATGCAGAAGAAGGCCGTCGTATTCGCCGTTTTTTTCTTTGCGGCTGTCTCGATGCTCTCCGGACAGGTCATCGATAAGCCCGTCGCCACGATCCGACTCACGAAGATGCAGGTCATCACGGCCACCCAGCTCCGCAATCTGTTCGCCCCCGTTATCGCGCAGACGAAGCGGGAGCTGAGCGATGACGAGAAGAGCCAGTACCTCGACCAGCTCGTGGCGCGCGCCCTCGTCGAGC
>PLNO01000317.1 GCA_003141795.1 Spirochaetaceae bacterium | reverse complement strand
CGCAGCCGCTTGGCGTCGTCGGCACCCGCGGTCGTTGCGGTCACTTCGGCGGCCGCGGCGGACGGATGAACGCGTCGAGCAGGACCTGCGCCGTGGTCGGGGGCTTCGCATCGCCGAAGCGCGGCTCGCTCTGGCCGCGGGGAACGTCGAGCGATCGCTGTCCGTTCTGTCCGCGCTCGTTGCTGCAAATCCGGCGGACGCGGAGGCGGGGCTTTTCCTGCTCTCCCTGCAGGCCTCGACGATGTCCCCTGAAGCGCACAGGGCTCGGCTTTGGAAGCTCTTCAACCGGGTGCCGGAGAACGTCGAGGTTTTCCACGCCCTCTGCATGTCGCTGCTTGCTGCAAGAGACTGGGAGGGCGCGCAGGTCGCCGTGTCCCAGCACGAGGCTGCCGGAGGGACCAAGGATGGCGGCGTCTCGCTCGTTGCCGGCCTTGCGGCCGCGATGAAGGGGGACGATGCGCGGGCGATCGAAGCGTTCGGACGCTCTGCGGATCTCCTCCGTGACGGGGTGGCGCGATACGACCTCGCGCTTGTCCTGCTGCGCTCAGGGCGCATTCGGGATGCACTCTCGGAGCTCGACGCGGCGCAGGATCAGTTCGAGAGACGCGGGGATCTGCAGGCCCGGGCGCAGACGCTTGCGCGCATCGAGATGCTCCGGGGCTCCGCGCGGCTGCTTCAGGGGGACGAACAGGGGGCGCTCGCGGCGCTCCAGCGGGCGAAAAACCTCGACCCCCGGAACCTCCGCGCGGGGCTGTTGCTTCGCAAACTTGAAGCGGGGGGGCAATAGTGCTATCTTTTGCCAACGCAAAAGGAGACGGCATGCCGAACAAGAACGACTCGACGAACTGCATCATCGGTGAGGGATCGATCTTCGAAGGTCGATTCTACGTGAACGGCTCCATCCTTATAGAAGGAAAGTTCCAGGGCGACATCCGCACCGACGACCAGCTCATCGTCGGCCCGACAGGCAAGGTGAAGACGGACATCCAGGCGCGGAAGGTGACCATCGCGGGCACGCTGATCGGCAATATCTCCGCCTCGGAAGAGGTCGACCTCCTGCACACCGGCAAGGTGCTGGGCAACATCACCACTCCCAAGCTCGTCGTGGAGCCGGGGGTCATCACGGAAGGCAAGGTGACGATCACCTCCGGTCAGGTGGACGAGGCAAAGAAGATCATTGAAGAGTCCTTCGGTACCGAGACCGAGGATGCCTTCTCCACCATCATCAAGGACAAGAAGAAAGAACGGGCCAAGGAGAAGGAGAAGGAAGACGCGGGCAAGTAGGTGAACGGATGATACGTCTGAAGAACGAAAAGGAAATTGCGGGGATCCGCGAGTCGGGTCGTCTGCTGGCCTGGACCCTCGAGGAGATTCGAAAGATCGTCGCCCCGGGGATCACCACGCGGGAGATCGACCACTTCGCGCGCACATGGATCGAAAAGCACGGGGGGCATCCCGCGTTCCTCGGCTACATGAACTACCCCGCCTCCATCTGCATTTCGCTGAATGACGAGGTGATCCACGGGATCCCCGGTTCCCGCAAGCTCGCCAGCGGGGACGTGGTGAGCCTTGACCTCGGCGTGGACCTGAACGGGTATTTCTCCGATTCGGCGATCACCGTCGGGGTGGGCGAGGTTTCGAAAGACAAGCAGAAGCTCATCACCGTCACGCAGCAGTGCCTGGAGTTGGGCGTTGCCCAGGCTATAGCCGGCAATCGCATCAGCGACATCTCCCGCGCTGTATTCGACCATGCCACGGCGAACGGGTTCGGCGTGGTCAGGGACTACTGCGGACACGGGACGGGCTTCGCCATGCACGAGGATCCCCAGATCCCCAACTACGTCGGCGGCGGGCCGAACCCCCGGCTCAAGGAGGGCATGGTGCTCGCCATCGAGCCCATGGTGAACGCCGGAGGGGACGAGATCGAGCTCCTGGACGACGGCTGGACCGTCATTACGGCGGACGGCTCGATGTCGGCGCATTTCGAGCACACCGTCGCTGTTCTGCGAGATCGGATGGAAATCCTCACCCTTTTCCATTAGAATACTCTGTACATGCGCAAAGAGTTCCTCACGTACGAAACGGTGCGCAACAATGCCATCAAGCTGGCACATCGCATCCATGAAGAAGGCTTCCTCCCCGACGTGATCTACGTGTCCCTGCGCGGCGGCGCGTACATGGGAAACGTCATCAGCGAGTTCTTCAAGATGAGACGGAAGGACCGCAGGCCGGTGTATTACGCGGCAGTGGTCGCCCGCTCGTATCGCGACGTCGGGCTCCAGGACAGGGTCAGGGTCGACGGCTGGACGTACGACCCTGAATACCTGCGAAGCGGCGACAAGGTCCTCCTCGTGGACGACATCTTCGACACGGGAAGGACCGTCAACCACCTCGTGGAGATCTTCATGAACAAGGGGATACCCCGGGAGGACGTCCGCGTGGCGGTGCACGACTACAAGCTCCGACGCTACCTCGCCAAGCAGCTCCCGGTGCAGCCGGACTATTGGTGCAGATTCCACGACATCGTGACGCCCGACGACGATTTCTGGATCCACTACATGAGCCATGAGCTCGTGGGGCTGACAGAGGCGGAGAAGAAGGAGCACTACTACGCAGAGGACCCTGAGCTCACCGGCATCCTCTAGCGGCACGTCGGGAGCCGCCTCCCGTGGCCTCGCCGGACGCATCCGCTCCCTCCTGATCCTGCTCTCACTTCTCGTGGCGGCCGGGCCTGTTTTCTCACAAGCCGCGGCCGTGACCCAGCAGCCGGGGGTGATTTTCCTCTCCGTCATCTCCGGCGTTTACGCTCAGGACCAGCTCCTTCGCGCCGAGCAGGTCGGTCCGCAGATCTCACTTCGCTACAGCATCCGTGATCCCGACGGCGCTGAAGGCTCGTGGGTCCCGTTCCGGGAAGCTTTGAGGCTCACTGCGGCCGCCGGGGAAGAACGGGAGTACCGGATCATCGTTCGGGCGGACTCCGACGCGGGGGAGATCGAGCGGCGCGAGGTGTGGATCCGCATCGACAAGAAGCCGCCTGCACCTCCGCATGTGAGCCCCGAGCCGGGCACCTACTGGGACCCCGTGGGCGTGGTCTTCGACAAGGGGGTCGGCGATACGGTCTTCTACGCCGTGAGCGGAAACGTGATCGCAGCGCCCGCCGCATGGGACGGGAAAACACTCACCATCGGAACGCAGGACGCCCGGTCCGATTTCGTCGTCCAGGCCTACTCCGTGGATGCGGCGGGCAATCGCAGCGCGATCGTCACGGCCCGCTATACCGTGGACGCGCGATCTCCCCAGCTCGATGTCCTGAGCCCCGTCTCGGGAACCTTTGCCAACGCCCAGGTCCTCGCCCTGTCCTTCCGCAATGTCCAGTGGGTCCGCTACACCCTTGATGGCACGGATCCCGCCGCTGGTACGCCGTACGCTGGCCCTGTTCCGCTTCCGAAGCAGGGAGTGACGACCGTCAAGGTCGCCGCGCAGCCCAGGAGCGCTCGACGAGCTCTCCTGCGCCGGGATGTTTCCGTCACCTATGCGCCGGAGAGAGGGACGGGTCTCCGTCTCGACCTTGAAAGCGGCACCTACGCCAAGGCCATCTCCCCTCACGTGCTCTCCGCGCCCGAAGGGAGTGTGTATTACACACTCTGGGAGAAGAGCCCGTCGGAGAGCGATTTCCTGGCAGGCACCAGCATTTCCCTCCCGTCGGACCCGAGCGTGCCGCGCGCGCTGACGCTCCGTTTCCGTGCGCTGTCCAGCGGCGGGACATGGGGAGGCGAGTACCGCTATTTCTTCTTCGTCGGCCAGACGGGGCCTTCTGCGCCCCTCATCACGGTGGGTGATGCCGAACCGATACGGACCCTTTCCCACGCACAGGTGATCGCCCCGGAGGACGCACTCGTGTCGGTGACCACCGACGGTTCACGCCCGAATCCCCTTTCCCCTTCGTCCTCGGGACTTCTGGACGTGAAGCCGGGTTCCGCCGCAGGAGCCCTGACGGTGAAGGCCGTTGCCATCGACGGCTCGGGGAGCTTGAGCCCCGTCACGCAGCGGTCGATCGTACTCGACCCATCTCTCGGTGCAGCGCCGTCGCTCCGCGCCAGCGTCTCTACGCGTTCGGGAACGGCGATCTTCAGCGGGCCCGCCGCCCAGCAGGGGATGGTCTACGAGATCACCTCGGATGGCGCAGAGCCGGCGGCTCCGACCGCCGGCTCTGCGCGGCTGGATCTTCCCCTCTCGCTGTCGGTTCCTTTCGGCATGCAGCGGACCTTCAAGGTCCGTGCAGCATATCTCGACGCGAACGGGCGGATCATGGCCGTGGGGGATGCGATTTCAGCGACTGTCGACAGGAAGCCGCCGTCCCGTCCCTTGCTGTCTCCGGCGCCCTCCGTGACGCCGCTGGATGAGCCGACCACCGTCACGATCAGCTCTCCCGCGGGGGTGTACACCACGCTGAGCTCTGACGGAGCGACACCGGCGGACCCAGGTGCTGACGCGCCGGCATCGGTGAAGTCGCTGAGCCTGGCCGGAGTGGACGGCGCGCTCACGACCTACCGGGTGAAGCTCCTTGCCATCGATGCCGCGGGGAATGCCTCGGAGGTGTACGGGCCGATCCTCTATTCGGTGGATCTCCGTCCGCCGCGGATTCCCGCGATCTCGGGGATCGCTGACAGGGGTCGCTACAACAAGAGGCAGGTTTCGATCGGCATGGCCGACAGCGCGTGGAACGTGCGCTACACCATGACCACCGATGGCTCTGCTCCGCCGGACCCCGACGCCACTTCACCGCTCCTCACGAAGGACACGACTTTCACGGGGGATGACGGCGGCGTCGTGACTTTCCGGATGAAGCTCCTTGCGATATCCCACAACTCGACGCGCCTGGGCGAACGGCGTGAGATCTCCTTCGCGATCGATCTGAAGACCCCTGACGTTCCGCTTGTCGCAGGCGCGGCAAAAGGCGGACGGGTTTCAAGACCGTTGACCCTGACGGCAGACCCACTGCCGGCGGACGTCACGCTCTTCTACAGCGTATCCGCGACAGACGCGGATCCCCCTGACCCCGTCACCGCCGGTGAACGCTATGCGGGCCCGATCGTCTTCGATGCACCCGACGGGGCACGCAGGGATTTCATCGTCCGTTTCGCAACGCAGGATGACGCGGGTAACAGGTCCCCGTACGACAGGCGCTATCAGTTCAGCGTCGACAGGGAGCTCCCCGATGACCCGGTCATGAGCGGGGCGCCGCAGGGAGGCGTTTCTGCGCGCCCGGTGAGCATCAGCCTCAGCGCCGCGAATGCGGCCATCGTCTACGAGCTCACTGACGACGGCGCCACTCCGAAGGTGCCGACCGCGGCATCGAGTGCGTACTCCTCGCCCCTATTGTTGACGGGCAGGGTTGGCGCGTCCGTGACGTACCATCTGTTGTCGCGGGCGATCAACGACCTTGGGAATATGAGCCGTGCATCGACCATCGTCACGGTTGTCGTCGACAGGACCGTTCCCCCGGCGGCGCCGAGCCCGCACGTCACGTACGTCCCGGAGAGTCCCGAGGTCGCCTTCATTGCCTGGGACAAGCCCGCGGACGTGAAGCTTCTCTACCGCCTCACGGGGAGCCCGGCTGCTGCGGCAAGCTTCGTACTATACGGCAGCCCGTTGGCAGTCACGCTTTCTTCCGTCGACGGAGGAGCCCTTCGAGGAGAGGCTGTGCTGGAGAACGACGCAGGCACCCGGGGGGCTGTTACAGGTTTCGTCGTTGCAGCCGCGAAACGGATGGCGGTGCCGGTCATGCGGGGCGTTCGCGACAACGGCATGTACACCGGACGGGTGGAGATCGCCTTCGATGCCCAGCCGGGGGCACAGATCCGCTACGAGATCTCGACGGACGGAGAGTTCCCTCCCGCGGTCACCTCGTCGTCGCCCATCGTGTCCTCTCCCCTGGTCGTGGACGCGGCCGACGGGCAGACCCTCGAGGTACGCATGGCGGCACGCGCCTTCGATCCCTCGGGCTCTGCCCTGGTCTCCGAAGAGAGCCACATCGGGTTCACGATCGACCGCACGCCGCCTGATCCACCGGTTGCAACCGGCATCGAGGACGGGGGCTACTACCAGGATGCCCGTGACGCGGTTCTCCTGTCTGCGGAAGGCGTCATCTACTATTCGCTTTCCACGGGGAAGGATGCGGCAATCCCGTCGCAGTCCGACGCCAGCCGTTATACGGGGGACATCCAACTGAAGGCGACACCGGGGCAGACCATGACCTATCGGATCACCGCTTTCAGCGTCGATGCCGCGGGCAACCGAAGCCGGGAAATCCGCACCTGGACCGTCACCATCGATCAGAAAATCGTCTACATGTCACCCGATGGAAACGACTATGCGGATGGAGCCCGCGGCTCGCCCGTGCGCAGCCTCGAGAAGGCGTTGAAGATAGCTTCCACAACGAGCCGAACCACGATCTACGCCGCCGCCGGAGTGTACCCGACGGATTCGGAGCTTTCCATCGCGACAGACGTCAGCATCGTCGGCGGCCTCGATCCCGTGAGTTGGACGCCGCTGGGCTTCGAGCGGTGGTCGACGATCAGCTCCGCCGATCACTGGCGCGGGGGCACGTCCCTGCTTTCCCTCACGGGCGGCACGGTGAGCCTCAAGGGTGTCGAGATCACAGATGCAACGGGATCCCTTCCCAGCCTCGTGTCCCTGCAGGGCGGCGAGCTCGACATCGCAGGCTCGCTCGTCAGCCTGCGAGGATCGGCTTCCGCCAGGGGGATCGTCATGAGCGCCGGAACGCTCGCCGTCGCCACGAGCGTCCTGCGCGCTGACGGCGTTCGACAGGGCTCGCTGATAGCGGCAACGAGGGGAAAGCTCAGTATCGAGGGAACCGAGCTCGACGGCCCCCGGGNNGTCTGGATCTCTCGAATCTCAGCTTCGCTACATTGAAGGGAATCACCGTGGCGCCGGGATCCGGCCAGCGGACGCGCGGGCTGCGATTGACCGGAACGCAGGTCTCCATCAGCGGGAGCAGAATCGTCTCGGGTGCGGGAAGCATCGATGCCATTGCGATCGACGCAACAGGATCGGTGCTCACGCTCGAGTCGACAGACCTTGCGGCAGTTTCAGGCGCCCGTTCACCCATCGCGCTCCTCTCCGTCGACTCGTCGTCGAACGTCGCCCATTGCACCTTCAGCGTCGCAGGCGCGTCGAGCGCCGTGGGCGTAAGCGTCAGAGGCGGGAGTATCACGATTCTACGCAGCACGATCAGGGGCTCCGCAACGCCCGAATACCTGGCGCTCGTGAAAGTGGAGGATGCGAAAGCGCTCCTTGCGAACAACATCCTGAAGGGGGCGGAGGCGGGCCAATCCATCTGCGTCCTGGCCAAAGGCGGCGCGGTCGATATTCTCAACAACACCATTCTGGGCGGGACAGGGACGACATTTACCACGGGCGTCATGGTTCAGGGAGCGACGCACCCCCGCATCGTCAACAATATCATCGTGCGAGCAGAGAACGGTCGGGGCGTGGCGATTCTCTTCGCCGGGGCGGGAGCGCAGCCGTTCGTATCCACCAACGACGGACCGCAGATCCTCACGAACTCTTTTGCCGGCTGGCAGAATCTCCTGACCATCGACCATGCGCCCGAGGTTGCGCTGTCGTCGGCAAATCTGTCGGGCATCGAGGCTCTCAATTCAGCTGACGGAGATGCTTTCGGAGGACCCGTTTCAGGGAACATCGTGGAAACCGCTTCGCAGAGCTTCCGGCCGGGGAAGGCCGATGACTACCACCTGTCACGGACGTCGAAGTGCCTCGATGCCGGCACCGATCTGACCGGGGTACTCGGCAATACGCTATCCAGCATGGTTCCTGACATGGACGGGAACCCGCGGCCCGCTCAATCGCAGCTCGTCACCCCGGGTCCCGCTCGCGGCTGGGATATCGGGGCGTACGAGTACTCCGAATAAGGCTTAACCGCTTCTTTATTCGTGGATCCAGGTCGTGCCGGTGGCGAGACTGCTCGACGCTCCGCCGGCGAACTCAGCACCCCAGAGCCCGTTCGCGTTCGTTCCCATGAGCACGTGCGTGGTATCCACGAGAATGCTGCTGACCGATTCCGCGTAGAGAGCGACGGTCGTATCAGAGTAGCGGGTGAGGGCGGGGGTCCCGTTCAAGTTGAGCGTGAAGTAGCTGTACCCGTCAGAACCAACGAGATAGTCTGCGTTCGTGTCTATAGGTCCCGCGACGCAGAGGAGAGGAATCGTAACGGAGCTGACCACCGGGGCCACCACGTTGGACCACGACGCGCCCTGGGTGTTCGAATAGAATATGCCGCTTGCTATGTTGGTACCTATGGGAACCACGCCTGTGGCAACGAAAATGTATCCGCCAGCACCGAAGATCGAGTTGATCTGATCCCCGGAAGCGAGCGTGGGCGTGACATCTGAGCCCGGGTTGAGGCCAGCGGGGCTCGCCGACTTGTAAACTTTCGAGCCCGTTGTCGCCGTTCCGACGGACATGAAATAGTTGAAACCATCCCAGGCAATGCCGGTGACCTTATTCAGTCCGGATATGGTCGCTGTTGCAGTCGTCGTCGTCGTATTCACGCGGTAAAGGTCATATGTGGTGTACGATCCGCTCGTGCCCACGATGAAAAGCGTGGTATTGGCAACGCGGAGTAGTACCACCTGCTCACCGGCCGGAAATCCGGAGACGGCAGTCCAGTTGGCAGTGACCGGGTTGGAAGCAGGCGCGATGTACAATCCGACCTGCGCTCCGCTCGCGGTATAAAAACCACCATACAGGTTGCCTTCGAATTCTACCAGAGAATTGCAGAGCATGAACGTGCCGTCCGTGCCCTTCGGGTTGTAGGGCCTGTAGGTGGACGGGGATAATGCGTTGGGATCCCAGGAAATCGAAGAGGAGGTCACCGTCGAGCCGGTAAGCGTGCCCTGATACACAGCGCCCGCCGCGACGTAGTAGGGTCCGTTTGCAGCGGCTTTCGCGATGTCGGCTATCACGAGCGTCGAGGCTGAGTTCACGGAAAGCTGGCTTACAGAGACCTTCTGCTCGTTTTCGATCGTCGCGTAAATGGAACCACCGTTCGCGGTGCATGTGGCAAGCACGAGGGATGCGGTCAGGACGAGGGGAACGAAATAGATGACACGGGCTTTCATTCGGTCTCCTAATAATGGTAGAGAGCGCCGAGGGAGACTTCGAGGAAGTTCCCCTGTCGGGAATTGGCGGCTGTCGTGGCGAACTGCATGTCGAACCAGTAGTTAAGATTCAACCCGAAGGACCATGAAGAATTGAACACCCAGTAGGCGCCGACGCCGGGGCGCACAAGGAGGTCGATGGTGGAATCATCGACGTACTTGATGATGTTCATCCCCACGCCGAGGGAGAGGGGGAACTCGAAGGGATATGCTGAGAAGATGTACGACGCTTTTGCAATGAACGGGAGCATCAGCAATGTGTTGCCGTTCGGCGACCACGTGGCGTTTCCCGCGATGTCGGCCCCGACGCGTATCTGCGGGGTAATGTAGGCGGCCCAGCTGACCGAGCCGACAATCCCGGCCGAGAGATGGGGAGAATAGCCGGTGCCGGTTGTTGTGTTTGTGAGCAGCCACGTGACCTGGGACCCTCCCATGAGGAAGAGCGGGAGGAAGAGCCCGGCGTTGATGGACATCGTCTGGTCCCCGAGGTTGTACTGCGCCACTTGCTGTGTTTGGGCAGGCTGTGCGGGCTCCGCAGGCTGCGAGGGCTGAGGTCCCGATTGCGCCGGGGTNNGATCGTCTGCAACCACGGGTGCGGTCACACAAACAACCAGTGCGGCTATCAAGAGGCAGAGGCGAAGGCTGAATTTCACGCTATTCTTCTCCCGGTGTAGGTATATCGTAGCACGGGCATATCAGTTAATCAAGTTTCGGCGGCGTCTTCGATGTCAATGACGAGCGCCCGAATGGGACCGTCGACATCGATCTCGATGCTCCCTCGTGAGTCCGGGCGTTGCGGTGTTATGAGCGATCCGTCTTCCCGTTTTTCAAGATCTCCCTGCGGGTAGTCCACCCGGCAGAACGGGTTCAGGAGGCGCACCCAGGCGAAGACCCGCGCCGGCAGGACCACAGAAACCTCGCTGCCGGAAGCGTAGATGACGCCCGACAGCTTCCTCGACGGTCGGCCGAGCAGGATCTCCTGCACTCCGGATTCAAGGTGAAGATCCAGGGATTCGACGTCGAGATTCCGCAGGTCCATACGCAGCTCCGCCTCATGGAGCTGGAGAGTGAGTCGCAGAGGGAGTGAGTCGGGAAGCTCGAGCCGCCAGGTGTTCGCGTTCTTGAACTGGGAAGGGAAGAGGGGCTGGCTCACGGCGATGGAGATCGCGCTGCGATCTCCCATGATTTCTGTCGCTATGGCAGGAGCCGCGGCAGGACCCGGCTGCTCTGTCACGAGTCGAGCCTGCCCGACGGCCCTGTCCATGACGAGCCGGCCGTAGGAGAATTGCACGCGACAGGACAGCTCCGAAGCGGAAGCATCGAGGGGAAGCGGAAACTGGCTCGTCGTCATGCCGGTTGCATGGGCAAACATCCTTTTTTTCGTCGAGTCGAAAACGAGCATGAACCCGGCGGCGATGAGGAGGAGCGGCCAGAAGTTCAGGACCAGGCTCATCGTCCCCCGGGAGAGGAGGCGGAGGTTGTAGCCGAGCAGGAACAGGCCTGCCACCAGTGAGAACAGCGATACGAGCAGCGCTATCCGCTTCGCCAGGGGATGCATTCTTATACTCTAGGGAGAATGGCTGCCCGATGTCAACACGAACACGCGCCGGTGTATGGACAGGGCATGCCGCACGTGTTTACATTGATAACAGGTGGGAGGCCAATCATGAGCGATATCGTGCCCCGCAGTGTGCTTACCAAGCGGGGTGTTCAAGGGGTCATTGCACTCGCAGGTGGTGTCGGGATCTTTATCCTCGCTGCGCTGCCCTCCGTCATCGGCATCATCATCGGCGGTGTCATAACCGTCTGCGGGATTGCCTTGAGCGGATCGAAACACGAACGGGGGCTGGGAATCCTCACGACAGTCCTCGGCGCGGGAACCGTGATTGCATCGCTCCCCATCTTGAGGGGACTTGGGCGCCTTGTCCACGGCCTGGAGATTGGAGCCGGCATCATCCTCGTCGGGGTTGGAGCGTACTCTCTTTTCAAATTCTTCCGCGGGTTGAAATCGAGGTCCTGACCTGAGCGCCGTAGATCCGACACCGCGCAGGGTGTGGATGGAAACCTACGGATGCCAGATGAACAAGGCGGAATCCGAAGCGATCCTTCTCTCCCTCCATGAAGCTGGATGGACGCAGAGCGGCTCGGATGAGGATGCGGACCTCGTCATCCTGAATACCTGCTCGGTCCGTGAAACCGCTGAGCAGAGGATCCGGGGCCGTCTCGGGCATTTCCGTCGCGCAAAACGCTCTCATGATTTCACCCTCGTGCTCACTGGTTGCATGGCGGAGCGGCTCAAGGAAAAGCTCCTGGAGGAACATCCCGAGGTCGACGTCGTCGTCGGCACCTTCAATAAAAGCGAAATCCTTTCCGCTGTCCGCGCCTCAGAGGCGGCAAAAGCGGGCATCGTTGCCGCGGACGGTGCCGCCTATGAGTTTCCCGCCCTGCACAGTGCCGGCAGTGGCAGGGCGTACGTTCCGATAATGCACGGCTGCAACAACTGGTGCACTTACTGCATCGTGCCCCGGGTCAGGGGGCCGGAAGTCTCACGTGCGCCGCTCGACGTCCTTGCAGAGCTGCGGCGGCTCGAGGAGAGGGGTGTTCGGGAGGTGACCCTTCTCGGCCAGAACGTCAACTCGTACATGTGGCACGGCCAGAGCGACCTCAACTTTCCCGGCCTCCTGCGGATGCTGGAGGCCGAGGTGCGCTCCCTCCGATGGGTTCGATTTCTCACCTCGCATCCGAAAGACCTCTCCGGCGAATTGATCGACACAATTGCCGCAAGCAGGATTCTCTGCCGACACGTCCACCTTCCGCTCCAGAGCGGATCGACGCGCATCCTCGGCCTCATGAACAGGCGCTACACCTCCGCCGCATATGTCGAGCTCGTACGCGGCATCCGATCCTCTCTCAGGGGCGTCGCGATAACCACCGATATTCTCATTGGGTTTCCCGGTGAGACTGAATCGGACTTCCAGGAAACCCTCGCCGTGATGCGGGAGGTCGGTTTCGACGACGCTTTCATGTACCACTACAATCCACGGGAGGGAACGGCGGCGTGCGCTCTTCCCGCTCAGGTGGCCGAAGAGGTCCAGCAGGAAAGGCTGGAGAGGGTCATCGAAGTGCAGCGGTCCATCAAGCGACGAAAATCCGAGGAGAGGATCGGGAGTGAAGTCGAGATTTTGGTTGAAGACGTATCGAAAAAGGACCCTCTTGAAGTCCTCGGCCGTACCGAGTGGGACGCAATGGCCGTCGTGCCCGGTGGGCCTGAATCGATCGGCACGTTCGTCAAAGTGCGACTCGAATCGCTCCGAGGGTCGACATTCCGCGCCCGTCGCATTTAGATCGATCTCGCTGCTCCTCCTGCTTTTCTTCGCATGCGCACTACTCCCCGCCGACATGCTCCTCAACCGTGCCGATCAGCGGAGGAAGACGGGGGACGTGGAAACCGCGTCACGACTGTACCGGGGATGGCTCGGGCTGAACCCCGGTGCGCCCGGGGCAGCCAAAGTTTTCAGCATGTATTTCTCAGCGGAGCAGGATTTCCCGACGCTCCTCTCTGAATCGGGAAGGTTTCTCGGGACCGCAAAAGGCGTTCCAGGCGCCGCAGCCCAGTTCACCCGCATAGCGCGGATGTACGATCTCGCCGGGAGGATCGAAGATGCGCGAAACGCGTACCTTGCCGCGGCTACAGAAGGCGCAACCGATGCCGTGCTCGTCTCAGCTTTCCTTCTCTCCCTGGAAATGAATGATACGGAGTCGATGGCGGCGGCTCTCTCTCGTCTCTCAGGCACCGGGGGAAGCGCGGACCTGCTTCTCGGCGCTCTTGCTTCGCTCAAGGCAGGCGATGCGCCGTCCGCGCGGACGACGCTGTTGGGACTGGCCAGTCAGACGGGTGATTCGGATCTTGCTTTGAGGGCGCTCTGGGTCCTCTATGCCGCGGCATTGTCAAATGGCGATGCCTCCGGGCAGTCGACATTTCGAGGACGATTGACGTCACGCTTCCCCTC
>PLNO01000362.1 GCA_003141795.1 Spirochaetaceae bacterium | reverse complement strand
CATGCACGAGATGCAGCTCAGCCAGGCCACGGCGATCGACGCCCCCGAGATCCTCGCGCTGCAGAAGATCGTCTACCAGAACGAGGCGGAGATGTACGACGACTGGAGCCTCACGCCGCTCAAACAGACGCTGGAGGACATGCGCGCCGATTTCGCCACCAGGACCTTCATCAAGGCGGTGGTGGGCGGGAAGATCATCGGGTCGGTGCGGGGCTGGATGGAGGGAGACATCGCACATCTTGGACGCCTCATCGTGCATCCGCTCTTCTGGCAGAAGGGGCTCGGAACCCGCCTGGTCACGGAGATAGAGTCCCGCTTCCCCCAGGCCCGGAGGTTCGAGACATTCACGGGCCAGAAGAGCAGACACACGATGGAGCCCTACCAGAGGCTGGGCTACGCGCCCATCCGTCAGGAGAAGGTCTCCGAGCACCGCGACAGGGTATATTTTGCCCGGGAAAGAGAGGGTGAATGAGCGATCCCCAGGTCATCGAGGAGATCCCGGTCTCCACGCTGCTTGCACGCGTGCAGCAGATGCATACCGAGGGGTGGCGCCTCGTGCAGGCCTGCTGTACGCGCCTGGTCGCCGACCAGGAGGTGAACTACAGCTTCGACAGGGACGGCCAGTCGCCCGAGGCTCCCGACGCCCCGGGCTTGCACGGCCTGCACACGCTGCGCGTGCGCCTGCCCATGACCGGCCCCGAGCTTCCCAGCATCTCCCGGTTCTACTGGTCGGCCTTCCTCTATGAAAACGAGATGCACGACCTGTTCGGGGTCACGGTGAAGGGAATGGCTGTCGATTTCCAGGGCCACTTCTACACCACGATGGTCCCGACCCCCTACATCACGACGGAGCCCGACCATGGGGACTGAGACGCCCCGCAGAACCGTCATCCCCTTCGGACCGCAGCACCCGGTGCTCCCCGAGCCGATCCATCTGGACCTCGTCCTGGAGGACGAGAAGGTCGTGGAGGCGATACCGAGGATCGGCTTCGTCCACCGCGGGTTCGAGAAGCTCGTGGAGAGGATGGACTTCAACGAGCTGGTCTACGTTGCCGACAGGATCTGCGGGATCTGCGCGTTCATCCACAGCATGGCCTACTGCATGGGCGTGGAGGAGCTGCTCAAGGTGGAGGTCCCCCCCCGCGCGGTGTACCTGCGCACGATCTGGTCGGAGCTTGCACGCCTCTCCAGCCACCTGCTCTGGCTCGGCCTCATGGCGGACGCATTCGGTTTCGAGAGCCTCTTCATGCAGAGCTTCCGCCTCCGTGAATCCATCGTCGACATCCTGGAAGAGATGACGGGCGGCCGGATCATCCTCGGGGTGTGCAAGGTGGGCGGCGTGCGCCGTGACGTGCCCGATGACACGCTTGCCGCCATCGTGGATCGCGTGGAGGCGATGGGCAGGGACATGCACCGCCTCGCCGACGTCTTCCTCCAGGACGACTCGGTGAAGCATCGTCTGGTCGGTGTCGGGGTGCTCACGCGCGACCAGGCCCGGGACCTCGGCTGCGTCGGACCCATGCTCCGCGCGAGCGGCATCGCCCGCGACACACGGACGCTCGGCTATGCGGCGTACGGCGCGGTGGACTTTGCGCCCATCGTGGAACAGGACGGGGATTCCTATTCCCGGTGCGTCGTGCGGATCAAGGAGCTGTTCCAGTCTGTAGACATCATCCGCCAGGTGGCCGCAAAGATGCCCGCGGGCGAGGTTGCGGTGAAGACCTCGGGGTATCCCGACGGCGAATACCATTCGCGCTGCGAGCAGCCCCGGGGCGAGGTGATCCACTACGTGAAGGGCGACGGCACGCGCTACCTGCGGCGCTACCGTGTCCGCACGCCGACCTTCGCCAACATCCCCGCGCTCGTGAAGATGCTGCAGGGGTGCGAACTGGCCGACGTGCCGGTGCTCGTTCTCACCATCGACCCCTGCATCAGCTGCACGGAGAGGTAGCCATGTCAGTCTTCGGAATGTCACGAACCGTGCTGCGCAACCTCTTCAGCCCGCCTGCCACGCGGCTGTATCCCCGGCGGGTGAAAGAAGCGCATCGGACGGAGAAGAGCAGGGGCAGGATCGAGATCGACATCGAGGCGTGCATCTTCTGCGGGGCATGCGCCAAGCGCTGCCCCACGGACGCCATCATCGTCACGAAGCCCGACAGGGAGTGGAACATCGACAGGCTGCGCTGCTGCACGTGCAACGCCTGCGTCGAGGTTTGCCCCAAGAAATGCCTCAACATGGCCAACAGGTACACCGCACCGACGGTCACGCGGGACAAGGACATCTTCCGCCAGGCCCCGCGGCCTCCGAAGGAAGCCGCGGGCTGAACTGTCACGGCCAACGCCGCCACGCGCTGCGCAACGCGGCGGCCCCGCCGCCACGAAGAGCCCGAGTTTTGGAATGATCATTCCAAAACTCGGATGTGTTTGACCAATCAAGCCGAGGCCTTGTCGGCGCGGGGACTCTCAGCCCACGGCGGTCGCGGGCGCACCCGCCGGCACCATTGCGCTGCCCGGCTCCTCGGGGGTCTCGGCGGCGCCGCCGTCGATCTTGAACTGCGCCACCAGACGGGAGAGCTCCTGCGCCATACGCGACAGCTGCTCTGTGGAGGAGGACATCTCCTCCGCCGCGGAGGCCGCGCCCTGCGTCAGCTCGTTCACGCTCTCCACGGCCTTGGAAACCTGCTTTGCATTGGTGGTCTGTTCCTCAGTGGCCGCCGATATGCTCCCGCTCATCTCGTTCACGCTGTGAAGCGCGCTGGAAAGGTCCTTGACCGCTTCCAGCTGCACGGACATCGAACCGGAGAGGGAGACGATCATCTCTTTTACCTTCTGCGAGGCTCCACGGATGCGCTCCATCGAGTCCTGCGAGCCCCGGGCTGTTTCCACCCCCCGTGTGACGCTCTTCACGCTCTCCTTGATGAGGCTCTCGATCTCCTTCGTGGAGACGGAGCTGCGGTCGGCGAGCTTGCTCACCTCGTCGGCAACAACGGCGAAACCGCGGCCGTGTTCCCCCGCGCGCGCCGCCTCGATGGAGGCGTTGAGCGCAAGGAGGTTGGTCTGATCGGCGATGTNNTGTCGGAGATGACCGTCACGATCCCGGCGATCCTCTCCGAGCTTTCCGAGATCGCGTTGATCCCCTCCACCACCTGGCTCACCGCGTTCGCCCCTTCCTGCGCGTTGTCCACGGATTTCGCGGCGAGCTCAGAAATCTCGTTCATGCTCGCGGAGATGGCGTCGATCGACGTCTGTACGCGCTCCATGGCGCTCGTCCCCTGCTCCACCGTGGCTGCCTGGGACAACGCGTGCGCGGAAACCTGCTCGACGGACGCGGTGAGCTGCTCCACCGACGCGCTGGTCTGCTCCAGCGTCGAAGCCTGGCTCTGTGCGCCTTCGGCCAGCGACTGCGAGCTGGCCGAAATCTCTTCGCTTGCCGCGGCGACCTGTTCGGCATTTCCCTGGATGGCGGCCACCATGCCGCGGAGCTTTTTCGACATTCCGCTCAGCGCTTCGGCGAGGATCCCGACCTCGTCCTTCTGCTTGAAGACGAGCTGCCCGGTAAAATCCCCGCCGGCAACCTGCTGGGCGAACGCCACGCCGCGATGCAGCGGTTTCGTGATGGTCCGGGAGAAGAGGACGTAGATGAGGAATGCGGCCACGATGGAGATCGCGCAGATGATGAGAAGCGTCTTCTCCAGTTCCTTCGCCACCGCCCGGAAAGTGTCGTCGCTGTCGGCAATCGACATGACGACACTCCAGCCCGTGCTGGGCACCGGGGAGAAGCCCGCCGTTCGGTGGACGCCCTTCAGGACGTAGCTCGCCACGCCGCGCTTCCCCGCCACCATGTCTTTTGCGAAANNCATGCCGTCGGTTTCCAGGGTGTTCAGCTTCAGGATGAAGTCCGCGTTCGGATGGGCGATCACGATCCCCGCCTTATTGACGACGACCGCGTACCCTGTGGAACCGATCTTCTCCGCGGCGATGATGTCATTGAGGAAGCTGATGTTAGCGACGAGCACGCAGGCCCCGACGACCTCCCCGCTTGCGGTCACGGGGACCGCGATGGGAAGCACCGGTTTCCCCGAACCCTTGCTCGCGACGACCTCCCCGATGTTGGCCTGGCCGGCGAGGGCATTCCGAAAGTAGTCGCGATCCGCCATCGTGCTCCCGATCCGGGAAGGATCCGAGGCGGCGACGATGACGCCATCGCGCCCTGCCAGTGCGACCATCTCGTACGACTCGGAGATCCCCGACACGCTCCCGTACGGTGCGAGCGCTCCGTTCGCCTGCCGAAGCGCCTCGCCGGCCTTGACAGCGCCCTTGTCGCGGACTGCGACCGCCGCGGCAACGACCTCGGGATTGCTCGCGACGGTGAGTGCGATCTTCCGCTCCTCCCCCACGACACGATCGATCATCGTCGCGATCGAGTCGGCTCGCGTTGCCATCTGCTCCAATCCCAGATGCGTGAGCCCCGCGCTCGAGCGTGACACGGCCAGATACGTGACGATCGCCAGGGGCAGGACCACGATGAGCGTACCCACGGCGACGAGCTTCGTACCGATCTTGATGTTCCTGAACATATTCCTCTCCTTCGTATCAGTCACGACCTTGTTCGGTCATTTCCCACACCTTCNNCAAAGCGAGCTCGCGCAGGGAGAACGGCCGCGTTATCGTCTGCGAGCGCGGTTCGCGCCCAGGCACCGTCTGACGCGCGCCTTCCTCCTGCACGAGCAGCAGCCCGGCCTCGGGGAATCTGCCCCGCAGTTCCGCGCTGAAGCTATTATCACCCGCCGGCACTACTGCGACACGCACCACCCGTCCCGAGGGAATCGCAGCAAGAGCCTCCCTGACACCGGAAGCCTGGATCACCGAATAGCCGCAGCGGCGCAGAACGCCCTCCTCTTGCTGGCGGAGTGCCGCATCGTGCTCGACCAAAAGCACGACACCGGCGCCCTGGAGCTGCCTGGCCATGGCGGGAAGCACGAAAGTCGACGGAGAGGCCGGCGTCGGAAACGCGGGGAGAAAAACGCGGAACGAGGCGCCGTTCGACGCGGATCCTTCGGCCTCGATGAACCCCCCGAGCTGTTGCACGATCCCGTGTACGGTGGCCAGCCCCATTGCCGCTTCCTTCCCCTGGACAGCCGACGTGAAGAACGGCTCGTGGATGAGCTGCACCGCCGCGTCATCGATCTCACGGCCCGTGCTGCAGAAGATGAGCGCCGCGTAATCCGTGGATGCGGCCTCGGGGTGCAGCGCGAGGGGCGCGTCGCCCGCCGGCACCCTGCGGGTGACTAACGTGAGCGCTCCGCCGCCGCTCATCGCGTCCCGCGCGGTGATCGCGAGCTCTATGACGACCTGTTCCAGCAGGACGGGATCAGCGAGCACGGTGCCGACCGAGGGATCGAGACTCGTCCTCACCACAGCCCGGTCGTCCATGAGACGGGAGAGTCGCTGCTCCATGCCTCCGACCACTGCGTTGATATCGAGCAGGCGCGGCTGCATCGTGCGTTTGCGGGTGAAGGCGAGAAGGCGCAGCGTGAAGGCCGCGGCGCGCTGTGCCTCGGCTTTCACCGCACGGATCTCCTCGGCAACCGCAGGCGGGATGAGCGGATCGCTCAACGCAAGTTCCGCATGGCCCAGCAGGGTGGTCAGAATGCCGTTGAAATCGTGCGCAACACCGCGTTCCAGCGCTCCCTTCGCCTCCAGCCTTCTCGACTGGGTCCGCAGCTCCTCGACCGCCTTGCGCTTCCTCATGTCGCGAACGACGCAGAGAACAGCCGGCGCCCGTGCGGTTCGAACGAGGCTGGCGTCGAGCTCGACCGGGATCACCGTTCCGTCCCGGCGCACGTTCTCGGACTCGGCCGTGGCATGCCCTGTACCGCGCAGCCTCCGCATGTATCCAGGAAGCTGGAGTGCGGCCCTGGAGGAGAGGATCCCGCGAAGATCGAGGCTGAGAAGCTCCGTGCGGCTGTATCCGAGGAGGCGGGCGGCAGCCGGGTTTGCATCGATCATCCTTCCGCGCGCATCGAAGATGACCACGGCATCGCCTCCTGCGGATGCGAGCGCGCGGGAGATTCCGTGAAACTCCGCGCCGCCTTTGGAGCTGCCTCCCATGGCCACCGCGACACGCGCCGCGAACGACATGGCCACACGGGCATCCTCTCCCGTAAAACCGTCGGGTTTGTCGGAGAGCTCGAGGAATCCGACGAGCCGCCCGTCGACGGAGAGGGGAGCGCATAACGCGCTGCGCGCGGAGCCCGTCCCTCTGCCCGCGGGGATTTCGTTGTCGAACCGCGCGCCTCCCTCACTCAGCACCTGGGAGCGCAGCGGATCCACTGTCACCCGATCGACGAAGACGACCTCATCGTCCCCTTCAGGCTCTCGAAACAGGACGACCCGTCCGCCCCTGGTGCCCAGGGAACGTTTGCAGGCACGCAATGCCTCGCGCGCGACTTCCGGAAGGTCGGGGCCCGGCTCCACAGCCGAAGCATTTGCGGGCGCGATGGCCTGGAAATAGATCTCCAACCCCGCCTCACCGGGAAAAACGCGCCACTCGTACCAGCCTCCCGCGGTCGACGAGCCCAGGAGGGCGACAAAGCTCGTCGGCGTACCCGTGGCGACCGTCTGGCGGAGCTGTTCGAGAAAGAATGGCGTGCGGACCTCGGGAAACGCTTCGAAGAATTCCGCCCCGACCGCCGTCTCAGCATTGCCGTGGAGAAGCCTCTCGGCCGGAGCATTCATCGACAGGATGTGCAGGTGCTCATCGAGGGCCAGACATCCGTCGCTGAGCTCCTCGAGGCATCGGCGCGCGAGCCGATCCACCTCGTCCAGCGCTCCGATGGATGCCCGACCCGATCCCCACGTGCTGCGCATTTCCCCGAGCGTGCGGCGGATCTGGGAGATTTCCCCGATGATTTTCTCAGCAGCGATTCCATCCGATGACACAGGCGTTCTCCATCGACGGTTTTAGTAACCCCCCCCGAGCATCTACCCTTTGTCATTCGTCGATAGGAGTTTATATCATGGATTTTATGACGATATTTGACATATTTTATGTATTTTGAACAGAGAGATCGTGTATACTGGCCCCGGATGTTTGGAGAAAAGTAGCAAGATTCATCCGTTTATTGAGGAGCCCCAGCTTTCGCCTGATATGATTCCGGTGAGTCTGGACGCTTTGCGGCGAGATCGACAACTTGTCAGCTATTTGCTTGGAGGAAAAGCCTTTAGCGATCATCCTGCATACCTCCAGCTCCCGCTGGGTGAGCACTGCAAGGGTGGGCGGCTCAGCCGATGTACTCATTGGACTGGTCAACGCTCGCAGCGCTTTCTCTACACGGACGAAATCCCTCCTGTGCACCAGCGGGATCACTTCAGTCTGGATCGTCTCCCGGACCGCGTGTCGAAAAGTGTCTTCGGCATCACGAAATTGCGTGATGAGCTCTTGCAGGGCGATGGTTTTCTGCTCCAGCTCCCGGTTCTGGCTGAGCAGCCGGGCGTCCCGTGCCGCCACCTCCTCTTCGAACCGATTCCTGTCCGTGACGTCCTGAAAAGTGCCCAGAAGACGCGTGGGCGCGTGGTCAGGGGTGGCATCCGAGTGAACGATGCAATGAAAGGCTCGGGGTACGCCCGCGCGTTCCAGGGAGAACTCCCATTCCCGCTTTTCGCCGGGACGCAGCACCGCGCGCGCCATGGCCTCGAACGTGTCGAACGCCGCACCGAAGATTGCCCGGCATTCGCCGGCGGGAATGGGACCGAGCGACACCTCCCATCCCAGGAGGGCATACAATTCATCGGACCAGTGAATCTGCCGGGATGCGATGTCGTATTCCCACGAACCGATACGGCCCAGCCGCTGAGCGTCTTTCAGCAGCGAGACCGTAGTGGTCGACGAAGGGACTGACGGGGCGGCGGTGGGCGCTTCGGCAAGGGTGATAGGAATCGAAACTACGACTATGGAGCCGTGCTGGTCCTGAGACGGAGGAAGGGAGAACAGCGCGGAGAGCACAGGCGCTTCCGTGCCGTCCCTGCGTACGTAACAAAGCGGGACCCCCGAAAAGCTTTCACCGGCGGACACGCCGGCAAGAAGGTCTTTTAGCCTTTCCCTCTGGTCAGATCGGTGGAAAAGCACGAGATCCTCACCAATGCATTCCCTGATCTCCCTCTGGTGGATCAGTGCAAAAAAAGGGTTGGCATGTACGATCACCCCGCCCGTGGTGCACACTGCCACGGCGAAGCACGCCCGTTCCCAAATCGCCCTCAGCTCGATCTCCGAGCGCAGCACACTTCTGTACCAGCGGATTTCTTCCCGAAGGAGGAACAACTCATCGACGAGCGGCACGCCAGTATCGATATCCACGTCNNCCCGCGCAGCTCGCCGATCATCGCGGCCGCGCACGCGGCCGCATCCGCCCGCGGCACTGCGAGCTTCTCCGCGCCGGCTCGCAGCTTGATCTCCACGCTCCCCGATTCCAGCCCGCGCGTGGACACGGTGATGCGCAGGGGTATTCCGACGAGGTCCGCATCGGCGAACTTCACCCCCGCGCGCTCCCCCCTGTCGTCGAACATGACGCCGACGCCTCGCTCCTCCAGCTCACCGCACAGCCGTTCCGCCTCCGCGAAGGCCGTCGAGCCTGGCTCACCCAGGCTGATGAGGTGCACGTCGAACGGTGCAATGCTCCCCGGCCAGAGAAGGCCGCGCTCGTCGTTGTGCGCTTCGGCAGCGGCGAAGAGGATGCGCCCCAGCTCCAGCTCTCCGCTGAAAAGGCTGACGGGCCTCTCACGGCCGTCCCGATCCTGGAACCGGAGAGCAGCATCCGTCACCCGGATCATCTTCAGCGAGCCGAGGATCAGGGCACTCCCACGCTCAAGTGCGCTTCCGCACCGGGGGCAGGGATCCCCTTCCTTCACCTGGGCGATGTCGCATGTTATGCCGGACGGGAAATCCCGCCCCGCGTTGACATTCACAAAGTGGAAGCCTTCCTCGTTGGCTCCCGCAACGAGGTTCACAGATCTGACCACGATCGGGTCCGTCACGACAATGGCTTTTGGTGAGAGTCCCACGGCCGAGGCGTATCCCGGTACGGCACCCGCGGCCCGGATCTCGGCCTCGGTAGCCGGCCGCAGGCTGTCCGCGCCCAGCGCCTCTCTCAGCTTCGCCTCGCTCATCTCACGATCACCGCGGACCACGGCGAAGACGAACCTCTCCTCGGCCCCTTCGCGACGGGGGATCGACGCGGTGAGCATGACAGCCTTCGCAGTCCTTGTCTCAGGGATACCGAAAAACTTGCAGAGCTGATCGATCGTCGTGCATCCCGGCGTGGCGACGCGGGAGCAGGGGGCAGGCTCCTCGTCTCTCGGCGCCTGGGGCACGCGGAATGTGGCCGAGGACCAGGGCGCGAGGTAACCGCAGGCGCAGCGCGCGATTTCGTCCTTGCCCACGTCGTTCGCAGAAATGAAGTGCACTGCGGAGAGACCTTCGGGAAGCGCTCTCTCAGCCTCGAAGAAGGGAACGCCGCTCCGGGTGAGCATGGCGGTGAATGCCGCGCGGAGGATCGCAAACCGTGAGCTCTGCTCCTCGGGGCCCGGGGTAGCGCTGAAAACCTCCAGGTGCAGGGAATCGGTGGAGCGGACCTGGAAGAGCGTCACGGGGAGCTGTCTCCAGGAGCGAAGCTCTGATCGGAACAGCTCCGTTCCGGCGCCTGCGGGGAGGAGAATCTCCTGGCCTCCGACCGCCTCCATTTCCCTGCGCGCGATCGTTTCGATGTGCGCCAGGGTACGGCGCGCCAGCGACAGCCATGAGGTCCGACCCTGCCCCGCGCTGAACAGATACCCCGCCCTCAGGAGAAGCGCATGTCCCGGTGTCCGCGCCTGGAGGGGAGATTCGCGAAGCGTCGTCCCGAAAAGCTCTGACATTTTCACCGAATCCCCCTGTTTCACGGCGTTGCGCGGTTCCGGCATCCTACCATCAGGGAAATTCACAATCAATTCACACTTCCCTAACGGTCGATTAACCGAGCGGCGGTTCACTTGCCCTACCATAACCTTGCTGAAAGGAGAAGAAATGAAAACACATCGCATTCTCGGTATCGCCGCCGCACTGATTGCGGCAGCAACCATCACGGCTGGCGCGGAGGGGATCTCTCTGGAGGTCGGCGGCGTCGCCTACGACTTCAACGCCCTGTCGGCGGCGCAGTCCACGAGCTCCGTCCTCACGAGCAACGCGGACTTCTCGCCGGACCCCTACATCAACGGGTCCTACACGATCAAGATCGACGACGCCACGAAGCTCAAGCTCGGGCTCCTCGCGGAGGACATGATGGGGACCATTTCCCCGTCGTTCGTTTCCATCGCGCGCGCCGAGCCGTACGTCGATCTCTCCCTGGGCGCCCTGTCCGCCCGCGTGAGCCTCCCCCTGTACTTCCTCGGGTACGACGCGACGAATGACGCCGCGTTCAAGGAGATCGGCTACATTCTGGACAAGAACTACAAGGGCATCCACCTCAGCACGAAGTACGCCACGGCCACCTCGTTCCTCTTCACGAACTACGAGAGCGTCGCGTACAAGATCAGCTTCGACAAGACCACAGCGCTCACCCTCTCGGCTTCAACCGAAGTCGGCATCGTGCCGTCCTTCTGGATGTACGACGTGAAGCCGCAGGCCTCCTTCGTCTGGGGACCGGTGCAGCTGGACGTCAAGGAGAGCATCTACTTCGCCGACGCGGCGACCACTCCCTCCTACACGGACGCCGCCTACTCCACCCGGTTCTTCACCGACCCGAAGCTCACCTTCAACTTCAACGACCTCGGCGTGAAGGGCCTGAAGGCCTACCTCGCGGCATCGCTGTACACGGCGAACGCCACCACGGCCGGCGTGAACTGGCTCGGCACGGGTACCACGTCGGGCAACGCGGCCCTCGGCTCCAGCATCACCCCGGGCGTCAGCTACGCCATGGGACCGTTCTACGTCGAGGCGGCGTTCAAGTACTCCAACTACGACGACAAGCTGACCGACAACATCACCAAAAAGGACCCGACCTTCGATCCCTCCCTGAAGATAGCTTACACGTTCGCCTTCTAGATCCCCTCTCTCTCAGTCCGTCGCGCCCCCCGCCACGGGGGCGCTTTTTTGGGCCCCGCCCCCGCAAGGGGGGCGTTTTTTCCGTCCGGTTCTGCTATCCTTGCCGCGAGATGAGAACTCACGCCTGTTTGTTGATCGCCCTTCTCACGCTGGGATGCGCGGTCGGGCAGGCGGTCGCCGACGCCCCCCGGTTCGCCGAGGTCGATCAGCGCGCGCTCAGCGCCCCCGCCTCGGTCACCTCAAGCCCCGAGCGGCTCGCCGCCTACCTCTCCCAGGGCATCTCCTCGGAGACGGACAAGGCCAGGGCCGTCTACCGCTGGATCACTGACAACATCGGCTACGACACCGCCTCATTCTTCTCCGGCACGCACGCCGACGAGAGCGCGGGCGGCGTCCTGGAAAGCCGCAAGGGGGTCTGCGCGGGATACTCCCGGCTATACGCGGATATCGGCCGAAAGATGGGGCTCACCGTGGAAACGGTGAGCGGCTACGCCAAGGGGTACGGGTATGCTCCGGGAGCCGTGTTCACCGGAACGAATCACGACTGGAACGCCGTGCTCATCGATGGAGTCTGGCGCCTGATGGACTGCACGTGGGGCGCAGGCCACGTGGGCACGGACAGGCGGTTCGTCAAGGAGTATACGGAGTTCTTCTTCATGGCGCCGCCGGAGAAGTTCATCCTCAGCCATCTCCCCGAGGATCCTCGCTGGCAGCTCCTGGACACTCCGTGGACGAAGGAGCAGTTCGGGGAGGGAGTCTTCGTCTACCCGTCGGCCTATTCACTTGGCATCGACGCCCGAAGCCACACGAAGGCCGTCTTCACGTCGTCCGGCAGGGAACGTCTTCTCTTCGACGCCCCCGGCGACGTCCTGGCCATAGCATCGGTAGACGACAATGACAACGGCGCGCTGACGCAGCTCGTGGACGGCGGCTTCGAGGTGCTCTGCGCCTTTGCAGGCGCGGGCCGGCATACGCTTTCGATCTACGCCACCACGCGCGACTCTGCGAGCACGACCTACTCCGCGGTCCTCAAATATACCATCGACGCGTCGCAGGGCATCGGAGAGAGCGCCGACTTCCCCACGAGCTACAACAACTACACACGGCGGAAGGTCACCCTCGTCGAGCCGTATTCACGCATCCTCCCCGCCGGATCCGATGTCCTCTTCACGCTGTCCATCCCGGACGCGGTCAAGGTCGCCGTGGTGACCGGTGGGAAATGGAGCTACCTCCCCCGACAGGGTGATCTCTTCAGTGGCACCGTCGCTGTCGCCCCGGGCAAAACGAGCGTCTGCGCGCAGTTCCCCGGCCGTTCGGGGTACGAGGGGATTCTCGACTACCAGGCCCGATAGAGCGGACCGCGCGGCGCACCTGCGGCTGGCACGCCGGCGCCTGACCCCGGCGCCCCACGGGGCATTCCGTTTTCAGTATCTTCACCTTAGAGAAAAGAGGGTACACCTATGTCAGACGTTCGATCTCTCAACCACGAGGAACAGGTATTCCTGGCCGGAAGCATCCGCGACCTCATCCTCGAGGACGACGTGATCCCGGCTTCGGAGCTCGACGACCTCGATTCGCTGTCGCAGCGCATGCATTTTGCCGGCTTCGCGGCGTGCCTCGACGAGTTCGAGAAGGGCGTCGACGGGGAAGAAGCGTTCACCGCGGCTGCCCGCAAGATCACACGGCCCAAAGCGCGACAGGAGATCCTCGACGCTCTGTACGAGCTGCAGCTCAGAAAGGCGCTTCCGGGCGACGAGAGCAAAGGCGTGTTCGGAAAGCTCAGCGCGCTCTGGCAGGACAACCTGTAGGGCTGGGCCCGTCTATTTCTCCGTCATGACCCAGACGCCGTTCCACCCCCCGACAGGGGGCGATGCGGCAAGCTCCTGGCATTTCTTTTCGTATGCGGCCGCGGGCGGGTCCGACGTGGCGATCTCGGCGAATATCCTCGCCGCCTCCTCGAAGCGTCCGGCGTAGAAGCCCTGAAGGCCCTTGTCGAACGTCTCCAGCGCCTGCCTGTGCGCGGCGAAATCCTCAGGAAGCAGGGGCTCGTAGACGGTCACCGGCTCTTTGCGGCCCACCACGGCCACACGGGAGAGCTCCCGCACGGGAAACGCCCCCGCCATGCCCTTCACCACGGACGCGGAGATCATGGTGTAGGTGCGGAACTGCTTATTGATCCCCTCCAGACGCGCTGCGAGGTTCACCTGATCGCCGAGCATCGTGTAGTCGAAACGCGTCTTGGAGCCCATGTTTCCGACGACCGCCGGGCCCGTGTTCATCCCCACCCGGACGAACATGTCCTTGCCGATGCGCGCCCGGAACCCCGACCTCATCTCGGCGAGCTTCTTCTGGCAGCGCATGGCCGCGCGCACGCCGCGCACCGCATGGTCCTCCTGGCTGAGCGGGGCGTTCCAGAACGCGATGATCGCGTCCCCCTCGAACTTGTCGATCGTCCCCCCCTCATCCTGGATGATGTCGGTCATGGCGGAGAGGTACTCGTTGAGAAGCGCGGTGAGCTCCTCGGGGGTGAGGGCCTCGGAGATGCCGGTGAAGCCCTGCACGTCGGAAAAGAAGATCGTGAGCTCCCGGCGCTCCCCCCCGAGGGTGAGGCGCTCGGGATGCGCAATGAGCTCCTCGATGACCGCGGGACTGAGGTACTGCTTGAAGGCGCCCTTGATGTAGCGCTTCTGCCGGCCCTCCGTGGCGTAGCTGGCGAGGCTCCCGCCCACGAGGGACATGCCGATGCCCACTTCCAATCCCACCATCGGCAGCCAGAAGCCCAGGGCGTAGGCACCGATGCAGAGCGCCGGGGCGAGCGCGAGGAACCCCACGTAGAGAATCAGGTTGGGCCAGGCGCCCGAAACCGCGGAGACGGAAAGCCCCGCTCCGAAGCAGAGCACGAAGAGGAGGACGAGTGTGAACGCCGGCGGCACGGTGCGCATGTAGTCGCCCGACAGGAGATTGTCCAGCGCGGTGGCGTTGACCTCCATGCCCGGGAACGGACCGGACATCGGCGTGGGCTTCAGGTCGTAGAGGCCGGGCGCGGTGACGCCGACCAGCACGTACTTGTCACGGAAGCGCGCGGGATCGAGGTCGGGCGCCTTTCCCTCCAGGATCTGCGCTTCCGCCTGGATCACCGAGGCCGCGGAAAACGCCTTGTGCGTCTGGGACGGACCACGGTAGCGGAGTATCGCCCGGCCCTCCGCGTCGATGGGCACGGTGATGTCCCCGACGGTCAGCGTCCCCGGCCTGATCGTGAGGCGCTCTGCCCCGGGGTTGCCGACGAGCCATGCGGCCATCGCCTCGGAAGGTACGAGGTGATTGTCGAAAGAGCTGAAGAGCGGCTCGCGCCGGTACACCCCGTCAACGGAATCCGTGGGGAGGTTCGTATTGGCGAGCATGCGCGCCCCGTGTACGAGCTCGGGAATGGGAAACTGCGCGCGGGGGAACGTGAAGCTGCGTGGTGCAACGTGCTTCACCCACGCCTCAAGGCCTTCCACCGTGAATCCGGCAACGGGCACGCCCTGCGGCCACGCCGTGTCGGCACCCTGCCCCTCCTCCCGTGCGAGGTTCATGGCCCCGACGACCCTGCCGTTGTCGGCAAGCCCCTGGCCGAAGGCTTCATCGTCGGACACCCCGTAGCTGGAAGGCTCTGTATAGATGAGGTCGAAGACGAGCGCCCGGGCTCCGGCTTCCTTGCAGAAGGCGGCAATGGCGGCATAGGCCTCCCGCGGCCAGGGCCATGACCATGCCTGCTCTTTCTTGGCCCAGTTGAGGCTGCCCTGGTCGAGAAGGATCGTGACGACCCGATCCGTGGCCGGACCGGGCCGGGCGAGCAGGCGCGCGCGAAGGTCCCACGTCTTGGCCTCGAAGGAATCGAGGATGCCGGGGAGCATGAGGGCCGCGGCAAGGAGCGCGCCCACCGCTCCGATCAGGAGCCCCTGGAGGACCTTGCGGGGCACGCGCGGTGTATCGCCTGACGATCCCCGGGTTTCCATGTCAGATCTTCGAGAGGGCCGCCTGGAACCGCCCCTGGCGTGCCTTCACCCGGTCCGCCGGCGCCGCGGGCCCCGCGGAGAGAGCGTTGATGGCGTCGTTCACGTAGGCCACCCTGACCTCGGGATCGGGGTGCGTCTTGGCAAAGTCCTGCCCGCCCGGCTTCAGCTTCGTCTCCATCCTCTTGAGCACCCGGATGAGAGCCCGCGGATCGTAGCCCACGTCGTTGAGGATCCGCACGGCCTCCAGGTCAGCCTGCTTCTCCAGCTCCTGGGAATACCCCGAACTGACCATGGTCTTCACGATGTCCCCGATCACGTTGCCGAATGAAGAGGTGAGGTCCCGGAGGATGGCCGAGTCGGAGCTCTGCGCGGCGAACTTCCCGAGCTGAAGGGCGGCCTCGGTCCAGCGCGCCGAGCTGATCGCCGACAGCCCGTGCTTCAAGGAGACGTGACCGATCTCGTGGGCGAGGATCAACGCCACCTCGTCCTCCGAGGCGGCGCAGCGCAGGAGGCCGCGGCTCACGAGTATGAACCCGCTGGGCGCGCCGAACGCGTTGATGTCGTCGGAGTCCATGACGAGGAAGTGATAGCCCGAGAAGGTCTCGGGGAGCACGGAGGCCAGCGCGAGCCCCCGGCCGAGCGTGGTGAGGTATTCGTTCACCCGCCTGTCGTCGTACGCCTTGTACGTCGTGAGGACCGTGGCCGCCACCGCCCTGCCGATGTAGTACTCCTGCTCGGGGGTGATTTCCTCCGAGGCGCTCTCGACCGCCTTTCCGGCCTTCTGGAGCTGGTTCATGTTGTCCACGTCGGAGGGGTTGCCGGCGGCTGCACCGACGGCCGTGTCGAAGATGTTTCCCGTGAGATTGCCCAGGAGGCTGCTGCAGCCCGACAGGGGGAGGAGAATGATGCCGAGGAGAACGAGCCGGTGGATCGCCTTCATTGCGCGCCTCCCTGCTCGGTGAGGCCGCCCTGGCTCAGGAAGACGGAGACTTGCTGCGGGGTGACCTGGTAGGCTTCCATCTTGTCCACCCACGTGTAGTCGAGCTTCTGGTCTTCCTTGTACTTGGCCTCGACGTCGGCGTTGAACCCCTTGCCGGCGAGGGCCACGTCACCACTGGAGGCGGTCTGGGAGACGGTATCCGTTCCCGACTTCAGGACGATCTCCTTGGTGGTGAGCGACGAGAGGTTGACCCATCCGGTGAGCTTTCCCCCCGGGCCGCTCACCTTCAGCCACCCCTTGGGGGCGTCGGCGGGCTGGTCCAGGACGGTGACCTTGTCCCCGTAGGCCAGCAGGCCGAGGATCTTCCCGAGGTAGCTGGCCGTGGCCCTGAGCTGGGTCTGCTTCACGGTCACGCTCATCACTTTCGCGTCGGCCAGAGCCAGCGTCCCCACGGCGAGGAGCAGGCAGCCGACGATCGGCAGGCACAATCTTCTCATCCCATTGCCCTCCATCGTGCATCGTACCGAGAATCCTTCCCGCTGTCACGCCCGCGGGAGCGGTTTTCCTTGACACGGAACGTCGAATCGAGAACACTCGGTGCCGTGTCAGGGATGCGCACAGCGGCACTCACAGTCCTTGTCTGCCTCGCCGCGGTCTTTCTGGCGGGGTGCACGGGCAGATCGACGGCGAGCAATGGTCCCGCCGCGGGGGCGCAATCGTCCATCCAGAACACCGGTTCAGATACCCTCGTCAACCTGGCGCTGGCATGGGCGGAGCGCTACATGTCGGAGCACCCCGAGGTGAGCATTTCCGTCACCGGCGGCGGCTCGGGCACGGGGATCGCCTCGCTCATCAACGGAACCATCCAGATCGCAAACGCCTCGCGGGAGATGTCCAGGGAAGAGATCGCCCTTGCAAACAAAAACGGGATCTCACCGGTGAAGTTCGTCGTCGCGCTGGATGCCATCGCCGTCGTGGCAAACCCCGAAAACCCCGTTCGCGGCCTGACCATCGCGCAGCTCTCCGACATGTACACCGGACGGCTCGATCGATGGGACGCGGTGGGAGGGGAGAAGCGGCCCATCGTCCGGCTCTCCCGGGAGTCCAACTCGGGGACCTACGTCTATTTCCTCGAACAGGTGCTTCGCGGCGGAAACGCGAAAGGCACGGAGCTGTTCTCCCCCGAAACGCTCCTCATGCCCTCATCGGAGGGGATCAGCGCGGAAATACGGCAGAACCCCAACGCCATCGGGTACGACGGCCTGGGGTACGTGACAGCTGACCAGAAGATGATCGCCGTTGCACGCACCGCTGACGGGCCCTACGTGCTGCCGTCCGCAAAGACGGTGCTGGATTCCTCGTATCCCATTTCCCGACCGCTCTTCATGTATACCGCCGGTGAGCCGTCAGGCGCGGTCAAAGCCTATCTCGACTGGGTGATGGGGGAGGGACAGAAGCTGGTCACGGCCATCGGATTCGTGCCCCTGAAGGGAAGCGGGGAATGAAGGGCAGGCGGCGTTCGGAGTTCGCCATCGAGACGCTCATCCGCGTGCTCGGTTTCTCCACGATCGGGTTCGTCCTCCTCATCTTCCTCTTCCTCCTGCGGGAAGGAGTGCCCGTCTTCTTCGAGGTCCCGCCGGGGAACCTGTTCTCCACGCAGTGGTACCCCACCTTCGGCAGATTCGGCACGCTTCCGCTCATCCTCGGCTCGATCCTCGTCACGCTGCTTTCCATCGTCATAGCGCTGCCCCTGGGACTTGCAACCGCGGTGTTCGTGCGCGAGGTGGCGCCGCGGTGGGCGCGGGAGATCCTCAAGCCGATCATCGAGGTGCTCGCCGGCATCCCCTCGGTGGTGCTCGGCTTCTTCGGCATGACGTTCGTCGCGCCGCTGGTGCGCCAGGTGCTGGGCGCGCCGACGGGGCTCACCGCGTTCACCGGCGCCTTCATACTCGCCTACATGGCGCTGCCCACCCTCATCAGCGTCGCCGAGGACGCGCTCGACTCGGTGCCGAAGAGCTATCGGGACGCGGGTCTTGCCATGGGGGCCACGCGGTGGCAGACGATCTGGCGCGTCGTCGTGCCCGCCGCACGCTCGGGGATCCTCACCGCCATGATGCTGGGAATGGGCAGGGCGATCGGTGAAACCATGGCGGTGATGATGGTGACGGGAAACGCCGGCGTGATGCCCACCTCCCTTGCGGCGCTGTTCCGTCCCGTGCGCACAATGACTGCGACCATCGCGGCGGAGATGGGCGAAGTGGCGCGCGGGGGCACGCACTACCACGCACTGTTCGGCATCGGCATCATCCTCTTCGTGCTCACCTTCCTCATCAACCTCACCGCGGCCTCGGCCATCTTCCAGAAGAAGAGGCGGGGGGGCTTGAGATGAGGAACAGGGCGGTCACGCAGCGCCTCGGGTTCGTGCTCCTGGGGCTCGTCACTTTCATCGTCGTCGCCCCCATCCTCGTCGTGGTCGGCGTCATCATCGCGCGGGGCATCGTGGCCATCAACTGGGAGTTCCTGAGCACCATGCCGCACGGCGGCATGAAGGAGGGGGGGATCCTGCCGGCGATCGTGGGGACCCTGCTCCTGACCCTCGGCACGGCGATCGTCGCGGTGCCCATCGGGGTGGGCGGGGCGATCTACCTCTCCGAGTACGCGCGGGACACGCGCCTCACGCGCGCCATACGCCTTGCAATCGTCAACCTCGCCGGCATCCCTTCCATCGTCTACGGTCTGTTCGGATTGGGCATGTTCGTCCTGTTCCTCCGATTCGGCACGTCCATACTCGCGGGCTCCCTCACCCTCGCCATCATGACCCTGCCGGTGATCATCAGCACGGCAGAGGAGGCGCTGCGCGCGGTGCCGCAGGAGTTCCGCACCGTGTCGGCAAGCCTCGGGGGGACACGCTGGCAGGGGATACGCAACATCGTGATCCCCCAGGCCCTCCCCGGGATCATCACCGGCGTCATCCTCGGCCTGCTGCGCGCGGCGGGGGAGACGGCCCCGATCCTGTTCACCGTTGCCGCCTTCTATCTGCCGCGCCTCCCCGCCTCCCCCATGGACCAGACAATGGCCCTGCCCTATCACCTGTACGTGATCAGCACCCAGGTGCCGGGCATGCCGTTGTCCGTGCAGTACGGCACGGCGCTCGTCCTGCTCTGCCTGGTGCTCTCCCTCAACATCGTCGCCTCCGTCATCCGGAGCTACTTCAGGAGCAAACGGCAATGGTAGTCACCGGCACCGCCGTGCAGCCCGGCGGAACAGCGGCGCTCCGCGACACGAAGATCAGCATCGAGGGGATCAGCTACTGGTATAAGGGGAGCCAGTCGCTCGCAGGAATCACGCTGGCCGTGCCGGACAAGGCCGTCACCGTTTTCTTCGGCCCCGCCGGCGGCGGAAAGACCACGCTCATGCGGCTCATCAACCGTCTGAACGACATGGTGGACGAAACACGGATGACCGGACGCATCCTCATCGGAAGCAAGGACATCTACGCGCCGGGCGTCGACGTCACACGGCTCCGCCAGAGGGTGGGGATGGTCTTCGCCCTCCCCCTGCCCCTTCCCGGCACGGTGCGCGAAAACGTGCTCTACGGGCCGCGACTGGCCGGGGAACGCAACACGGCACGGCTGTCGGAGATCGTCGAGCGCAGCCTCACCCAGGCCGCGCTATGGGCGGAGGTGAAGGACAGGCTGGACACGCCGGCGCTGTCGCTCTCCGGCGGCCAGCAGCAGCGCCTCTGCATCGCGCGAAGCCTCGCCCTGGAGCCGGAGGTCCTCCTCCTGGACGAGCCGACCTCGGGGCTGGACCCGATCTCCACGGCAAAGGTGGAGGAATCCCTGTTCGAGCTGAAGTCGCAGTACGCGGTAGTCATCGTGCCTCACAGCGTCCAGCAGGCGGCGCGGGTCGCGGATTTCGCGGCGTTCTTCCTCTCGGGGGAGCTCGTCGAATGCGGGGACGGGCCGCAGGTGTTCACCTCACCGCGCGACAAGAAAACGGAAGACTACATCACCGGAAGGTTCGGCTGACCGTGACAGGGATCGTCGTCAAGGACCTTACCTTCCGCTACGGCCCCCGTGTCGCCCTCCAGGACGTGAGCATGGAGGTCCGCGAGAGGCAGATCACCGCTCTCATCGGTCCATCGGGATGCGGAAAGTCGACGTTCCTGCGCTGCCTCAACCGGATGAACGACACGATCCCCGGTGCACGTGTCCAGGGCGGCGTGAGGATCGACGGCCACGACATCTACGCGCCCGGCACCGACGTCGTGGAGCTGCGGAAGCGTGTGGGGATGGTGTTCCAGAGGCCGAACCCCTTCCCGCAGACCATCTTCGACAACGTCGCTTTCGGCCCCCGGGTCATGGGAACCCATAGCGGAGGCGCCCTTGCGGATGTTGTGGAGAAAAGCCTCAGATCAGCCGATCTGTGGAACGAGGTGAGAGATTCGCTGCGCCAGGACGCGCTCGCCCTCTCCCTCGGCCAGCAGCAGCGCCTCTGCATCGCCAGAGTGATCGCCGTGGCCCCTGATGTCATCCTCATGGACGAGCCCTGCTCGGCCCTGGATCCCATCGGAACGCTGCGGATCGAGGAGCTCATGCGGACGCTCACGGAGCGGTACACGATCGTCATCGTGACGCACAACATGCAGCAGGC
>PLNO01000098.1 GCA_003141795.1 Spirochaetaceae bacterium | reverse complement strand
TGTTATCATTCTCCAAACTTCAACAAAAGAAGGGGAATCATGTCAGGCCATAGCAAATGGCATACAATCAAGCATAAGAAGGGTCTTGCCGACGCCAAGCGAGGTCAGGCCTTCACGAAAATCATCAAAGAGATCAGCATCTCCGCACGCCTGGGCGGAGGAGATCCCGAAACCAACCCTCGTCTTCGCACCAGCATCCTGAAGGCAAAGGCCACGAACATGCCCAAGGACAACATCGAACGCGCCATCAAGAAGNNCGGGCCGGGCGGCGTGGCGATCCTCGTCAACATCCTCACGGACAACAAGAACCGCGCAGCCGCGGAGATCCGCAACCTCCTCAACAAGGGCGGCGGAAATCTCGGCGCAGCGGGAAGCGTCGCCTACCTCTTCAAGAGGAAGGGCCTCATCAACTACGACACGGCAAAGTACAAGGAAGACGACATCCTCGCGGTCGCCATCGATGCCGGAGCGGAGGACGTGAGCAGCGACCCAGATTCGATCGAGGTCACGACGAGCCCCGAGGATTTCGAGAACGTCATCAAGGCCATGGAAGCCAAGGGCTTCGAGCACTCGATGGCGGAGATCGTGCAGGTCGCGGACACGAACGTCACTCTGGACAACGACAAGACGGAAAAGGCGCTGAAACTGGTCGACAGGCTCGAGGAACACGAAGACGTGCAGAGCGTCGCGACGAACCTCGAGATCCCGGCCGGATTCGTCATGACCGAATAAATGCGCCGCTACGCGTCGCGGGTGTGAATGAGGACCGTCGTCGGGATCGACCCCGGACTGGCCTCCACTGGGTGGGGGGTGGTGGGGTTCGATGGCTCGCGCTTCATCCACATGGGGCATGGCGTCGTGACGACCGATCCTGGCACCCCTCTCGCTGAACGATTGCTGAAGATTCATACGGAGATACTCGAAGTTCTGGACCGCTTCGGGCCGAAAGAGGCCGGAGTGGAAGAGCTTTTCTTCATGAAGAACGTCTCCAGCGCCATGCATGTCGCCCATGCCCGAGGCGTCGCACTTCTCGCGCTGGGCCAGCGGGGAATCACCGTGGGAAGCTATTCCCCGCAGCAGGTGAAGCAGGCCGTGCTCGGCAGAGGCAGGGCTGACAAGGACCAGGTCCAGCGCCTTGTCGCGGTCATCCTGGGGCTTGAGAGCGTACCCAGCCCTGACCACGCGGCGGACGCTCTGGCCATGGCCATCTGCCACGTGAACAGGTCGTGGATCAATGTTCAATAGTCTCACCGGGGAAATCACGTACAAGGCCGACGAGCGCCTCTGCCTCCAGACCGGCGGTGTGGAGTGGGAGCTCGTCGTTTCGCGCCGCGCGCTGGATCGCCTTCCGCCTGTCGGGCAGATGGCTCGGGTTTACACGCACCTCCTGCACAAGGAGGATTCGATGCGCCTGTACGGGTTCTCCGACCAGGCGGAACGGAGCCTTTTCCTCGATTTGCAAAAGGTGGACGGCGTCGGTCCTCGCGGCGCCTTGAAGATCCTTTCCGGCGTCGATCGCGAACAGTTCGCCAAAGCCCTGGATAGTGACGACGTGGACACGCTCTCAACCGTTCCCGGGGTCGGCAAGAAGACCGCGCAGAAGATCATCCTCACCCTGAAAGGGAAGCTTACCCCGACGGGAGACTCCCAGGCCCGCTCCGCGGAGGACGACATCACCACGGCGCTCGTCGGCATGGGCTTCGACCGTAAGACGGCAAAATCAGCGGTGACAGCGGCGCTGAAGGCGCTCTCCGGGCGCGACATCGCCGGAGAGGACATGGAACGAGAGCTGTTCAAGCGGGCGGTAGCGATAGCGGGCGGTGAAGGGGCTGCGGGGTGAAGGATCGCGACAAAGGCCAACCGGGCAGGATTCCCGATCCCGAGTTNNATTCGATGCGGCCGAGGACACGGAAGAGACGACGCTGCGGCCGCGGCTGCTTTCCGAGTTCATCGGGCAGGACCGGCTGAAAGAGAACCTCGGAGTGTACATCGAGGCCGCGCGCAAGCGCGGGGAGCACCTCGACCACGTCTTCCTCTCGGGCCCCCCGGGGCTCGGAAAGACGACGCTCGCCGCAATCGTTGCAAACGAGCTGGGCGTCCAATTCCGAGCAACCTCCGCACCTGCTCTGGAAAAAGCGGGGGATCTGGCTGCCATNNTTCATCGACGAGATCCACCGGCTCCGTCCTGTCGTTGAAGAGATGCTGTACTCGGCCATGGAAGACTTCGAGATCGACGTCGTGATAGGCCAGGGACCGGGCGCCCGTACTATAAAGATCCCTCTCCCGCCGTTCACGCTCGTGGGGGCGACCACGAAGACGGGGCTCGTTTCCAGCCCCTTGCATTCCCGGTTCGGCATCCCGCTCCGCCTGGACTTCTACGAGCCTGCCGACATCAGGAAGATCATCGTCCGCTCAGCGGGGATTATCGGCATCGCGCTTCAGGATGACGCGGCGGACCTCATATCCCGCTGCTCACGGGGGACGCCCCGGATCGCCAACAGGATCCTGCGAAGGATGCGGGACTTCGCGCAGGTATGGGGAAACGGCGTCATCGACCTCCCCATCGTCATCCGTGGCCTGGAATCGCTGGAAATCGACAACCGGGGTCTGGACAAGGTGGACAGGTCGATCCTCCGCACTCTCGTGGAAAAGTACGGCGGCGGCCCCGTGGGATCTGAAACCATTGCGATCTCCATCGGGGAAGCGGTGGACACACTGGAAGACGTGTACGAGCCGTACCTCATCCAGATCGGCTTCCTGAAGCGCACCCCCCGGGGCCGTGTGGCGACGAGATCGGCCTGGGACCATCTGGGCGTTCAGCGGACGGGCAGTGAAGACCAGCCAATTCTCTTTTGATCTCCCCGATGACCTGATCGCTCAGGAACCTGCGGCCGACCGCGAAGCGGCTCGCCTTCTCGTGCTCGACCGCTCGACGGGACGTTCCACGGACAGCCACGTGAGCGAGCTGGCCGCCCTGGTGGCTCCCGGCACGGTGATCGTCCTCAACGACACGCGTGTCCGCAAGGCGCGTCTTTTCGGACTGCGTCAGAGCGGCGGGACAACCGAGCTGATATTGCTGGAACGCCGCGCAGACGGTCTGTGGGAGGCGCTCGCCGGTCGCTCGAAACGACTGCGCCCCGGTGCCGAGCTCAGCTTTCCCGAGGGCGTGAAAGGCACCATTCAAGACGGGGAGGGCGATACGCGGCTCATCCGCTTCGACCCCGCGATCGACGATGCGTGGCTCGACCGTAACGGACACGTCCCTCTGCCGCCGTACATCAAGCGTCAGGACACGAAAGGGGACGAGGAGCGCTATCAGACGGTGTACTCCCGTGTGACAGGGTCAGCGGCCGCGCCGACGGCAGGGCTGCACTTCACCCCCCGGCTCCTGGACGAGCTGCGCGGGCGGGGCGTATCAGTCGCGTGGGTCACGCTCCACGTCGGCCTCGGGACATTCCTCCCCATCAGAACCGAAGAGGTTGAAGATCACCCCATGCACGAGGAGCTCTACGCGGTGCCGAGGGCGACGAAGCTGCTGGTGGACTCCGCTGTGAAAGAGGGGCGTCCCGTTCTGGCGGTCGGTACCACGGTCGTGCGCACGCTGGAATCGGCGTGGACGGACGAGGGTCTCCGCGAGGGGGACGGCAGGACGCACATCTACATCACGCCGGGCTACCGGTTTCGTGTCGTGCGCCAATTGTTCACGAACTTCCACACGCCGGGGTCGAGCCTCATCGTGCTCGTCAGCGCTTTTGCCGGACGCGAGCTTATCCTCACAACGTACGCGGAAGCCGTCGAGAAGCGGTATCGGTTCTTTTCCTATGGCGATGCGATGCTGATCAAATAGTGCATCCGCGCTCGTCGGGCACGGGGCGCCCCCACGGTGCCCGTGCGCGCGGGCTAGCAGGGTGTTGAAAAAGGC
>PLNO01000219.1 GCA_003141795.1 Spirochaetaceae bacterium | reverse complement strand
TGGAGCAGGTAGGGACTCTTCTGACCCGCAAGGTGGTTCAAGATTCTATCCGCGCCCGGTGAGGGGCAGACGCACGCCGTTGATCGTGGCCGCCTCCTCCGAGCAGAGGAAGAGCATCGCTGCGGCGATCTCCTCGGCCGGCGTCGATTTGCCATACGGCTTCTTTGCGCCCCCGCGCGCCTCGGGGGTGTCGATCGAATCGACGACGACGAGATTGGCCGTGGCGCCGGTCCCGCGCAACTCGTCGGCGAGCGCGAGGACGAGGGCGTCCGAGGCGGCCTTCCCCATGGCGTACAGCGCGCTTTTCGCCGTAGGCGCCTGCACCTTGGGTGACGTAACGGCGATGAACCGTCCCCACCCCCCCGTCTTCAGCTGCGCGGCAAAAGCGCGCGCCACGTTCAGCGTCGTCGTCACGAGCATCCGCTCGAGGGAGGTCCACTCCTCGAGGGCGATCTCCTCGATCGAGGTCCCTGCAGCGTAGCCGCCCACGAGGTGGATCACGGCGTCCACCCGGCCGAATGCGCCGGTGACAGCCTCTGCCCAGCTTCGAGCATCCGCCGGGTCCGACAGGTCCGCACGGGTCGTCAACCTGCGATCCGCGGGCACACCCGCCTCATCGAGCACGCGCCCGAGCTTCTCCGCGTCACGTCCGGCAACGGCGAGCGTCGCCCCCGCTGCGGAGAAGGCGCGTACAACCGTCGGCCCGAGCCCGCCGGCTGCCCCTGATATCGCCACGATTCTTCCTTTCACCATTCATATCCTCCATGAGTAAAGTATCCGAACGGAGTGGGCGAACCGGCAAGGGCAGAACAGATGTGGACGAAAGGGCGGAAAGTTGTTTTCTTATGGTAATGGATCTCACATCGACAGTGCAGCTGAACAATGGCGTGGCCATGCCGTGGGTGGGGCTGGGGGTGTTCAAGTCCCCGCCGGGGGAGGAGACGGAGCAGGCGGTCCGCTGGGGCCTGGAGATCGGCTACCGGCACATCGACACGGCGGCCTACTACCAGAACGAGGCGGACGTCGGACGGGCCGTCAAGGACAGCAAAGTACCGCGCGAGCAGGTCTTCATCACCACCAAGGTGTGGAACTCGGACCAGGGGTACGAGAGCACACTCACGGCGTTCGACCGCAGCAGGAAGAACCTCGGTGTGGACGTGGTCGACCTCTACCTCGTGCACTGGCCCGTCAAGGGCAAGTACGTGCAGACGTGGAAGGCACTGGAGAAGCTCCTGGCGGACGGAAAGGTCCGCGCCATCGGCGTGAGCAACTTCCTCGCCCATCACCTGGAGGACCTCATGCGCTCCTCCTCGGTCCCGCCGTCCGTGAATCAGGTGGAGTTCCACCCCTTCCTCGTGCAGGAAGAGCTGCTCGCCTTCGACGCACGGGCCAGGGTCCAGCATGAGGCATGGGCCCCTTTGATGCGTGCGCGCAGTCTCGACCAGCCCGTCATCGTGGAGATCGCCCGAAAACACGAGCGCACTCCTGCGCAGATCGTGCTCCGCTGGGACCTTCAGCGCGGAGTGGTCACGATCCCCAAGTCGGTGCACCGTGAGAGGATCCTGGAGAACAGCAGGCTCTTCGACTTCACCCTCGAGCCCGACGAGGTGAAGCGGATTTCCGCCCTCGATGCCGACCAGCGCATCGGGCCGCACCCCGACAACATCACGTTCTGATCGCGGCAGGCACCGTACGGGCCGCCCCCAACGTTGACCTCGCCACGCCCTGTCCGGTAGTATAGCGGCATGGCACGTGCGGCAGACGCCTACCGTAAAGAGCTCAACGCGGGCAAGCAACGCGGCAAACCCGACGTCGGCGGCAAGGCCGGCGTTCACGGCAAACCTGATGTTCGCGGTCCCGATGTCCGCGGCTTCATCAAGGAAACCAGCAGGGACAATGGCTACCGCAAGGCGGCGCAGTTCCTCGTGCTCCTCGGCAAGGACGAGGCTGTGCGCGTCCTCAAGCACATGTCTTCGGAGGAGGTGGAGGGCATCACGCGGGAGATCGCCCGCACCCAGCACATCGAGGAGAAGGAAGCCGCGAAGATCCTCGAGGAGTTCGGCTACATAGCCGAGACCCGCAACCTCATCGCACAGGGCGGCATCGAAAAGGCGAAGGNNTGAAAAGATCCTCGTGCGCGTCCGCAAGGAAATGGCCCCGCCGCCTTTCTCCTTCATGCAGGACATCGACGTGCATCAGGCCATCACACTCGTGCGTGCCGAATCGGTCCCTGTTGCCACGCTGATCCTCGCCCACCTGGAGCCCAAGCTCGCCGCCCGCATCCTCCAGTCCCTCAGCCCCGAGATCCAGCGGGNNTGCTGCGCGATGCCCAGGCGCATCCGGGCAACTACCCGGATCTGCTCGTGCGCGTGGCGGGCTACTCGGACTACTTCGTGCTGCTCAGCCCCGAGATCCAGCGGGAGATCGTCCCCCGGATCGCCAAGAGCCTGACCGTCGACGCTGAGGTCATCAGGAAGGCGGAAGAGACGCTGCGCGGCAAGATCCGCGGCGCCGCGGACCCCGTGACGCAGGAGGTGGACGGCACGAGCGCGCTCACCGAGATCCTCCGCTACATGGACCCGGCGCGTGAGCAGGCCATCCTCGCGGACCTCGAACCGAACACGGCCAACCTGATCAAGAAGAAGCTCTACACCATCGACGTCGTCTTCCAGATCCCCGACAAGGACTTGCAGAAGGTCATGCGCGACTACGCGGACCGGGAGCTCGCGCTCGTCCTCAAAGGCGCAGTCGAGCTCGTGCAGAAGCGTCTCCTCTCCGCCGTGTCGGAGCGGAGGCGTGAGCTCATCAACTCGGAAGAGGCCATCGTCGGCCCGATGCGGAAGACGGATCTCGACAGGGCCCAGCAGGACTTCCTGGAATACATCCAGCTTCTCGAGCAAAAGGGTGAGATAGTCATCCTGCGCGAGCGCGAACAGTTCGTCTGAAACAAGGAGCACTCTATGGATCCGGTAGCGATCACCGACATCGGGCGGCACGTCGACCAGGAGGTCGAAGTCCGCGGCTGGCTGTACAACATCAGGTCCAAGGGGAAGATCGCCTTCCTCCAGCTCCGTGACGGCACGGGCAAGATCCAGGGCGTGGCGGAAGAGGCGGGCTGCGGCGCTGAGACATTCGCGCGGATCGCCACTCTGAAGATGGAGGCGTCCCTCATCGTGCGCGGCCGGGTGCGCCGCGACGAGCGCGCGCCGTCCGGCTTCGAGCTCACCGTGACCGGCATCCAGGTCGTGCAGAACCCCGAGACGGACTACCCCATCTCCAAGAAGGAGCACGGCATCGACTTCCTCCTGGAAAACCGCCACCTGTGGCTGCGCTCCAGCAGGCCTGCTGCCATCATGCGCATCCGCGACCAGGCCATCACCTCGTTCCGCGCCTTCTTCCACGAGCGGGGGTTCCTCCTCATCGACACCCCCATCCTCACCGGCTCCATCGGTGAGAGCGCGGGCACCCTGTTCGAGGTCCCCTACTTCGACCTGGGCAACGCCTACCTCGCGCAGACCGGCCAGCTCTACCTCGAGGCTGCCTGCATGGCATATGGGAAGGTCTTCAACTTCGGCCCGACCTTCAGGGCGGAGAAATCGAAGACCCGCCGGCACCTCACCGAGTTTTGGATGCTGGAAGCCGAAGTGGCATATGCCGACAGCGCCGACAACATGCGCCTCCAAGAGGACATGGTGAGCCGTGTCGTGGGCGACATCCTGGCGAACTGCGGGACGGAGCTCGCCGCGCTGGAACGGGACATCGAGCCGCTGAAAAAGATCACCCCGCCCTTCATCCGCATGGACTACGGCGAGGCGGTGAAGATCCTCCAGTCCAAGGGCAGCACGGTGCAATGGGGCGACGACCTCGGCGGAGAAGACGAGACGATCCTCACGAAGCTTTATGAGAAGCCGATCTTCGTGATGAACTACCCGAAGAAGGCCAAGGCCTTCTATATGAAGGAAAACCCCGACAACCCGGAAACGGTTCTCTGTTCCGACCTCCTTGCCCCCGAAGGTTACGGGGAGATCATCGGCGGCTCGCAGAGGGAGGACGTGCTGGAAAAGCTCCTCGAGCGCATCCACGAGGAAAAGCTGCCCGAGGAGACCTACGCGTGGTACCTCGATCTGCGCAAGTTCGGCTCCGTCCCCCACTCGGGGTACGGCATAGGTCTTGAGCGCACCCTCGCGTGGATCTGCGGCAGCCAGCACCTCAGGGAGTGCATCCCGTTCCCGCGGACGATTTCAAGAATCTATCCGTGACCCTACTCCTCTTCAGCGCGCCCCGAGGCGCGGATCCATTCCAGCGATTCCCTCGCGCGGGCGGCGAGGTCGTCGGGCAGCTCGTGGCCGACGCCCGGCATCGATTGTGAGCGCACCTCGGCGCCTGCAGCCTTCAGGGAAACGACGAGATGCCGGGTGCGCTCGTTTGCAGGATCCTCAGCGCCCAGGAGGAAAGCCCCCCGATCACGGGATCGTGACGCGATGAAGGGCCCGCTGTCGTAGCCCGCGGGAAATGCCGGGATCACGCAGAGCCACGGCACGGCCATCGCTTGAGCGACCTCGAAAGCCATGCGCGCCCCCTGTGATGCACCCGCGATCACCAGGCGGCCCAGATCCATCCCCCGAACGCGACGGCACTCCTCGATCTGATCGCTGATCTCACGACGGGCACGATCAGCATCGTCCCAGCAGTATCCGCCGCTGTGCAGCGGCTGGGAGGACTGGAGGCTCACGAGCGTCCACCCTTCGTCCACCAGCGGGAGCCAATGTGACCGAAACTCCGGGCTGGATCCCCCGCGCGTATGCAGCAGAAGCAGGGACTGCGGCTCCCACAGGCCCGATGAAGGGGAGATGATCGTGCACTGCGGTCGGCCACTCGCCTGCGCGGCTCGGTAGCGCGTTTCGCACTCTTCGAGAATCGCGCTGAAATCGATGAGGTCCCGCACGCAGTCCAAATCAGCGTCCTCCTCCATCATGGACGGCTTCCACCACTCACCTTCCGCAAGCCCTGCGCGGAGGGCGTCGAGCGCTTCACCGCTTCTGCCCAGGAGGCTCAACAGGCATGACCGCCAGTACCAGGTAAGCGCATGCTCGTCAGGGAAGAGCCCGTGGGCATCCAGCGCGAGGTTCAGCGCGGCCTGATAGTCGCCCCGCGCACGAACGCGACGAAGCTCGGAGGAGTATTTCGAAAAGCTGGCGGTTGGCCCCATATCACCTTGAATGTACATCCGTGTGCCGTGCTTGCAAAAGCATACATTTTCGGCATATACCGTCAAACACAAGCACAAAAACCCAAGCATCATCGCGAGGCTCACACATGTACTGGGACAAAGACATCGAAACCATGGACCGCTCCGCGCTGGAGCGTCTCCAGCTGAACAGGCTCTCCGCCACCGTCTGCCGTGCTGTCCATGCGCCCTTCTATCGTGAACGATTCGGAGAGGCGGGCATCGGGGAGCTCTCGTCATTCGACGATTTTCGCAAGATCCCTTTCACCACCAAGGCGGACTTGCGTGCCGGCTTCCCCTACGGGTTCCTCGCCGTCCCCCAGGAGCAGATCGTCAGGTTGCACTCCTCCTCCGGCACGACGGGAAACCCGACGGTGATCTACCACACGCGTGAGGACATCGCCGCATGGCAGGACCTGCTGGCGCGCTGCATGTTCATGGCAGGGCTTCGTCCCAGCGACGTGTTCCAGAACATCATGGGCTACGGCCTGTTCACCGGGGGCCTCGGCTTCCATTACGGCGCCGAAAAGCTGGGGGCCATGACGATCCCCATCGGGCCGGGCAACAGCAAGCGGCAGCTCTGGTTCATGCAGCAGTTCAAGACCACGGCAATCCACATCCTCCCCAGCTACGCCCTCCGTCTTGCCACCCACGCCGTGGAGGAGGGCCTCGATCCCCGTAAGGACTTCGCGCTACGCATGGCCTTCATCGGCGCCGAGCCGCATACGGAGGAGACGAGGTGCAAGATCGAGGAGACGTGGAACATCAAGGCGTTCAACTCCTTCGGGCTTTCCGAGATGTGCGGCCCCGGCGTGGCATTCGAATGCCCCGAGCAGTCCGGCATGCACATCTGGGAGGACAATTTCTTCGTGGAGATCATCGACCCGGAAACGGGGGAGAACCTGCCTGACGGGGTGTGCGGGGAGCTCGTCATCACCTCCATCAACAAGACGGGAACGCCGCTCTTGCGCTACAGGACGCGGGATCTCACGAGTATCGTCCCAGGGAGCTGCCCCTGCCGACGGACGCACAGGCGTCTGGAGCGCATCAGGGGACGCTCGGACGACATGATGATCATCAACGGGGTCAACATCTTCCCGATGCAGATCGAGCAGGCGCTGATGCGCATCCCCGGCATCGGCGCGAACTACCTCATCGAGATCCACGAGGAAAACTACATGGACAAGCTCCACGTGAGCGTGGAGCTTGCACTGGATTCCTTCCAGGGCACGCTGCCCCTCCTGGAAAAGCTGCAGGCCGGCGTGCTCACCGCCCTGAAGGACGAAACGGGCGTGACGCCCGTGGTGAAGCTCCTGGAGGCGGGAAGCCTCCCGGCGTCCGAGGGCAAGGCGGTGCGCGTCGTGGACAGGAGAAAACAGTCAGGACGGGGGTGCTGAAATGGCGTACCATCTCTCGATCTTCGTCGTCAACGAACCGGGCAAGCTGGAGAAGATCACCCGGGCGCTGTCGGCGCGCGGCCTCAACATCCGCGCGATCTCCATGGCGGACGCCGGGGAGTTCGGCGTCGTGCGCGTGCTCGTGAACGACCCGGACGCCGGACTTGCAGCGCTCAAGGAGAGCAAGTTCACCGTCACCAAGCGGAGGATACTCGTCGCGCAGATCGACGACCAGCCCGGGGCCATGCACCAGCTCCTGGTGACGCTCGCCTCCGCGCACATCAACGTACAGGACTGCTACGGCTTCGTGATCGAGGAAGGCAGGCGGGCCGCGATCATTTTCGAAGTGGAAAAGTTCCCGGAGGCGGAGAAGGCCCTGGAGGGCACCGCCGTCCGACTGATCTCCGATGCGGAGATCTACCGGCTCTAGGAGGAAATGCATGATCTGGAATCCCGATTTCGAATCCCTCGATCACGCCGCGCTCCACCGTCTCCAGGGGGAGCGCCTGGGCAGGCTCGTCGACATTCTCTACCGCAAGGTGCCGTTCTACAGGAAGAAGATGGACGCCCGCGGGGTGAAGCCCTACGAGATCCAGCGGATCGAGGACATCACCCGTCTTCCCTTCACGACGAAGGACGAGATGCGCGACGTCTACCCCTACGGTCTCCTGGCCGTGGATCTGAAGGAGATCGTGGAAATCCACACCTCATCGGGCACCACGGGCAAACCGGTCGTGGACGCCTACACGCAGGGGGACATCGACGTGTGGTCCGAGGCGATGGCGCGCACGCTTTCCTCGGGCGGCACCACGCGGCACGACATCGTGCAGAACGCGTACGGGTACGGGCTTTTCACCGGGGGGCTCGGCTCCCACTACGGGGCGCGGAGGATCGGGGCGACTGTCATCCCCATATCGGGGGGGAACACCAAGCGGCAGATCGCCATGCTCCGCGATTTCAAGTCCACCGTGCTCACCTGCACGCCGTCCTACTCCCTGTACCTGGCGGAGGCTGCGCGCGAAGAGGGCCTGGATCTTTCCACCGTGGGGCTGAAGGCGGGCTTCTTCGGCGCCGAGCCCTGGAGTGAAAGCATGCGCACGGAGATCCAGCAGAAGCTGCACCTGCTTGCAATCGACATCTACGGACTCACGGAGATCATCGGGCCGGGGGTCGCGATGGAGTGCCCCGAGCAGAACGGGCTGCACGTCAACGAGGACCATTTCTTCCCCGAGATCATCGACCCCGAAACGGGAGAGGTGCTCCCGGACGGACAGAAGGGGGAGCTGGTCATCACGACCCTGACGAAAGAGGGGACCCCCGTACTGCGCTACCGAACGCGCGACGTCACATACCTCGACCGCTCTCCCTGCCCCTGCGGACGGACAACGGTGCGCATGCACCGCGTGCTGGGCCGCACCGACGACATGCTCATCATCCGCGGGGTGAACGTGTTCCCCTCCCAGATCGAGGAGGTTATACTCAAGGTGGAGGGCACCGAGCCCCACTACCAGCTCATCGTCGAGCGCCATGAACAGCTCGACGAGCTCGAGGTGCAGATCGAGATGAACGAGAAGGTCTTCTCCGACGAGATCAGGAACCTCGAGGCCACGGAAAAGAAGATCGAGTCCGATCTGTACGCATCCCTGAACATCCACACCCGGGTGCGGCTCGTGGAGCCCAAGAGCATCGCGCGCAGCGAGGGCAAGGCGCGACGCATCATCGACAAGCGCCAGATATGATCGCGCCGCGGGAAGGCGGCGGACCACGGAGGTTGCCATGAGCGTGAAGCAGATTTCCATTTTCCTGGAGAACGCGAAGGGCCGGTTGGCAGAGGTTACCCGGACGCTTTCGCACGACAAGATCAACATCCGCGCGCTCTCTCTTGCCGATACGGCCGATTTCGGGGTGCTGCGGATCATCGTGGACAATACCGAGCGTTGCCTGTCCGTGCTGAAGGCGCACGGTTTCGTCGCCCAGGTCACGGAGGTGATCGCCGTGGAGGTGGAGGACAAACCGGGCGGGCTGGCGCGGATCCTCGAGGTCCTCGATCAGGACAACGTGAACGTCGAATACATGTACGCGTACGTGGAAAAGAAGAGGGAGAACGCGGTGGTAATCTGCAAGATCGACGACCGCGACCGCGCCCTGCAGATACTGGAGAAAAACGGAATCGCCACGGTGGGCGCGGAAGCGCTGCGGGCGCTGTAGGAAGTCCCCGCCGGCACTGCCGGCGGGGATCCGGTCTTCTCTACCGCTTGCGCGCGGGTGCCGCTTTCTTGGCCGCAGGCCCACTCTTGGCCGCCAGCTTCTTTGCCGGAAGCGCGCGCCTGGTGGCGGGGAGCTTCTTCGCAGCGGGTGCGGCCTGCGGGGCATCCTCCGCGTCAGCCGTCCACTTCAGCTTGTCGAACCCGAAGAACACGAGGCTTAAGCCGATACCCACGAGCGTGGCGAGCACCATGCCCTTGAGCTGGGTCTGGCCGATGTTGATGGGGACACCCGAGATGCCCACCACGAACACGACGGCCGAGAGGAGGAGATTGCGGGACTTCGAATAATCCACTTTCGCCTCGATGAGCATGCGGAGACCCGAAGCGGCAATGACGCCGAAGAGCATCATGCTGATGCCGCCGATCACGGCGGTGGGGATGCTGCGGATCACGCCGCTCACCTGTCCGAAGAAGGCGATGACGATGGAGATCACCGCCGCCCCGCCGATCACCCACACGGAGTAGACGCGCGTGATGGCCATGACGCCCATGTTCTCACCGTAGGTCGTCGTGGGACAGGATCCGGTGAAGCCCGAGAGCATGGTGGACAGCCCGTCACCGAGCAATGAGTTGTGCAGGCCGGGGACCTTCAGCAGGTCCCTGCCCACGATGTTGCTCGTGACGAACAGGTGCCCGATGTGCTCGGATATGACGACGAGCGCGGCGGGGAGGATGATGAGGATCGACGCCCAGTCGAACACCGGCAGCATGAACCGTGGGGCCGCGATCACTGCCGCGCTCTGCACGGAGCTGAAATCCAGCGTCCCCGGGACCCAGATGTTGACGATGGCCGCCAGGACGTAGCCGGCGATGACCCCGATAAGCACGGGAATCGCGGCGAGGAACTTGCGGAACACCATCGACCCGACGATCACCACGAGGAGCGTGAACAGGGAGATGATGGCCGTCGTGCCGTCCATGGCCCCGTTCTTGAAGAAAGCCATGTTCGTCGCCACGGGCGCGAGCTCCAACCCGATCAAGGCGACGATCGGTCCCATGGCAGCCGGGGGCAGCACGATGTCGATCCAGCGCCTGCCGGCAAACCTGATGATGAAGGACACCACCACGAAGGCGAACCCGGCGACGACGAAGCCGCCCACGGCGTGCTGGAAGCCGAGCTGCGGGGTCGCGGCGAGGCTGATGCACGTGATGGCGGGCGCGATGAAAGCGAAGCTCGAGCCGAGGAAAGCCGGCGCCTTGCCGCGGCAGATGAAGATGTAGATGAGGGTTCCGATGCCGTTCATCAGCAGGACCAGAGCCGGGTCTATCACGACCGACTTCGCCGCCTGATTGAACAGGATCGGCACGAGGATCGACGCCCCGAACATGGCGAACAGATGCTGCAGACTCAGCGGTATCCCCTTGAGTAGGGGGACACGCTCCTCCACCTGGATGATCTCCCGTTGCATTCAAAATCCTCCTTTTCACTTGATTGCCCCGACCGGTGGGGCGGAAACCGTGCGTATCATACACGAATGGGAGAAATCGGCAACTCTCATTCCGGGCCTCTCTGCCCAAGGTAAACGGGCATTGTGCGACACTGCGGCTCCCTGCTACATTGGGTGCCGTGCCCGAGCTGCCCGACCTGGAATACATCGTCGAAAAGCTCCGCCCCCGCATCGCGGGGAGGAGGATCGAGGAGGTGACGATCAAGGAACCGATCGTCATCCGAATGCTTCTGCCCGACGCCGGCGGCTTCGCGCAGGCGCTCGCCGGACGTGAGCTCGGCCCCCTCACGAGGGTGGGACCTTTCCTCGACTTCAGCCTGAGCGGCGGAATACGGCTCATCATGCACTGCATGCTCACCGGGCGCCTGCAGATCGCTTCTTCCGCGGACCGGCCCGTTGCCCATCTTTGCTTCGGATTACGATTGGACAATGGTGAATGGTTGCGCTACGGCGACGACAAGAAAATGGGAAAAGTGTACCTCGCCGCGGCGGAGAGCCTTGAGGCCATCCCCGGGTATCAGAAGCAGGGGGTGAACGTCATCGGACCTGATTTCACCTGGGAGCTGTTTCGTGATCTGATCAAGGGGCGCAGGCACCAGGCCCGCGTCTTCCTCATGGACCACGGCGCCTTGAGCTCGATCGGCAATGCTTATGCGGACGAGATCCTCTTTGCGGCGGGCATCCACCCCAAAACGACCTGCAACACCCTCTCCGTCGATCAGCAGCGCAAGCTCTACGAAAGCATCACATCCGTGCTGCTCTGGGGCATCGAGGAAGTGCGAAAAGCGGGACGACCCATCGAGGAGAAGGTACGTGGTCACGTGAAAGTGCGCAACCGCAGGAACGAGCCCTGCCCCGTATGCGGGACGACGATACGACGGGTCGGCGTGCTCGGGTACGACTCCTTTTTCTGCCCTACGTGCCAGCCCGCCTCCGGCGCGGCAGGGTCACGACAGCTTCAGATTCCCTGGTAAGAGAAAGAAGGTCCCATGCCGCTGAAACGTCTTACGCGAACCGCGTCGCTCGCCCTCTGCCTCGCCGCCTACGCTCTGGCCGCGGGCGTGGCCGTGCTGGTCTGCCGGCTCCTGCCCTGGCGCTCCCCGATCGTCGCCGCGGGAATCGCCGACTGCGCAGCCACTGTGGCCATCTTCGCTTTCAGCGTCGCGCTTGATAATTCGAGCGTCTACGATCCGTACTGGAGCGTCGCCCCGGTCCCGATCTGCCTGTTCTGGATCCTCAGGGTCGGTGCCGGGTTTTCCCTGCGCCAGATCGTCGTGCCCGTGCTGCTCCTGGTCTGGGCGATCCGCCTGACTGTCAACTGGGTGCGCCGCTGGCGCGGCCTGTCCGACGAGGATTGGCGCTACTCCGACTACCGCCGGTTCGGGGCAGGCTACTGGCCGATCAGCTTCCTCGGCTTTCACTTCTTCCCCACCGTCATCGTCTTTGCCGGCTGTCTCTCCCTCATTCCCGTCCTGGCGGCAGGCAGCCGGCGGATCGGCCTCCTGGACCTGCTCGGCCTCTGCGCCACGGCGGGAGCGATCCTCATCGAGAGCAGTGCCGATCGGCAGCTCAGGCGGTTCGTCACCTCCCCGCGGGAGCACGGCAGGATCCTCGACGAAGGGCTGTGGGCCTTCTCCCGGCATCCCAACTATTTCGGAGAAGTGCTATTCTGGTGGGGGTTGTACATTTTCGGCTTGGCGGCCAATCCCGCGTGGTGGTGGACCATCGTCGGTCCGCTCGTCGTCAGCGTGTTGTTTCTCACGGTGAGCGTCCCCATGATGGATCGCAGAATGCTCGCCCGGCACCCCGGCTACGCGGAGGTCATTGCGACACGTTCGGCCCTCGTACCCTGGGCCTACAAAAGGAGAGAGGAATGACAACAACAGAAGAGCGCTCCCTGATGGTGCCGCTGCGGGAACACCTGTCGCGACCGCTCGCCACCATCCAGCCCGTTCTCGCCCGCAAGGGCAAGCCCACGGTGGATCTCGATCGACTTGAGAAGGAGGTCCGCGGCATCGCGCGCGTCCTTCCCGTCATCGAAATCCAGTCACCCGAGCACTGGACGCAGGTCATCCAGTCACTCGGCGACTAGGTGGACGCGATATTCCCCGTCAGCGTCCCCGCCTACCCCACGGAGATCTGGAACTCCCATCCCGAGCCGCTGGTGCGGCGCGGCATCCCCGTCGTCTTCTGGCCGCTGCAGGAGTACGATGAGCCGGATTTCTGGCGATGGTCCGCGCGCGACATGCTCACCAGCCTCGGCGTGAAGGTCGTGCTCGTGGCCAACCTTCAGGAGGGCAAGGCGCTCATGCGCGCCTACGGGATGCGCCGATTTCTCTCCCGTGCCCGCATGGTCGTCTTCGGGGACCAGAACTTCCCCTGGAACGCGCTGTCCGCCAGCAACCGTTTGACACAGAAGCTCGGCACGCGCATCGACGTGCTCCCCCTCTCCGCGTTCAGGGACCGCTGTCCGACGTTTTCGGATGCCGAGGTGAAGGCGGAGTGGGAGAAGCGCAAGGGCCGCTACGCGATCAAGAACGTGAAGCCCGCCGAGCTCGACCAGGCGCTGCGCGTTTTCCTCTCCATCCGGTCGATCCTCGAAGAGCGTGGCGCTTTCGCCTTCGGCGTGAACTGCTACGGTGACCTCATCATCAACGGCGGCCGCGACGTTCCCTGCCTCGCGCAGGCGCTGCTCCGTGAGGAGGGGTACATCGCCTCCTGCGACGGCGACTTCCTCGCCATGGAGAGCATGGCCCTGGTGAGCGTGTTCCTCGACCTCCCCTGCATGATGTCCAACATGTACCCGGTGAGCTACGAGGGTGCGCTGCGCGACCACTTCGGAGACCCCCTGTCGCCGAACGAGTCGTTATACCCGCGCTCACGGTGGAAGAACCTCGCGCGGCTCGGCCACTGCGGCTACATCGGGATCGTCTCACCCGAGATGACCCCCACGGGGCTCACCGCCCTCCACGATTTCGGCGGAACCTGGGAGATCAAGCGGGACGGCAGGGGATGCGGTCTTGACGGCGACATGCGGGGGAATACCGAGGCAACGGCGCTGGAGCTGAAGTTCGACGGGAAGACGCTCGTGATCGCGGGGCTCAAGGTGCTGGAGACCACGCGCCACGGCTTCACGCATTGCGAGACCACGGCGCTCCTGGAGTTCGACAACCTGCCGAAGCTCATCGAAAACATCTCCCGGGAGCATACGGTGATCGTCTACGGGAACCACATCAGGGAGCTCGCGGTGCTCGCCGACACGCTGGGCCTGGACAGCGTGATCTGCTGATGGTGGCTCGCTCTCGGCCATCCCTGGCCTCGCTCGCCCTCGCCGTCCGTGGCTAGGCCATGAAGCTCGCCGGAATCGACCTCGGCACGACGACCATCTGCGGTCTGCTCCTCGACGCGGACTCGGGGGAGATCGTGTCAGTCAGCACGGAGCGCAACACGGCGGCCCTTCGCGGCGCCTCCCCCTGGGAGGCGCTTCAGGACCCCGAGACGATCGTCGCCATTGCGGATCGGATCATCGGGGATTTCCTCGACGCGCACGATGACATCCGTTGCATCGGGGTGGCGGGTCAGATGCACGGCATCCTCTACGTCGACCGCGCGGGACGCGCGGTGAGCCCGCTGTACACGTGGCAGGACGGCAGGGGGGACCAGAAGCGGTCTGACGGGACGACGCATGCGGCGTGGCTCAGCCGCGCCATCGGGGCCCGGGTGAGCACCGGGATGGGCTTCGTCACGCACGCCGTATGCTCGGCGGCAGGCACCGTGCCGGCGGATGCGGTGCAGCTTTGCACCATCGCCGACTACGTGGCCATGCGCCTGTGCGGGGCGCGTACGCCGGTGATGGATCCGACGAACGCCGCGAGCCTCGGCTGCTTCGACCTGGACGCGCTGGACTTCCGCAGGGACGCGATGGAGAAGGTCGGCATCGACCCTTCAGTCTTTCCCACTGTGGCTGTCGACTACCCGGCGCTCGGAGAGGTGCGGCGGGGCGTTCCTGTTCACGTCGGTGTGGGGGACAACCAGGCGAGCTTTCTCGGCTCGGTGGCAGAGCTCCCCGGCAGCCTGGTCGTCAGTGTCGGTACGAGCGGCCAGATTTCAGCATTCGCGGCGCAGCGCATGAGCGTTCCCGGCATCGACACACGTCCCTTCCCGCTCGGCGGCTACATAGGAGTGGGGGCGGCGCTCTGCGGAGGACAAGCCTACGCGCTCCTCCACGATTTCCTCGACAGTACCGTGCGGATGTTCACGAACGGGAGCGGTTCGGCGTCATGGGACGTGATGAACGCAATCGATGAAAAAGCGCTCGAAACAGCGGAGCGGCTCGTCGTGGACACTCGGTTCAACGGCACGCGGGTGGACCCGACAGTCCGGGGAAGCGTCGGGAACATCAGCCCGACGACGTTCCGGCCCGAGCAGCTCATCGTGGGTGTCCGGGAAGGCATCGCGGCAGAGCTCCTCGGTTTCCTCGACCTCTTTCCCGCCCCGATGCGCACAGGGCTCAGGCTTCTTGCCGGATCGGGCAACGGGATCCGGCTCAACAGGGGCCTGAAGGCCGCATTCGAGAAGAGGCTGGGAATGCGGATGAACGTCCCGCGGCACAGGGAGGAGACGTCATTCGGCGCCGCCCTTCTTTCAGGAGTGGCATCCGGGGCCCTCCCCGACCTGCGGGCCGCGGGCAGGCTCGTTCGCTACCTTTAGAGTGCAGCCCGGGCCCGGATGTCCGCGGCCCGATCCATGATCTCCTGCCGGCTGATCCCCGCCACCTCGTACATGGCGAAGATGTTCTCATCCGGGGTCTCCGGCGGGATCGTGTGGGACCCCGCGAGGATGTAGCCGCCGGCCCCCCTGCCGCCGACAGGGGCTGTCATCCCGACAAGCAGCTTCTCCGTGGCGCTGCGCACCTCGGAGGCCGTGGCAAAGGGGAGCAGCCCCTGCGTATCCACTCCGCCCATGAACGCCAGCCTGTCGCCGAACTCCCGTTTGAGCTCCAGCGCCTCCATGCCGGGGCAGCCTGCCTGGATCGGGTTGAGCACGTCAAGCCCGATCTCGATGAGATCGGGGATGATGGGCCGCAGCGCGCCGCAGCAATGGTTTGCGACCCACAGCCCGTAAGACTTCCCCACGCTGAAGATCTCCTTCATGAGCGGCTTGATCATCTCCCGCCACGTGTCGGGGCTCATCACCATCGACTGCTGCCCGGCCACGTCGTCCCCGCACCACAGCCAGTCCAGGGGAAGCTCCGCGCACGCGCGGCGGGAAAGCGCGAGGGCGAAGTCCGCGCACTTGCGGAACATCGCACGGGTCAGCTCGGGGTCAGCCGCGATGTCCATGATCGCGTTCTCCAGGCCCCGCAGGCGCCAGTACATCTCGAAGATGCACGGCGACACGTCGCAGCCGATGAAGTGGGAATCCTTCACGGCCAGGAGAGGGTCCATGCGATGGAGGAGGAAATCGATCCTGCCGTCGGGAAAATCATAGGCGAGGACCTCCTCACGGGAGACGTCGGCGAGCGGGAACCCCACGGGCTGGTTGAACGCGCCCTCCTTCACCCAGCGGATCCCCCAGTCATCGAGATGCCCCTCCCCCTCGTGGGCATGGACGATCCCCTCCATCGCGTAGTTGTTGTTCACCCACGTCATGCGCACGTCATCCCCCATGGCGGCCCCGACCTGGGAGGTCGGCACTTCCAGGAGAGCGGCGAACCGCTCCGCCGTCTGGGGGTGGAACCACATGAATACAGGTACCCTGTCGACAGGCTCGCGCCGCAGCGCGGCATGCACTCTTTCCTTCGGCGTCACGCCAACCCTCTCTTTTGGCTCATGCCAACCCCCTCCTCGTCACCGCTTCCTCCACCATCGCAAGGTAATTCTCCACGGGTATGTAGCTGGGCACGGAATTGCCCGACCCTACGGCGTACCTGCCACGGGGGCCGCATGTGTCCATGAGCCTTCCCACCTCACGGCGCACGCCCTCCGGCGTTTCGCGGGTGAGGATATTGATGTCGAGCCCTCCGAGGACCGCGACCCTGCCCTCGAACCTCTTCTGGAAATCCGCCGCGGGAATGATCGTGTTCTCGTAGGAGTGCTTCCCGTCGATCTTCACGTCGTCGATGAGCTCGTCCATGATCGCGAGGAGGTTCCCGCACGAGTGCAGGAAATAAGGCCTGCCGGAGTCATGGGTCATGGCGGCGAACCTCTTCTGCCACGGCAGGCAGTAGGTGCGCAGGGCGTCAGGTGCTATGAGCGTTCCGGTCTTGAAGCCCATGTCGTCGCCCTGGAATATCGCCGCGACCCCGTCGAGATCCAGGAGATGCTCGTAGAACTTCACGAGAAGCCCCCCGATGCGGTCAGCCACCGCCTTCACGAGATCCGGCGCGTCGTACAGCGCCATGCAGAGGCCCTCGTAGGACATGATCCAGGAGAGGTGCTCGAAGAGGCCGCCACCGTGGCAGGTGATCATCCCCATGCCCTGCGGCAGGTGGGAGCTCACGTAGTCGAAGGGGAAAAAGTCGAAGTCCTCCACGCGCGGCCACGTGTAGCGCTCGAAGTCCTCCCAGCTCATGATCGCCCCGCGGTGCTGGTCCGCCCATGCGCGCTGCTTCGTCGATCCCGGAGCCGTGTCCGCGGTTTCCTGGTGCGTCTCCTGGAAACCCATGTCCTGCTCGAAGCGAACGAAATCGTAGCCCATCCTCAGCCAGAACTCGATGAACGTGTCCAGGTACGCGCTCTGGGCGGCGCGGTCGGGGGCCGATCTCCGTAGCTCGTGGTTCGTCCCGGTGGAACCGGCCGGCTGCCAGGTCCTCCCCATCATGTCCGTCACGATCGGTTTCATGACCACGTCGTCCACGAGGTACTCCACCATCGGAGGAACACCGGTCCGTCTCCCCATGACGACGTCGAGGAAATAGCCGATATCGGGGCGCGGGTTCTTCAGGGGAAGCACGCGGCTCATGTCAGTGCTCCTTCCGCCGCCACTGCGGCACCCCGGAGACGCTGAGGATCTCTCCGAAATACATCCGGTGGTAGTCCTTCAGGGGGTAGTTCCGATCGATCGAGGCATCGAGGAACCGGGCAGGATCCAGGTCTGAGCTGTACATCTTTCGGCACTCCACGTGGAGCTCCGATTCGGCGAACCCCGGGGAGGCCACCATGCGGGACTTCACGGCGGTGAGTCCACTGGCTTTCACCTTGTCCCCGTCCCGACCCGAATGGTTCCCACAATAGTTCAGTGCCTTGCGGAACCCGTCGGGAAAGGCGCTCAGCGTGAAGGTCTCATACCTCTCCATGAGCCCGAAGGTGTGACGCGTCGGTCGAACGACGACGAGCGCGAGGGGTTTGCCCCACATCACGCCGAACCCGCCCCAACCCACCGTCATGCAGTTGATGTCGTCTCTGTCGAAATCACCACAGGCCAGAAGGAGCCATTGACGGTCCCAGACGTGGACCGCCGGCACGAGGAGATCCTCGACCGGGATGTCTTCTCTTTGCATGGGATACTTCCTCCACCGTGATTGTGCACCCCATTTAACAGGCCGGAGGGTCTTTCTGCAAGGGGAGGGAATCAGGCGAGCGGGCCGCCGCGCACCGGGGCTTTGACACGGACAGACCCATCCTCTACCATGAGGGGGAGGACTCATGCGCTTCCCCCCGCTGGACCGCCACTTCACCGGCGTCTCTGTGCCTGTTGCCGCGCTGCGGACGGCGGAGAGCTGCGGCGTCGGGGAGTTCTCGGACCTCGTGACCCTCGGCGGCTTCTGTCTGCAGACGGGCCTCGATCTCATCCAGCTCCTCCCCGTGAACGACACGGGCAGCAACAGCTCCCCGTACAGCGCCATCTCCGCGTTCGCCCTCCATCCCCTCTACCTGCGGTTGCAGCTCCTCCCCGGCGCGGATCGCTTCACGACGGAGATCGAGCGCTTCAGGGTGGAGGCTGCCGCATCGGAGGGGATGGCGGGGGGCAGATTCGCATACAGCAGGACTCTCGAGTTCAAGCTCTCCATCGTCGAGCGCCTGTTCGCCGATGACCCCGGAGGCATGGCGGCGAACCCCGACTTCCTGAAGTACACGGCCGACAATCCGTGGGTGGTCCCCTACGCGGTCTTCACCGCCCTCCGCCGGGGGTCGGGAAACGCCCCGTGGTCGACCTGGGGCCCGCTCGCCGATCCCCGGCCCGAGCAGATCGTCGAATGGTGGGAATCGCACCCCGAACAGTGCGTGCCTGCCGCGTGGATCCAGTTCCAGTTGGAATCCCAGCTCTCCGCGGCTTCTCGGGGGCTGCAGGCGCTCGGAGTCCATCTGAAGGGAGACCTCCCCATCCTCATGAGCATGGAGAGCGCCGACGTCTGGGCGGAGAGGGGTTTTTTCGACCTCACGGGACGCGCAGGCGCGCCTCCGGACATGTTCTCCCCCGAAGGCCAGAATTGGGGGTTCCCGGTGTACGACTGGGGGAGGCTCGGAAAGGACGACTACCGCTGGTGGAAGAGCCGACTGAGCCAGGCGGGCAAGTTCTTCCACGCGTTCCGCATCGATCACGTTCTGGGTTTCTTCCGGATCTGGCGCATCCCCCGCGGCGAGCAGAGCGGGCTCCTGGGCAGGTTTTCCCCGTCCGTCGGTCTGACGGCGGCAGACCTCGCCGAACTCGGCTTCGACACGGGACGGATCACGTGGCTCTCTTTGCCGCACGTCGCGGGACGGGACGCGGCGGAATCACTCGGCTCGGACGCCCCCCGGGTGCAGGAGACGTACCTGCGGCGCGTCGGCGACGAGGACCTGTGGAACATCGCACCGTCGTACGACTCTGAAGCCGCGATACAGGCCTTGCAGGAGCCCGACACGGTAAAAGCCTTCCTTCGTTCATGGCATGCCAACCGGACCTTGCTCGACGAGGGCGGCGGGGTGTGGTACCCGACGTGGTACTACGAGCGTACCAAGGGCTTTCAGTCCCTCACGGACGGGGAGAAATCCCGGCTGCGCGATCTTCTCGGGCGGCTCCGCGCCGAATCCGAGCAGGACTGGGAGAGGCGTGGCACGGCCCTGCTGCGGGCCGTCCAGTCAGCCACCGACATGCTGGTCTGCGCCGAGGACCTCGGCGATGTGCCGCGCTGCGTCCCGCGCGTCCTCACCGGGTTGGGCATCCTCGGTTTGAAGATCGTGCGATGGTCCCGGGACTACGACCACGCCGCGCCGGGCGGGGAAGCCGCCTTCATTCCGCCTGCCTCTTATCCCCCCCTCTCCGTCTGCACGCCGTCGGTACACGACACCTCCACGCTGCGGGGCTGGTGGCGGGAGAATGCCGCGGAGCGGGAGAGCTTCTTCGCGACCCTGGGAGAGCCAGGGCCATGCCCCGTGGAGCTCTCCCCCGCGCTTCTACGGGCGATCATCCGCCACTGCTGCGGAGCCGCAAGCATGCTTGTCATCTTCCAGATCCAGGACCTCCTGGACATGGATGAAGACCTCTGGTCTTCGGACCCCGGGGAGGACAGGATCAACATCCCCGGCACGGTGAACGACCACAACTGGACGTGGCGCATGCCTCTCTCCATCGAGGAGCTCGCCGGACGCGCCGGGCTCGTCAGCGGTATCCGAGCCGTCACGACGGCGCGGCGGGGCTGGTCTCCGAAGGAGGAAACCCGATGAACGGACCTGCGTCGTACCACTTCCACGTATCACGAGCGGCACGCGAACGCTACGGGATCTCGCGGGACCTGTTTTCTTCCACCGGAAACGTCGTACTGCTCGACCTGCACGCCGCGCGCACGGTGACGCAGCGGATCAACGAGGTGCGCACGTCCGAAGGCTTCCCGCCGGAAAACTCGCTGAGGGCAGGCGACATGAACGCCATGGGTCTGATCGACGAGATCCTCCACTACGTCGTCGGCCTCTTCCGGGCACGGGTCGATCCCCAGGCTTTCACGCGGGCGCTGGCCTCTCTGGACATGGACGCAGCCGCCGTGGACGCGTGCCTCGACGCATTCTCCACGGCTTTTCCCCCGGCCGTCGCGGAGGCCCGGCCCGCGCGCGAGGTGGTCGCGGTCAACCTGCAACATGTCCT
>PLNO01000213.1 GCA_003141795.1 Spirochaetaceae bacterium | reverse complement strand
GAAATATAATCGGATACGGGCATGGACACTGAGAAGTTTCGGGTCGAAACAGACAGCATGGGAGAGGTTCGCGTCCCCTCCTGGGCCTGCTGGGGCGCGCAGACGCAGAGGGCGGTGGATAACTTCTCCGTCTCCGATCTGCGCATCCCTGTCGCTCTCATCCGCGCCCTGGGCGTGGTGAAGCTCGCCGCAGCGGGGGTGAACGCCGATCTCGGCTTGATCGACCGGAAGCTCGCGGAGGCCATCCAGAAGGCGGCCCGGGAGGTCGTCGACGGGGCGTGGGACGCGCATTTTCCCATCGACGTGTTCCAGACCGGCTCGGGAACGTCGTGGAACATGAACGCGAACGAGGTGATTGCCAACAGGGCCAACGAGCTTCTCGGCTCCCCCCGCGGCTCCAGGAAGCCCGTACACCCCAACGATCACGTCAACCGGGGCCAGTCTTCGAACGACGTGATCCCCACGGTGATCTCCCTTGCCGACAGGCTCGAGCTGGATCGGCTCGCCGCGTCGATCGGCCGGCTCCATGAAAGCCTCAGCGCCAAGGCGAAAGAGCTCGACGGGGTGCTGAAGATCGGCAGGACCCACCTGCAGGATGCCGTGCCCATGACACTCGGCCAGGAGCTCTCAGGGTACGCCCGTCAGGTGGAGAAGGCGAAAGAGCGGGTGCTGCGCTGCGCCCCCGCCCTCGAAGAGCTTGCCATCGGCGGGACGGCAATCGGTACCGGCATCAACACGCATCCCGAGTTCGNNCATGCCGGGCAAGGTCAATCCCGTGATCCTCGAAATGACGATCCAGGCCTGCGCGCGTGTCATGGGCTCCAGCCTTTCGGTGACGATCGGCGGGCAGAACGGGCCGCTTGAGCTCAACATGATGCTGCCGTTGATCGCCTGGGAGACGCTCACGTCGCTCTCCCTTCTGGAAAAGACGTGCGCAGCCCTGGCGGAACGCTGCGTGGACGGCATCGTCGCCGACGTCGCGCGCAGCCGTGAGTGGATCGAGCGGAGCCTCGCGCTCGTCACGCCGCTTGCCCTCTCGATCGGTTACGACAAGGCGGCAATGCTCGCCAAGAAAGCGCTCGAGGAGAACCGCACGATACGGGAGATCGTCGTTGCGGAAGGGATCCTGAGCGCTGCGGACGCCGAAAGGATCCTCGACCCCCGCTCAATGCTCGAGCCGCACGAATAATTATCCCGGGAGGACGGCATGCCTGGCTATGAACGGAAATACTCACTCGTACCCCGTGACGTTCCCCTTGTAGACACGCCCCACCGCCGGATCGTCACGAAGCTCCCCGTGCCTGAGTCAGTCCCCATCTTCGAGCGTCTGGAACGTTTCGAGCCTTCCTCCATGCAGGGGCAGCCTCCCGTAATCATCGACAGGACGGAGGGATGGCACGTGCACGACCGATGGGGCAACATGTGGCTGGACTGGTCGTCAGGCGTGCTCATCTCGAACATCGGGAGCTCCCACCCTGCCGTCGTCGAAGCCCTGCGGGAGATGATCGATAGGCCGCTCCTCAGCACGTATGTCTTTGCCCACGAGAAGCGCGCAGAGCTTGCCGAGGCCCTTGTCGGAGTGGCGCCCTCTGCAGACTACAAGGTGTTTCTCTTGTCGACAGGATCGGAGGCAACGGAGAACTGCATCAAGCTCTCGAAAACCTGGGGGCTGCGGAGACGCGGCCGGGACTGTCGGTACTTCATCACGTTCCAGAACGCCTTCCATGGCAGGACGATGGGCGCTCAGCTGGCGGGGGGCAGTCTGGCGCAGAAGGCGTGGATGGGCACGCTTGACGACAGCTTCGTGCAGGTGCCGTTTCCCGACGGTTTCAAAAACCCCGACATCCGTTTCGAGCTTTTTCTGGAAACTCTCGATGCGAAGGGCATACAGGCGCGGCAGGTCTGCGGCGTGATGTCCGAGAGCTTCCAGGGAGTGGGCCCGGATTTCTTTCCGCTCGAATACATGAAGAAGCTCGCGACGTGGTGCAGGGAGAACGAGATCCTCCTCATCATGGACGAGGTGCAGTCCGGCTTCGGTCGAACGGGAAAGTGGTTTGCTTTTCAAAACTACGGCATCCAGCCCGACCTGATCGCGTGCGGAAAGGGAATCTCGAGCTCCCTGCCGCTTTCCGCTGTGATCGGCCGCACGGATGTCATGGAGCTCTATCCCCCCGGCTCCATGACGTCGACCCATTCCGGCTCACCGCTCCCCGTTGCAGCGGCAGTGGCGAACATCGCGGTGCTGAAGAATGGTGGGTTCCTGGAGAACGTGCAGGCCCTGGATCCAGTGCTCCGTGCGGGCCTCGACGCACTGCAGAAGCGGCACGCTCAAGCCGCGGGCTGTGTGCACAGCAAGGGCCTTGTCGCGGGCATACAGATGGTGAAGCCGGGAACGCGGGAACCCGACGCGGCCGCGGCGCTTGCCGTCAACGAGGCGTGCTTTCGCAAGGGGCTGCTGATGTTCGCGCCCGTCGGGGTGGCCGGAGAGTGCATCAAGATCGCCCCTTCACTGGGCATTTCGCGAGACGCCCTGGAGGAGGGGATCCACGTTCTCGGGGAATCGATGGACGAGGCGCTCAGGAGAAGAACATGAGCACGTGCCTCCAGACCCTCCTCGTCGGCGGAGGGATGATCACGACCGACCTCATCCTTCCCGCGCTCTATCAGCTGCAACGAAGGAAAATCGTGGGAGAGATCACCGTCTGCGCCCTGAGCTCGGGTCCTCTGCGCGCGCTTGCGGAAAACGCGGAGATCAGGAGCGCCTTCCCGCGGAGCACTTTCATGGCGCAGCCCGCCCTCTCCGTGCCGCCGGAAGATCACTATCCCGATCTTTTCATCGAGCTGATAGGCCGCATGCCTCCCCGACAGCTCGTGGTGGTCGCAGTGCCTGATCATCTGCACTACTCCGTGGTCATGCAGGCGCTCAGGGGGAATCAGCACGTGCTCTGCGTGAAGCCCCTCGTGCTCACGTACGCCCAGGCGCGGGAGATCGAGACGGAGGCGCGGTCGCGCGGCCTCTTCGTGGGCGTGGAGTATCACAAGAGGTTCGATCGACGTTCTCTCGTTGCGCGCCGCGACTACCGACTGGGGCGCTTCGGTGAGCTCGCGCTGGGGGAGGCGAGGCTCATCGAGCCCTGCTATTACCGGCATTCGAATTTCCAGAATTGGTTCCTGACGGATATGACCGATCCCTTCACGTACATCGGCTGCCATTATGTCGACCTGGTGCATTTCATAACGGGTTTGAAGCCGGTCGAGGTATCCGTGGCCGGCGTGCGTGGACGCTTTCCGAACGGCAATGAGGGGTTCCTCTGGTCCGTCGGCAGGGTGCGGTGGGAGAATGGCGCGCTCCTCTCCGTGACCAATGGCCTTGGTTATCCCGACGACGCGGCGGGAAGCAATGACCAGGGCCTGCTCCTCTACTGCGAAGGAAAGGAACGGACGGGGATGATCCGCCATGACGACCAGTACCGCGGGGTGAGCTACGCGTACCTCGAGGGTATCGGCCCCGGCGGGTCGCGTTACAACTACGTGAACCCGGACTTCTTCCGGCTCGTGCCATGGGAAGGTGAAGGTTTTCGTCCTGTCGGCTACGGCTACGATTCCATCGAGGCAATCGTGGAATGTGTCCGGCGGGTGGAGAGTGCAGGTGAAGGTCTGGCCGAGGACAGTGCTTTGGAGGCCCGCCGGAGCGCTGTGCACGCCATCGACGAAGCGGGCATCATTGCTACCCCGGCGAACAGCAGCATCAACGAGCTCGTGGTGGAGGCCGCACGCATGTCCATCCTGGCCGACGGACACCCCGCACTGATCGAGGGGCAGGGCGCCGAAGCGAATGTTCGTCTGCGGTGAGGGTTCCGTGGAAGTGCACGGGCGGGTCCCGGGTCGGAAAGGGCTATGGAAGCTCACCATGCACGGCACGACGATAGGGGGGCTCTCCTGCGTTGAACCGGCTTTCGACGAAACCAGGTGCCGATGGCTTACCCCCGGGCTCATCGACCTGCAGGTCAACGGCATCAACGGCCTGAGCTTCACCGACGATTCCCTCTCCACCGAAGCGCTTGCCCGCGCGGACCGAAATATCCGCGACAGGGGCGTGAGCCGGTATTGCCCCACCATCATGACCTGCAGCTTCGCAACGGCGCGTGCCGCGTTGCACGCATTTCACTCGGCATGGGAAGCGGGTGCAATCCCCGGGGCCGGCGGGGTTCATCTCGAAGGCCCGTGGATTTCGGGAGAAGACGGCTTTCGAGGTGTGCACCCGCGGGAGCACGTGCGGGACCCTTCGATCGCCGAGCTTCATGCGTTTCAGGAAGCCGCTGGGGGGCATGTTCGGATCATCACCCTCGCCCCCGAAAGGGAGGGGGCTCGCTCGGTCATCCGGGCCGCAGTCGAGCAGGGCATTGTCATATCCCTCGGTCATACACGTGCTTCCCCGTCCGAGGTTGCAGAGGCAATCGAGGCCGGGGCACGGATGAGCACGCACCTGTTCAATGGCTGCGCACGGCTCATCGACCGGCACTCCAACCCGATCTTCTCACAGCTCTCACACGACTCCCTCTATGGCTGTTTCATCGCGGATGGGCTCCATGTTCCCTTGTCGACACTGCAGACGGGGCTCAGGGCAAAGGGTTTTCATCGGAGCATCCTGGTGAGCGACATCGTCCATCTCTCCGGTCTTCCCGACGGGGAGTACGAGATGGGTGGCATGAACGTCGAGCTCCGGGACGGCGCTGTCTTCGTGAAAGACGGCTGGATGTTGTCCGGGGCGGCACGAACCCTGGAGAAGGATGTTGAAATCCTGGCGTGCCAGCCCGAGCCCGGCATCGAGCAGGCTCTTCTCATGGCGACCGTGAACCCCGCCGCCGCACTGAACGATTCTTCATGGGCGGAGTTGTCGCCGGGAAGAACGGGCCCTGTGGCCGTCTTCTCCTGGGACGGGAGTCGCTTGTCGCTCGAGGAGAGGATAGGGTTCTAAGGTCTGAAGCACGGCAAGCATGCTACCTTCGCCATGCGCATCTGAATTTTGGAATGTTCATTCCAAAACACGGGCTCGCTCGGGGAAAAAGGGAAGAAACGATCGGCCCGCGCCGCTGGGTTCCTGACCGAAATGGGCTCGATCGCTGACGTAACGCATACGAGCAACCGGCCCTCTCGGGGCGGATGCCCCGAGAGGGCGCCGCTGTGGGCGCTCTGCTAGAAGGTGCTGACGGTCAGACTTCCCAGGAAACCCATCAGGGGCGAAGGGTAGACGCCGAGCGCCACCACCGCGAGGGTGAGGAGCGCGAGTGCGCAGGCCGCCAGGAGGGGCGCCTTCGACACGGCCATGGCCTGGCCGGGAGCGGCCGCAGGTGCATCGGTGAGCCCCCGGAACATTGCAGAGACGATTTTCAGGTAGTAGAAGATCGATATGGTCCCGTTCACGGCCAGGATGATGGCGAGCGTCCAGAGCTCCGCACCGGCACCGGCCTGGAGGATGAGGAACTTCCCTACGAAACCCGCCGTGAGTGGCAGGCCGGCCAGGGAGAGAAGCATCGCGGTCATCACGGCAGCCATCCACGGGCGGCGTGCGGCCAGTCCGCGGTAGTCGTCGATGCTGTCCGCGTCCCTGTCCTTCCCTGAAAGCTCGGAAATGACGGCAAAAGCACCCAGGCTCGTCGCGAAGTAGGCGACGAGGTAGAACGCGATGGCGCGCAGCGCATTGCTGCCGCCGGCAAGGAAGGCCACCAGGATGTAGCCCAGATGCGCGATGGAGGAATACGCGAGGATGCGTTTGACGTTGCTCTCACGGAGGGCGAGGATGTTGCCCGCGAACATCGAAAGCGCGGCGATCAGTGCCAGCACCCAGGGGAATGCGGCCGACGCGGCTCCGCCCGTGACGAGACCGTTGATCCCGCCCGTGCCCACGAGCGCTGGCGCGAATATCCGTGCGAGCACGATGACTGTGGCGCCCTTGGAGACGGTGGCGATGTATCCCGTGACCGGCGCCGGGGCGCCATCGTAGACGTCCGGCGTCCACAGGTGGAAGGGTACGACGGCGAGCTTGAAGCCGATCCCCACGAGCATCATGCCCAGGCCAACGGGGGCGAGCAGCCCCTGGCCTCCGATGGTGAGGTGGAACAGGTCCATGCTCCCCGTTGCCGCGTACACGAGCGCCATGCCGAAGAGCAGGAACGCGGAGGAGGTGCCGGCGAGGACGAGGTACTTGATCGCCGCCTCGGTGCCCGCCGCCCTGTCACGGCGCCATCCGATGAGCGCGTACAGGGAGACGCTCAGGAGCTCCAGCCCGAGGAAGAACGAGGCGAATGCGGTCGATGCGGCAAGAACGCAGCCGCCCAGCGCAGAAAGCAGGAGGAGGAAGAAGTAATCCCCGCCCTCGTCGTCCCTTCCCCGCAGATACGACCACGAGCTCACCGCCACGAAGAGAGTGGCGCCGATGACGAGCAGGAGCCCGAAGAGCACGAAGCGGTCGAACGACAGCAGGCCCGCCACGCTGAAGGGGACCCCCGTCCACACGAGACCGACGCCGGCGAGGGACGCCACGAGGGTGACGAGCGTGACGGCGAATGCCGCCGACAGCTTGCGCGTGAAGGCGGCGACGAGGAGCACGACGAGCGACCCCGCCGCGAGCACCACGAGGGGAAGAAGACCGGTGAAGTCGACGCCGCTCATTGTCCCCCTCCCGTCACGACCATCGAAAGGACCCCCGTCACGGTATGGTCGACCATGCGCAGGAGCGGCTGCGGATACAACCCGAAGAGAACGAGCAGAGCGATCATGAGGAAGAGCACCCCCGTTTCACGGATGGAAAGATCGGCGATCTTCCACGTCTCCTTCGGGGACCCGTGGAACGCGGTCTGGAAGAGCCGCAGGGAATAGACGGTGGCGAACACGAGACCGAGACCGGACAGGATCGTGGCGACCCGGCTCACCTGCCACGTCCCCACGAGGACCAGGAACTCCGAAACGAAGTTCAGGAGACCCGGCAGACCCACCAGCGCCATGCAGAGCACCAGTGCTGCGCCCCCCATGCGGGGCACCTGTCCCCACAGCCCGCCCATCCGCGAAAGATCGCGCGTGTGGATCCTGTCCTGCAGCGCGCCGACGAGGATGAACATCGCTCCCGTGCTGATGCCGTGGCTCACCATCTGCAGGACGGCCCCCGACAGGGCCTGCGGGGTGAAGGCGTACACGCCCAGGAGCACGAACCCGAGGTGGCTGACGCTCGTGTAGGCGACGACGCGCTTCATGTCGGTCTGGCTGAACGCCATGATGCCGCCGTAGAGGATACCCGCCACGGCCATTCCGATGGCCACGGGGGCGAAGGCTCGGGAGGCATCAGGGAAGAACGGGATCACGAAACGGATGAGGCCGTACCCGCCGGTCTTCAGAAGCAGGCCCGCCAGTATCACGCTTCCCGCCGTGGGCGCCTCGGTATGGGCATCGGGGAGCCACGTGTGGAAGGGGAACGCGGGTAGTTTGACGGCGAACCCCGCGAAGAAGCCCAGCATCAGGAGCATCGAGACGAGGGGCGACATCGTCGTGCCCAGGAGATCCTGATAGGCGAAGGTCCACACGCCCGTGGCCATGGCGTGTACCACGGCAAGACCGATGATCGCCACGAGCATGAGAAGCCCGCCGATCTGGGTGAAGAGGAAGAACTTCACCGCGGCCTTGTGCCTGTTCTCATGGCCCCAGATGTCGATCAGGAAGTACATCGGGATGAGCATCAGCTCCCAGAAAAAGGCGAAGAGGAACAGGTCGGTGGCGAGGAACACGCCGTTGACCCCGGCCAGGACGAGGGCGAGGTTCATGTGGAAGAAGCCGACCCGCTCCTTTATCCCCGTCCACGAGGTGAGCACCGAGGCGGCCCCGAGGAAAGCGGTGAGCGCCACGAGGGTCAGGCTGAGCCCGTCGAGGCTGAGGGAGAGGGAAATACCCAGGCTCGGGATCCAGGGAAGGGAGATCTGAGCGAGCCACGCGCCGCCCTCCGTGGGCATAGGGAGACCGGGAAGCCTGAGCACGCCTGAAGCGCCGAGCCAGAGCAACAGCGCCAGGCAGAGGTTCACGAGGTTCGCGACGAGCGTGAGCCACCGCGCGTAGCCGGTGTTCACCTTGCTGAGCGCCCATCCGACAAGGCCGAAAACGAGTGGCACGATGACGAACAGCAGCAAAATCATAGCAGCACCACCGCGGCCACGATCAGGACCGCACCGAGGCCCAGGCCCGCCGCGTACCAGCGCACCTTGCCGTTCTGCGTCCATCGGAACGCCCTGGAGAGGAGCATGAGGAGCCCTCCGATTCCGTCATAGATTCTGTCGACGACGTCCCGCACGTTCACGCGCGCGAGCCACACGAAGGGCCGCACGACGAGGTGGTCGTACGCCCAGTCGAAGCCCCACCCGGATTCGAGGAACCGCACGACGGGGGCGGCCGACCTGGGCAGCGCGGGGCGCTCGGGCACGAGGCCCGTAGCCCGGCTACGCCGGTAGATCAACCACGCGACGGGGATGCCGAGGAGCGATGCGGCCTCAGCAATAAGGGAAAGGATCCATTCCGTATGCGCTGATGCCTCGGCAGCCCCCGTCTCCGCGGGAAGCGCCGTCTGGAGGAAACCAACCAGGAGCGGACGGCCTCCGAAGTGGGCGGGAAGGTTGAGGAACCCTCCGGCGATGCACAGCGCGGCGAGCACGGCCAGGGGAACGCCCATGATCCAGCCCGCCTGCATGCGGTTGCGGCCGACGGCGCTGCCTCCAGCGTGCGCGGCGTGTCCGCCGTGAGCTGCCGCGGCCTCACGGGCCGGACCGGCGAACACGATGAAGATGAGGCGGAATATGTAGATCGAGGTAAGGAACGCGCCGATCACCCCCAGCACCCAGAAGATCCTCCCCGTGCCGCCCAGGCGCCACGCGAAGGAGAGAATCTCGTCCTTGCTGGAGAGGCCCGCCGTGGTCGGGGGAATGGCCGCGAGGGCGAAGGCGCCGATGAGGAACATCGCGAAGGTGTAGGGGGTCTTCTTCGCCATGCCGCCCATGGCGAAGATGTCGTGCTCGTGGTTTGCGGCAAGGATCACGACGCCGGCACCGAGGAAGAGCAGCGACTTGAAGAAGGCGTGCGTGACGAGGTGGAAGATCGCCCCGGACCATGCCCCGATGCCCAGCGCGAGGAACATGTACCCGAGCTGGCTCATGGTGGAGTAGGCGAGCACCCGCTTGATGTTGCGCTGCGTGAGCGCGCTGAACCCGGCAAAGAGGATGCCTGCCGCGCCGATGATGGCCACGGTGAGCTGTACCGCGGGGGCGAGTATGAACAGCGCGTTCATGCGAGCGATGAGGTACACGCCGGCCGTCACCATGGTGGCGGCGTGGATGAGGGCGCTGACGGGGGAGGGGCCTGCCATGGCGTCAGGAAGCCATGTCTGCAGGGGCAGCTGGGCCGATTTTCCCACGGCGCCGCCGAGCAGGAGCGCTGCGGTGGCGACGGCGAGCGTTGAGCCCACCGGCCACGCCGTTGCCGCGCGCCGCGCGATCTCCTGGACGTCGAGGCTTCCCAGGGTCGTCGCGATGATGAAGATCCCCACCGCCAGGGAGACGTCGCCGATGCGTGTGACAATGAAGGCCTTGCGCGCCGAACGGCCGTTCTCCGGGTCCTTGTACCAGAACCCTATGAGGAGGAAGCTGCAGAGGCCCACACCTTCCCATCCGAGGTAGAGCAGAAGGAGATTGCTCGCCATGACGAGGACGAGCATCGATCCGACGAAGAGGTTCATGTAGGCGAAGAACCTGCTGTATCCCTCCTCGTCCGCCATGAAGCGCGTGGAGTAGAGGTGGATGAGGAACCCGATCCCCGTGACCACGAGGATCATGACCACGGAGAGGGCGTCGATCGTGAAGGAGATGCTCGGCGAGAGCTTCCCGACTGAAATCCATTGCCACAGCGTGAGCGTGAACGATCCCCCTGCCGGAGGCGCCGTGACGAACGACGCCGCCGTTCCCGCCGCAGCGACGAGCGCGAGCCCGACGGAACCCGCGCCGATCACCGCCGAGACGCCGCGGCGGAGCCTGCCGCCGAAGATGGCCAGGAGGAGGAACCCGAGGAACGGAAAGACGGGAATGCACCAGATCCAGCTCAGCATGTCACTCCCCCCCTGCTTTCATTGCATCGGCATCCAGCGTCTTCTTCCGCCCGAAGTGCAGGAGGAGAAGCGCAAGCCCGATGGCCACCTCGGCGGCGGCCATCGTGAGAAGGAAGATGAACATCACCTGGCCGTCGGGCTGGCCCCAGTGGGCGCCGGCGACCACGAAGGCGAACCCCGCCGCGTTCAGCATGATCTCGACGCAGAGAAGGATGAAGAGCAGGTTGCGCCTCACGATGATCCCGACGAGGCCGAGGGCGAACAGTGCCCCCGCGAGGAGCAGCCCGTATTCAAAGGGGACCGATGCCATCTACTTTCTCCCTTCGCGTCGGCCGAGGTGGAAGGCCCCGACGAGCCCCGCCAGCAGAAGGAACGCGGAGATCTCCGAGCCTAGGATGTAGGGGCCGAACAGCGCGATCCCGATCTGCTTCGGCCCGATGGCGGTTGCGGGCGTTGAAACGGGGATGCCCGCGGCGAGCACCCACGCGACCTCCGCCAGAAGCACGAGGCCCAGGGCAGACGGCCCGATCCACGCCTTCGGCGGCACCGGCACCTCTTCGTGTCCGATCAGCATGACCACGAACACGAAGAGCACCATGATCGCNNACCATGATGGCCCCGGCGTAGATGATCACCTCCAGCGCGGCGACGAACGCGGCGCCGAGCACCAGCATGATCACCGCCACCGCGAGCAGGCTCACCACGAGGTAGAGGAGGGCGTGCACCGCGTTGCGCCGGGTGATCACCATGACCGTGGCCGCCACCGCCACGACAGAGCTCGCCGCGAAGATCAGGTTCACGGCAGGAGGCTCCTCACGTCGACCGGCGGCCTCTCGTTCTCCGCCTCGCCCTTGCCCTTGCCGCTGATCTCCATGCCGGAGACCCTGTAGAAGTTGTACCCGGGGTACTTTCCGGTTCCTGCGATCATGAGATCCTCCTTCTCGTACACGAGGTTCTTGCGCTCGTATTCGGCCATCTCGTAGTCGGGGGTGAGCTGTATCGCGTAAGTCGGACAGGCCTCTTCACACAGCCCGCAGTAGATGCAGCGGGAGAAGTTGATGCGGAAGAAGTCCGGCTTGCGCCGGCCCTTCTCGTCGATGCCTGCCTGCAGGGCGATGCAAGCGACGGGGCAGACCGAGGAGCAGAGGTGGCAGGCCACGCAGCGCTCTTCGCCGTCGGGGTCCCGTGTCAGCACGATCCGTCCCCGCCAGCGCGCGGGGAGGGTGCGCTTCTTCTCGGGGTAGAGGACCGTCACGCGCCTGTTGAACGAGTGGCGGAATGTCAACCAGAGCGTCCTGAGGATGCTCAGCATAGGAACTCCTTATGGTGGGCCCCGCGGGGCGGCCCTATCTGCCGACGGCCAGCACGACGGCGCCGGTCACGGCGAGGTTCACGAGAGACAGAGGAAGCATGAGCTTCCAGCCGAAGGAGAGAAGCTGATCGTAGCGCGGCCGCGGAAGGGCGGCGCGCACGAGGATGAACAGCGCGACGAAGGCGAGGGTCTTGAGCATGAACCAGATGAAGGGGGG
>PLNO01000311.1 GCA_003141795.1 Spirochaetaceae bacterium | reverse complement strand
CCCAGATTGCCTGTCAACCCTTCCTGTCCGCCCGTCTCCCTCTCTATGCTGGTGATCGCGCTTTTCATTGCGAAGGCGGCCGCCACAACGTCCGGCAGCTCGATCTCGTCGTGGCAATAGCTCCTGTCCACATGCCGCATGGCACTGGAGAGGGATTCGAGGGACTTCGATGGTTCGATACGGCTGTCACACGCCTTGCGCGCGCAGGCCTCCGCCGCGACGTCGTCGCCTTCCACGACGGCGCGCTCCAGGGCATCGAGGATGTCCATGTGCTCGGGGGGAATGATGATGAACCTGCGCCCTTCCTTCCAGAGATATCCCTTCTTCCTGAGCTCGCTCATGCACGCGGTGATGGTCGTGCGATTCGCCGAGACGAGGGCGCCGATGTCCTCGTGGGTGATGATCAGATCGATCTTGATGCCTTTTTCGGTGGCCAGACCGTGCTGGGCCGCCAGACCTACCAGGCTGTTTCGTATGCGCTGCTGGACGTCCAGAAAGCTGAGCGCTTCGGCTTTGCCGGAAGAAACATGCGCCTCGTTCGCGAGCTCGCGCATGATGGCAACGGAGAAGCTGTGATCCGAGCTCAGCGCCTGCTCGAACTCCTGGGGCCGTGCAACGATGCACTGCGAGTCCTCAAGGGTCTCCGCCGTGAAGTCATGGACCGTTCCCAGGAGGTAGGATGTTGCCCCCAGGAGCCTTCCGGGCCCCGGGATGTCGTGGGTGTAGAGCTGGCCCTCCTCCGAGAGCGAGGATATCTTGATCGCTCCCGCGATGATGAGGTAGATCCTATCGACAGGATCCCCCTGCCAGAAGAGGACGCTCCCCCGCGCATACATCTTCGTCTTTCCGATGGAATGGGCCACCATGAGGTGAATGAGGCTCGTGTCGGGAACGAGAGGATTCCCGCGATGTTCGACGCTCCGTGGTACCGGCATCTCTTTTTGCGTTGAAGTCCCGCTGATTATACCATGCCCGCGTTCTGCGGAATACAGGATTCGCGACAGTTCCCGAGCCGGATGGCGCCGTTTTGTGTATTATGTCGTCGGAAGGACGACATGGCATCAGAGATTTCTCTCGAGCTCCGCATGGGCGGCGAGGTGGTTTTTTCGAGCGCGGGGAAGTGGCTTCACCCCCTTTTCGATCTTGAGGCGTTCCTGCACGACAGGTCGATCGACCCCTCGAGGGGGGAAATCCGCGACAAGGTCGTCGGACGAGGATCCGCTTTTCTCATCGTCAGGCTTGGAATCCGCAGGGTGCATGCCGGCCTCCTGAGCCGTCTGGGCAAGGACGTACTGGACCGGGCGGGAGCGCAGGTCACGTGGGACGTGCTGGTCGATGAAATCCAATGTGCCACTGAGGGCCTTTTGCGGACGGTCACGGACCCCGAAATAGCCTACCCGCTCCTGGCTGAACGAGCCCGAAAGTCCCTTGCGTCTCAGCGGCCCCGCGCGGCGGACGGCACTCCCGTATAGAGACCGGGATCCGCGGGGAGGGCAACCGCTGACCGTTGTCAACCAGCTCCTCTGCCGCGGATCACTCCCTCACGGCAACGGCCGCTTTCTTCCCGCTTTTCGCTTCTCCATGTGCTCAGCGAGCCTGTTGGCCTGCAGGAGGAAGGTCTCGAAGCGCGCCTCCTCGATCTGGGAGAACACGTTGCCGTCCAGCTCCACGTTGAGGAACGGGAGCCTGTCGACGTTCGCCCTGATGTCGCCGAGGTCGATCAGCCGGCCGGCGTTCTTCGCCGCTTTCTCCCTGCCCGCCGTCGTCATTTCCACGGTCGCCACCGCCTCGGTCATCCGCGAGTTCATGCACCCGAAGGGCCCGACGCTGATCGTGCCGCAGTACTTGTCGACGAAGTGGTGCAGGGCCGAGCCCGATGAGAGGCCGGGCTCCCCGGTGAGCTGCAGCGGGAAGAAGTGCGTGGAGTGGTCGAGATACCCCTTGATGTCGATCTTCTCGAACTCGTAGAGACCCGTCCGGGCGAGCATCTTCTTCACCCTGTGCTCGTGGTAGTTCTGCACGATCCCCGAGAGGAGGGCCTCCACGGTCCCGATGAACGTGCGCTGCGCCGTATACATGCCGATGTCCCTCAGGAAATCCGTATAGCGCACCCACTCGGACACCGGCGCATCGAGCATCACGAATCCCTGCTCGGCAAGGCGCTCGGGAATGCCCATGAGGGAGAAATGATCGCGCCGCACGAATATCTCCCCGACCACGCCGACGTACTTCGCCCCAGAAACGGGCATGCGCAGCTCGATGCGTGAAAGCTCGGCAACCGTTTTCCTGAGCTGTCGGTAAAGGGAGAGCGGATTCGTACCGTCGAGCGTTGCGAAAAGCTTCCGCGTCTCGGCATCGAACGCATCAATGGCGGACGGCCTGTCCACGGCCAGCGCCTTGATCACCGAGCGCACGTCGTCCATGACGTCGGAAACGTACATCGCCTTCACGGCGCCAAGGCGGAAGCGGATGCCGAGGCCTGCGTAGCCGTCGTCGTTTGAGAGGAGCAGCAGCGCGACGTCGCGGAGCCTCTTCTTCTCTATGAGAGTGCGGATCAGGATCTCGTACTGTCCCACCCTGCAACACCCGCCGGCATCCACCATCGCGATGACGAGCTTCTCATCGGGATCGGTGCGGTGTTTGAGGTATTTCTGTATCTCCCCGAGGATGTTGATGATCGGCAGGCATTCCTTGCTCGTCGTCACCGACCTGCCCAGGTCGAGCGCCTCACGGTCGCAGACGGGAAGCGCTTCCGCGTGCCAGCCCAGCCCCCTGAATACGGCCGCCATCCCCTCTGTGAAGAGGTTGCCCATCGATGGCACGATCACCTTGACCCGGGGATCGCGCACCGGCAGACGGCTCCCGTCGGAGGATACGAAGGAGACCTTCCCAGTCTGGTCCACCTCCGTGCGCGCCGGTGTGAGCGGTTCATCGGAGTCGATGACCTGATGGCGGATCTTCGTATAGTTGCGCACGACGTCGAGGAACGCCTCGATGCGCGTGTTCACCCCAGCGTCGGCGGTGTGGCTGTCAACCTCGAGGGTGAGGGACGGCTTGCTCTTCATGAGATCCCTGAAATGGGGGACCATCATGGAGTCAAGCGCGCAGAGGAAGTTCGTGAGATAGCACCCGTAGAGCTGCGGGTGCCGCTTCACGATGCGGGCGGCCTTGATGATCTTCTGCCCCATCTCCCAGTAGGTGTCGCGGAAGTTCTCCTCCTCCTCGAACGGGAGGAAATCGTAGGGGATGATCCGTACGCCGCGGGAGGCGAACTTGAAGGGCACGCCCTTGTTCGCCTCGTCGGTGAAAGCGTTGTACGGCCTGCCGAAGAGGACCACGGCGATGCTCTCGGGGTCTTTTTCCACCTCGGCGAGGATGCGCCTGCCTTCAGCCTTCATTGCGGCGAAGAAATCGTGCTGCCGTTGCAGGGCGGCTCGATGCGCCCGCGCTCCCTCTTCCGCGGAGAACCCCATGTCCTTGGCGATCGCAATGAACTGCTTCTCCTCTGCGTCGAAGCCGCTCATGAAGTTGAGCACAGGGGCGATGAGCTTCGGCGGATTGATGGCGTCCCGGAGGAAGGTCGCCCTCTGGTACCACGGCTCTCCCTGCACGAACATGCAGGTGGTCTGGTACTCGATGCGGTACTCCTCCTGCTCGGAAACGTGCATCTCCTTGATCTGCGGCATGAAGATGTAGTCGGGCCTCTTCTCGAGGAGGTCCTCGAACATGCCCAGCGCGATCTGGCCGGAGAGGCAGAAGCTCGTCATGCCCTTGTCGATGCCGGACTGCCGCACCTTCTCCGAGAGGATCACCTTGCAGCCGAGCTCGGTGAAAAACGCGTGGTAGAAGGGGTACAGGGTGTGCGTATGGAAGGAGCGGTTGATCCCGACCGTCGGCGCGTCAGCGGGAAGGTCGGTGCGCTGCGGCGCGTGAGTGGTGAAGAGGAGCGTGGACCGGGTATCCACGTGGTTGTGCTCCGCGACCTCGAAGTGGACGTTCCTGATCCTGTTGTAGTACTTGTTGCACGCCCCGCCGAAGGGGAACTTCTTGCCCTCCACTCCGATCATCGCGATCTCGCATTTACGGTCGCAATTCTCGGGCTTCCCGTGGCAGACGAAGCTCTTCCCGTACTCCACCTCCCGGGCGGCGAGCGCCGCGAGATCGAAACGTGCCCGCTGCATGATGCCGAGAGAGATCATGTTCTTCGCTTCGAGGGCCACGCCGTAGGCGCCCATGATGCCCGGGTGCGGAGGAACGACAATCCTCCTGCCGGTGAGCCCTGCCATGGCGATGGGAACGGCGCGGTTGTAGCAGACGCCGCCCTGCATGAAGACCGTGTCCCCCGTGTGCCGCGAGCCGCGGACGCGGTTGGCGTAGTTGATGCAGACCGAGTACACGAGGCCTGCGATGATATCCTCCCTCTTTACCCCCTCCTGGAGGGCGGTGTTGATGTCGGAGGAGATGAAGGCGGCGCACTGATCGGAGAAGTTCGGCGGACGTGTCGCCTTCAGGGCGATCTCGGCGATGTCCTCCATGCGGATGCCCAGCGTTTCGCGGGCCGACTCTTCGAGGAAGCTGCCCGTTCCCGCCGAGCAGGCCTCGTTCATGGCATAGTCCGACGCCACCGAGTTCGTGAGGTAGGTATACTTCGCGTCCTGCCCGCCGATCTCGTAGATCGTGTCCACGCTCGGATCGAAATGCGCGGCGGCACGCGCATGGGCGATGATCTCGTTGATGATCCCCTCGGTGCCCGCGTGGAGCCCCGCGATGTAGCGGCCACTTCCGGTCACGCCGAGCCCGATGATGTCGACGTGCGTGTCCCCCAGCTGGGTTGCGAGGGAGGCGTAGCATTCCCGGGACGCCTTGATCGGATTGCCGTTCGTGCGAAGGTACACGGAGGAGAGGATCGTCTCGTCCCTCGTCCTGAAGAGCACGGCTTTGGTGGTCGTGGAACCGACGTCGAGGCCTACGATGCATTCATCCCCGTCGGCTGCCTTCTCGAAGGGCATCTCCTTGAAGTCCACCATGTGGGAGAAGTCCGCAATGGGCTTGTGGAACGCGAACGAGGAGCCGGCCTCGCGGTAATAGTGCCCCTTCGAGGGGATGCTGTCCTGACGCGTCTCCATTGCCCACAGCGCGGCGCCAAGCGCCTCGAAGTACGGGGCCTCTTCCGGCACGTCGACGCGCTCGAAGGACTTCCGCAGGGAATCGACGACGACGTCGTTGCGCGTCGTTCCCCCGGCGAGCAGGACGCGCCGTGCGCCGCCCTTCACCAGGAGCTCCTCGATCTTCTTCACGAGCATGCGCGCAAGCCCCGCCGCAACGTCGGCGATGGGCTCCCCCTTGTTCAGCGCGTGGGTGCAGTCCGACTTGCAGAAGACCGAGCAGCGGGCGGAGAGCTCGTGCGGATGCTCCGATGTACGGGCCAGACGGACCGCCTCCTCGACGGAGACGTTCATGCGCCTGATCTGCTGGAGGAAGAACTCCCCCGTGCCGGATGCGCATTTGTTGCCCGAGCCCACGCTCGCGATCTTTCCCTTGCGGTCCACCTGATAGACGATGAAGCTCTCCGCGCCTGCTGAGACGATCGCATCGTAGCTCGTGTTGTCCCTGTTCACGTGGGCAAACGCGTATTCCGTGGCTTCCGGCTCCGTGATCGACGGAATGGCGAGGATCTTCCTGAACTTTCTTCCCGTTGCGCCCAGGTACGCACCGTTGAGGTCAATGCCGTCCAGATGACGGGCAAGCTCACCTTTGGGATCGCCGCTGTGGTCGACCTGGAACACGTCGAGCACACGCGTCTGCCCGTCGCGTGTTTCGATCTCCACGATCGACAGAGTTGATGCGCCGAGGCAGATGCCGACTGCCCGCTGCGGCGGAGAGGGAGCGTTCGTAATGTCCATATGGCGACCAGTCTACAGCGAAATGGCTTTCGAGGGGAAGCGGTAGAAGCAAAGCTCCGCTCGGCGCATCTCGTCGGTTACGATTCAGAGAACGTCCCGGCAGCCGTCCGCCCTGGCACGAGCGGTGGATTCTGACTGCAGCCCGTCATACCGCGGGCGGCGTGCCCGCACTCAGCACCTCACGTACTTTCGCAAGAAGCACCGCTGATGAAAAAGGCTTCTGAAGAAATGCAATCCCGGGGTCCAGCACACCGTGATGAACGATGGCGTTCGCCGTGTACCCTGACATATAGAGAACCCGCATTTCCGGCCTGTGCCGGGTGAGCATTTTCGCTGCTTCCCTTCCGCTCATGGCGGGAAGGACAACGTCGCAGAGAAGGAGGTGAATCGGCCCCCGGCATCCGTCAGCGACACGGGACGCCTCCTCCCCGTTCTGCGCAAGAAGGGTCGTGAAGCCGTGCTCGTCCAACGTAACCTTGATGATTTCCCGGATCATGAGTTCGTCTTCGACCACGAGAACAGTTTCACATCCCCGCGGTAGCCCCTCATCCGTCTCCATGCGGGGGGCCTCCTGCGGTGATTCGTAGACGCGAGGGAAATATACCTTGAATGCCGTCCCTTTCCCGAGTTCGCTGTACACCCAGATTGTACCGCCGCTCTGTTTGACGATGCCGAAAACCATCGAGAGGCCGAGACCTGTACCTTTGCCTTGCTCCTTTGTGGTGAAGAACGGCTCGAAGAGGTGCTCCCTGGTCTGCTGGTCCATGCCGGTGCCGTTGTCGCTGACCACAAGTCGAACATACGGGCCGGGATGAACGCCGGCGTGCATCTGCAGGAAGGTCTCGTCGAGCTCGACATTTGCGGTTTCAATCAGAAGCTTCCCCCCCCGGGGCATTGCATCGCTCGCATTGACCACGAGGTTCAGCAGGATTTGCTCAAGCTGGCTCGAGTCCACGCGTATCCTCCCGAGCTCGGGATCGAGGCTGGCCTCGAAGGAAATACTTTCGTTGATGAGCCGCTGAAGCATTTTCTGCATACCCATCACCACGGCGTTCATATCAACCACCTGGAGCTGGAAAATCTGCCTGCGTCCGAAAGCAAGGAGCTGTTGCGTGAGTGAGGCCGCCCGAAATCCCGCTTTGCGGATCTCCCCCACTTCCCTGCAGAGAGGGTTTTCCTTCCCGAGCCGGACCAGGAGAAAATCCGAGTACCCGATCATGGCGGTAAGGATGTTGTTGAAATCATGCGCNNACAGTTGCTGTTCGAGGGCTCTCTGCTGCGTGATGTCCATTGCATAGATGTTGAGGTACCCGGCCCCAGAAATAGGCGTAAAAACGGCGGAGTACGTCCGCGTTCCGCATATGAGCTCGATGACGGCAGGCGCTGCTGCCGACAGGGTCCTTGCTGCAAGAGCGCGATAGTTTTCCGGCACCTTTTCTCCGAGGCCGCAGTGCCAGTCCTCGAGAATGGGTCGGCTTGCGGAATTCGCGTAGATGAGCGCGCCCTCCCTGCTGAGGCGCATCACAGGACTCGGGTTTTCCTCGGGGAAGCGTGACAGGATCCGGATCTCCGCTTCTGCGCGCTTTCGCGACGTAATATCAACAAGAGTTCCTTCACATCCTACGCCTTCCTCCACGCATTGAGATTCATACGTGTGGAGTGTCACCCAGATCCGGCTGCCGTCCTTTCTCGTGCATTCTCCTTCAAAATCCCCTGGCGCTCCCTGTCCGAAAGGTGAGCGCTGGTTCACGAAGATCTGTTCACCGATATCCGTGATGCTGCGGATCAATTCCTCGGGTGATTCGTAGCCAAGAATCCGCACCATCGCGGGATTGACAGTGACAAACTGCGTGTGGTCTACGTTTGTCTGGAATATTCCCTCAGGGGAGCCTTCAAAAATGCCGCGGTATTTCCTCTCCGCGGCCCTCAGGTCCTCGTTCAGGCGTGCGCTTTCGATGGCGGCACCGGCTATGCTGCTGAAGATGCTCAATGCCTTCAATTCCCCGACAGTGAGAGGTCGGCGTGACTGAATAAAGTTGAGGTTCATCACACCAATAAAATTTCCTCCCACGAGCAAAGGGAGGGCAACTGACAGCGTTATGTCGTTTCGAGGGTTCCGAGGGAGGTACCGCTCATCCTTGATCGCACCGCGGAACATGATAGGCTCCCTGAGCCCCGCAACCCATCCGGCAACATATTTGCCGAGTGGCGCTCTCTGGCCGAGAAGCGACGTTCTGTCTTTGCCTCTGACAGCCGCGATGTACATTTCGTCGGCCGCAGGCGTCAAAAGCATGATCGAGACTTCGTCGGCCGCGCATTGCTGGAGCACTCCGTCAGCCACCTTGTCCAGAATGGTGCTCAGCGCCAGGCTGTAGCTGATGGTCTGTCCCAGCTCATAGATCGCGAGGGTCTGGCGGAGCTGAACGTTTTCCAAACCGAGCTTCCTGACGGTGAGCGCACGATCGAGCAGGGGTATCAGAGTACGCACTTTGAAGGGTTTCAACAGGTAATCGTACACACCGATCTTCATTGCGCTCACTGCGTTCTTGATGGTCGCGTGCCCTGTCATGACGATCCCGACGATATGGGGGTCGATCTCCCGCGCCTGGCGGAACAACTCGAGCCCGTCCATCTCCGGCATCATGAGATCAGTGAGCAGCAGATCGAAATCCTTCTCCTTCAATGCGGAAACGGCCTCCGACCCCGTTGTGAATCCGCTCACCTCGAAGCCCTCATCGGCAATAGCCTCCCCGAGTGCTTTGACCAGCTCGGGCTCATCATCGACAACGATGAGCCTGGCTATCGGCTGCACTGATGGCATATGACGAGACGTCCCATTGACGTCACGGTTGGCCATACGTCATCTCCTCAGCGCCGACGGCCGGAAACGCCAGCCTGACGCTCGTGCCTCTGCCGAGCTCGCTTTCGATGGACAGTGATCCGTTGTAAGCCTCAACGATACGCTTGCTGATCGGAAGGCCGAGGCCCGTTCCCTTGCCCGGCGGTTTCGTGGTGAAAAAAGTTTCCAGCACCCGAGGCAGATCGTCGGCGGCGATGCCGGTGCCGCTATCGATGATCTCGATGATGACTGTCACGCCGTTCTGCACGCGAAGCGTCAGATCCCCCCCCGAGGGCATGGCGTCGCATGCGTTGGTGAGGATGTTCAGGAATGCCTGTTGAAGCTGCTCCGGGTCAACCCGTATCAGAGGGGTACCCGGCCGGAAATCTTTTTTCGCCACTACTCCGCGCGCACGCAAGTGGTAGTGAAGCAACTCCACGGTCTTCTCCAGCTCCTCCGCCGCATTCACCGTCACCACCCTCTGTGCGCCTTTTCGGCCGAGTTGAAGCAGATTCTGGACAAGGTGCGCCATCCGGTCGAGCTCTTTCTCGACGACGTCAATTGATTCACCGACGTCGGGCTCATGCGAAAACCTTCGCGCGAGGGACTCGATGTGCAGACTCACCGTCTGAAGCGGATTGTTCAGCTCGTGCGCGACGCTGGCCGTGAGCTCACCGAGAGTTGCAAGTTTTTCAGCCTGCCAGAGTTGTTGATATGTGGCGGAGACCTCCTGATTTCTCCGAGCCAGCTCCTCCGTACGCTCCTTAACCCTCGCTTCCAGCTGCCCGTTCAAAAGGGCAAGCTCGTCCCGAGCCTGCAGAAGATCCTCGTTGCTTCGGAATGCAGCCTCGTAAGTGGAAATGAGGAAATCGAAGATCCTCTGCGGCTGCGCGGTCATTCGATGGTCCTCGCCGGCTATGCGTACCCGGATATCTGCGGACTGGTGAGCCATGGCGGGCCCGGGCTCATGGGGATGGAGTAGTCGCTCGACGGCTTCAAGCACCGGAGCATCCGATCCCGTCTTTATGATGAAGCCATCTGCGCCGCACTCAAGGCCCCTGATGACGGCCTGCGGGTCTGAAAGGCTGGTGAGAAGGATGATCGGAGTATCCTTTACGGCAGTGTCGGCCTTGATCCTCCTGCATAGCTCGTAGCCATCGAGATCCGGCATCAGAATGTCACTTATCACGATGTCTGGCGGATGGGCATGGATGGCCGCCGCCCCCGCCGCCCCGTCGACTGCCGTTCTCACTGAGAAACCTTTCACTACAAGGTATTCCGCCAATTTCTGAGCCTGCGTCAGGCTGTCCTCTACGATGAGAACTTTCGTGCGTGCGCCGCCCTTCATCATCGAGGCGTACCGACGACCCGGGGAAGGTGTATCCTGAACTCGGTGCCTTTCCCCGGCAGGCTGCTGCACCAAATATGTCCGCCTGCCTGGTTCACCACCCCGTACACGGTTGCCAGACCCAATCCGGTGCCCTTCCCTTTCGCCTTTGTCGTGTAAAACGGTTCGAACATGTGCTCCATTGTTTCCATGTCCATTCCGTTGCCGGTGTCCCTGACCGAAAGGAGAATGTACGCCCCGGGGCTCACGTGCTCCATTCCCGGCTGAGACGTCTCCGTGAGGAGCTCGAGATTCGAGGTTTCATAGGTGAGCGTTCCCCCCTGCGGCATGGCATCCCGAGCATTCGCCGCCAGGTTCATAAGCACCTGGTCGACCTGACTACGGTCGGCCGCGACATCCCAGAGGCCGGGGGCAAGCTCCAGGCGCAGCTCCACCTTTTCCCCGAGGAGCTGGCGCAGCATCTCGGCGATCTCCCTCATCACGCTGTTCATGTTCAGGACAACCTTGTTCTGATCCTGTTTTCGGCTGAACGCGAGCAGGCTCTGGGTCAGGACCGCAGCCTTCTCCGTGGCGACACAGATCTGTTCCATCCAGAGGTGGCGCGGGTCCTCGGGGAGGGTCTTCTTTATGAGGTGATCCGAAAAGCCTTGAATCACCTGAAGTATGTTATTGAAATCGTGTGCAACCCCACCTGCCAGGCGGCCGATTGCCTCCATCTTCTGCGACTGGAAAAGCTGATGTTCAAGGCCCTTCTTTTCTGTGATATCGACGAGGTATTGCCTCACCTCTTTCAGATCCCCGCTGTCGTCGAACTTCCCGACCGCGCTCTCGATCACGAATACTGGCGCACCGTCCCGGCTACGATATTCCGCCTCCCTCCCTGCTATCCTGTTTTCCCGTCTCAGGAGCTCGAGAAACTCGTTCCACCCTTTCGAATCCCTGTACATTGAGATGATCGATGACCCAACAGCGTGCGCGGCATCGGGAAACCCGAACATCCGCGCGAAGGCGGGGTTGCAGCTCTTGATCAGACCGTCCATCGTAAGGATCAGAGCGCCGGCAAGGTCATCTTCGAAAAAATGCCGGAAGCGCTCCTCGCTCTCCCGCAGTGTCTGCTCCGCCTGAATGCGTGAGAGGGTGGCGGCAAGCTGGGTGGCGGCGGCCACGAGAACTTGCTCCGTTTCCTGGCTGATCCTGTTCTCCCTGCTATCGGCCAGAAATATATACCCGAAAACCGCTTTTCCGAACACTATGGGTATGCGGGCCTCCGACGCATAGCTTTTTCCCTGCGGTATCGAGCTGCTGTCCTTCCCCCGTTCCTCAGGGGAAATCGCGACTATTTCACACTCGCAGAAGGAGGTGATTTCGGATAGGAACTCGCGAAGGAGCGGCTCCCTGTCACTGTGTCGATTGGCGAGCTTGAGAAACCGATTGGTGACCTGCACCAGATGTTGAGCGTGGCGTCGCTGCTCCACTTCCAGAGAGAGCGCGGCAGTCCGGCTTCTCACTTTTTCCTCGAGGATGGAGTTCAGGTCCTGCAGTTCGGCCTGCGATGTCGCGAGCCGAGCGTTGATCTGAAGGGCATTGTCGTAGGTGGAGATCAAATAGCGCAGGATGCGTGAGCGGCTTGCAAGGATGCGGTATTTTCTGCTCCCAAACAGCACCTCGTAGTCATCCCCGCCATCCTCCGTTTCCGGCTGCACGTTGACGCGGAGCAGATCCCGCACCCTCTCAAGGAGGTGAGAGTTCTCGAAGGGTTTGGAGATGAATGCGTCCGCCCCGGCCTCCAGCCCCGCAAGAACCTTCTCCTCGTCCGCAAGATTCGTGATGAGCAGGACCGGGATGTTCTTCAGCTTCTTGTCGGCACGGATCGTCCGACAGAGCTGGTACCCGTCCATCCCCGGCATGGTGACGTCACTGATGACAAGCATCGGCGCACGTGTCGTCATGTGTGTAGCGGCGGCGAGCCCGTCCGGAGTGGCCACCACGTGGTAGCCGGCATCTTCCAGCACGCGCGTCAATAGAAGAGTCTGCGTCGGGCTGTCTTCAACGACCAGAATGTGCTCATCCATCGGGAACTTCCTTGCCGGGGACGTCGAGGGCTCCACGGAGATCGTTCAACCGAGCGTTCAGCTCAAAGTCACCATCACCGCTCCCTGCCTCCAGCTTCTCGATGAGATCGACGGCCTCGTACAACGGGCCGAACATCTTCTTTTCAGGTCTTCTCTGACGTTTCTTCATCACGGAAAAAATACCTTCGAGGGACTGGCACAGATCCGCGATCTGGCCTTTGTTGACCGCCCGTGCAGCGCCCTTCAGAGTGTGTGCAGCTCGCAATGAATCCTCGACCAAGTCGGCTGAGCGCTCCGCACCCGCCCCTTGTTCCAGGTCGGAAAGCGCGGAAATGATTGTATGCCGATGTCCACGGGACTCGGTGCGGAAGGTTTCCATCAACTGAATCATGAAATCATGTTCGTTGCTCATGACCGTTCACTTTCGTCGGACCGTTTCTTTTACGACGGATTCTCCACGCTGGAACAATCCTAATCCGCACTGCCTGCAGAAGCTAGTGGAGGAGGTCTGAAAATGGTGTCCGCCATTCATCCCGTGCGTTGTCAGCAGGCGTCCTACACCCGTCACGGTGAGTTCTCACTCTTCTCCTTCGACCTCTGCTCGAATATTTCGTCGAATCGCCGTCCGTTCAGGGCAAAGGCCTCGAGAACCCGGGGATCAAAATGCGTCGGGAGGGTGCGTCCATCCCCCTCCGTAACAATCCGCATGGTCGCCGCATGAGAGAAAGCAGGCTTATAGGCGCGTTGAGTCCGAAGCGCGTCATACTGATCGACGACGGCGGTGATCCTGGCAGCCAGGGGGATGGCCTCGCCTTTCAGGCCTGCGGGGTAGCCGCTCCCGTCCCAGCGCTCGTGATGTGAGCGCGCAATCTGCTCAGCCATGATCAGATAGGGGGAGTCCGAACCGCTGAGGATCCGGGCACCTCGTTCCGCATGCGATTTCATCAATCCCCATTCATCCGCGTTCAGGACGCCCGGCTTCAACATGATGCTGTCCGGTATTCCCACCTTGCCGATGTCGTGCATCATGGAGGCATGGAAGATCGCCTCGACGAAGTCGCTTCCCATTCCCATGACTGAGGCGAGCTCTTTCGAAAGAAAGCCGATCCGTTTGATGTGGACTCCCGTCCCCTCATCTTTGAACTCCGATACAACGGCCAGGCGGTATATCGTGTCGATGTATCCCTGAGTCACGAGGCGGTTGGCGGTCTGCAGCTTTTCCAGGGCGCTGCGGATCTCCTCCGTTCTCTGCTTGACCTGCTCCTCGAGGATTCGGGCATGCTGCGCCAGGAAATCATGGTACTCTTTGATCTTCAGATTGTTCGATACCCGGAGGGCAAACTCCTCCCCATCCACGGGCTTCGTCAGAAAATCATTTGCGCCGGCGGCGATGCCCCGAAGCCTATCCTCGCGCGTTTTCAACCCCGTCAGCATCACTATGGGAATATGCGCCGTCCGCGGATTGGATTTCAGCTCATGAGTGGCATCAAACCCGCTTTTCTCGGGCATCGTCGCGTCCATGACGATCAAGTCCGGCAAGCTCTGGACCGCCACCTCCACAGCCTCCCGACCATTTGACGCCGCGATCGTGAGGTATCCCTTGTCCTCGCAGAGCATCCTCAGAAGCAAGGTGACACCCTCGTCATCGTCGGCAATGAGAATTGTCCTCCCGTCGTTCTCGGCGGTCATCTTGGCGTGTTCCCGGCGGCGTGAATGAGAGACTCCACGATCTTGTCGGGTGAGAGGACCTGTCGCGCAGCTCCGAGCTTGATTGCCTCTCCCGGCATGCCGTGAATCACCGAGCTTTCCTTGTCCTGCGCAATGGTGAGCGCACCCTTGTTTTTCATCAGCAAGAGTTCTTCGGCGCCATCCCTGCCCATGCCGGTCAGCAGGATCCCCGCCGCTGATCGGTCAAAAACCTCGGCGACGGAACGGAAGAGAACGGAGATCGATGGGCACATGCCGTTCTGTGGAACACCCGGTACCAGACGGATGCTGCTCGATCTCTGGACTTCCATGTGTACACCGTCCGGTGCAATGTATGCGTGCCCGGGCTTCGCAATCATTCCATTGCGGGCGATTTCCACAGGAACGCATGATGTTGTAGCAAGCCATCCCACGAGGCCGGACAAAAAACCGGGGGCAATGTGCTGGACAATCAGGATGGGTGCGGGAAAGCCGGTTGTCAGGCCGGTCAGGATGCTGCAGAGGACGGGCGGGCCGCCGGTCGAGGCTCCGATCGCGACGAGCTCGATCCTGGGAGCTGCCTCTGGCCACACCGCGCCGCGGGCCGCCGGACGGGATGCGGCGCTTGACGGCTTCCACCGGCGAATGACCTTGATTTCAGAGATCATTTTGACCGTCTGTATGATCTTACGCGCCTGAGTATTGTAAAGCGGATGCGTCAAGCCCTGTGGCTTCTCGCAGATGGCAATCGCGCCTGCCTCAAGAGCGCGAAAGGCCCCCCCCACTTCGCCCGGATCAAAGCTGGCGCTGATGATCACGGTGGGGATGGGATTCGTCGCCATGATCGCGCGGACTGCTTCGATCCCATCGAGCCTCGGCATGTGCACGTCCATCGTGATGACATCCGGCCGCTCTCTCTGAGCCATCTCGATGGCCTGATAGCCGTCAGAAGCCGTTGCAACGACTTCAATGTCCGGGTCGGATTCAAGGATATAGACGAGCAGGTCACGGACAACGGGTGAATCCTCAACAATGAGCACGCGGATCATTTCCGCCCCCTTGCGTCAAAGCAGTCTCCTGACGACTTCCAGCAGATTGCTCTGGTCGAAGCTGGACTTTGCAATGTAGGCATTGGCCCCGGCATCGATGCCTTTCTCCCTGTCTTCCCGGGAGTCCAGCGATGTTACGAGCACAATGGGAAGGTCAGCGGTTTTGTCGAATCCCCTGACCTTTTCGCAGAGTGCGAATCCGTTCATCCGGGGCATGTCGATATCCGAAACGAGGAGGTCGAACTCATCGGCGCGCAAGGAGGCAAACGCATCAACGCCATCGACCGCCGTCTTCACGAGGAATCCGGCCGATTCCAGTATGGTCTTCAACAACATCCGGGAAGTGACGGAGTCCTCCGCAACGAGGATTTTCCGCGGCGCTGCATCCGGCGGCACCGTCACGTCCACGCCGGAGACCCGCGTAGAAGTGAGCGCAACGGTTTTCACCAGGTCGGATGGGTTGAGTATGGGCACCACCTCTCCCGTACCCAGGACCGTGGCGCCTCGGATGTTGGGTACGCGGGCCAGTTGCTTTCCCAGATTCTTCACCAGCACCTCCTGCTCGCCAAGGACCTCGTCGATCATGAACGCTATGCGTGTTCCCGAGGCGAGGAGAACCGCAACGGGAAAGCTCGCCGCTGCACTCTCTTCCCCCGCCGACGGCTTCAGCCCGAGGACATCGCCGAGGTTCACAAGCGAAACGGCGTGACCATCGATCGGAATGCTTTCCCGATTCTCGAGAAATACCACCGAAGAACGATTCACCCGGAGCACTCGATCGACATTGACGGTCGGGATCACGAACAACTGGTTTCGACTTTTCGCCAGGACGCCGCGGAAAATGGCGATGGAAAGTGGGATCTGAATGCGAGAAATGGTCCCCTTCCCCGCCATCGTTTCCACAGAGAGCCGACCGCCGACATTCTCGATCTTCTCGCGGGCGATGGCCAGGCCGAGCCCTCTTCCTGAGATGTCGGTGATCATCGGGCTCGTCGAGAGATCTGAGAGAAAAATGAGCTCCAGGGCATCCTGGTCGCACAACGCGCGGGCCTCCGCGTCCGTGAGAATCCCCCGTGCAACGGCGGCAGCTTTCACGGCTGCGAGATCGACGCCAGCTCCATCGTCACGTAGTGTGAGCTCGACTTTATCGTTATCGCCCCGCTCGACGTGGAGCGAAACGGTTCCCGTGCGCGACTTACCCCGTTTCCCCCGTTCATCCGGGGCTTCTATGCCATGACTGATGCTGTTCCGTACGATGTGGATCAGTGAATCCTTTATTTCCTCGAGCACCCTCCTGTCGATCTGAGTATCCTCTCCATGGACATCCCAGGTCACCTCTTTGCCCTCTTCAGAGGCGAGATCGCGTACCATCCGCGGGAACAGCTCGAGAAGTGTCGAGAAGGGCAGCATGAGCGCAGTCCTGATCTCCGATAGGAGCGAATCCACTCGTTCTCCCGTATGGAGACCGTCAAGGTCTGCGATAATGCCCATTGTGTCGAGCCTCTGTCTGACAATGGCTTCGTTGGCAGCGTGCTGGTCCAGGAAATCGACCAACCGTTGCAAAGGCGCATTCCCTCGGGATCGTTCCCGAAGTCTCCTGATCCCGGTACTCGCCTTGGCCCACTCATGCTTCCCTGTCCCCAGGAGCGCCTGAAGCTCTCGCAGGTCGGCCGCATGTCGGGTCATTGCCTGTTTCACGGAGAGCATTTCCTCAGCGCGCAGGAATATCGAGCCCAATCGCGCGGCTGAGATCCTGACGCTTTCCGACATCCCTACCGGCGTCCCGCGGGAAGAACCGGCAGGGGGCGGATCATCGACGACGATCGGCGTTTCCGCGCCGGCCGGGGCATCAGGTCCGACCGCTGCCTCGTCCTTCAGCATTCGGAGCACCCCCTCCAGCTTCTTGTCGGACGCGGCAGCGGTTCCCTTCGTCAAATCAGCGATCAGATCGAGGGATTGGTACAGCACGTCGAACATCCTCTTCCCCGGCCGTCTTTGGCCTCGCTTCAAACCGGAGAATACCCCCTCCATGGATTGACAAAGCCTTTCGATTCCCCACAGGTCCACTGCGCGGGCTGCTCCCTTCAGGCTGTGCGCTTCTCGGAATATGTGCTCGAGGACAACGGAATTGCGCTCCTCTCCCGATTTCCCCTCTTCCAACTCCAGCAGTCCGGTCAGAATCGCTGTTCGGTGGTCCTCCGCCTCCCCTTTGAAGGTTTCCTTCAGCCTGCTCAGGAACTCGCTCTCCCTGCTCATGCCATTTCCCCGACAGCTTCATTGATGACAAGCTTTTCATCCGCAAGAAGCTTTCCCGCGTCCAGAAGCACCAACCCCTCAGCAGTGATTCCTCTCAGATACTCGGCTCCGACACCCGTCAAAGTGGGTAACGATGTCTGGATGCTGGAGAGGAGAATCGCGGAGAGCCCCAGGATTTCGTCAGCCAGGAGGCCGAACTCGACTGTTGTCGACTGGAGGATGATGGCGCTGGACGTCGGGCCGCGCGGAGCGTCCTGCATACCGAGGATCGACCTCAAGTCCAGGAGCGACACGATCCGTCCCCGTATGTTGATGATCCCTCGCACGAACAACGGGACGCAGGGCAGGGGGGTGACTCGAGGAAGGGGAAGAACCTCACGGATGTGTCGATACTCTATCGCGTAGGTTTCGTCGCCCAATTTGAAACGGAGGGCATTGATCAGGTCCCCGTCCACGGGGGCTGTAACGGGTGCAACTGCGAGCGCCCTGGCCCGGTCCCTGAGGATCCTGAGCTCATGGTCATCGATCGGTACGCTGTTGTCCATTGCTCCCCCCATCGTCACGGGCCGCCCTGATCATTTCAATCAATCTCCCCGCGGTCATCCCTTCCGACTCCGGTAATTCCTCCTCTGACCGGAGGCCCTGCAGGACAAGGAGCGCGTTCCTGATGTGCCGTTCCGACTCCTCTCTCTTCCCCTTCGATCGGCACAGGTTTGCAAACGCAAGGTGCGCCACCACAAAGTCCGGCTCCAGGTAGATTGCCTTCCTCAAGGCCGACATTGCCTCGTCAGGCTTCTGTTGCTCGGTTCGGATCAACGCCAGCAGGTAACGGCTGGCGGCGTTCGTGGTGTCCGCGGCAATCGCGCGCATGCACAACTTCCCGGCTTCCGTGAGCATCCCCTTGTTCGCGTAGGCATGAGAGAGGAGGTGCAATGCAGCGGCACCCGCGGAATGCCGCGCCGCAAGGGGGGATAGGATCTCGATTGTACCTTCGTAGTCCGCATCCGCGTAAAGACCCTTCGCTCGATCGAACATCGCCCGGGCGTTCGGCCGTTCGATAACTCGTGCTGGCGGCCGTGGTAAACGCGTTGACCTCTGCTCATGCCCGACGCTTTCACGCCGAGGCGTTTGCTCCGCTTTCCTGTGCAGGATGGCACCGGTATGCTGAATGGGCATGAAGTCCGGTCCTTGAATGAGAGGAGCCTCGACAGGGCTCACCAGGAGCCACCCCTGCGGGAGAAGCGACTGCTGGAGTTTGTGAATGACATTACGGGCGTAGTCCGGCGCAAAATACATGAGGACGTTGCGGCAGACGATCAGGTCAATGGCGTTGGTGGCGTTCATGAGGGAAGGATAGACGTCATCGATGAGATTGAGGTGTAAGAAGGACACCATGCCCTTGAGCGCAGGCAGGACCTCGAAATGCGATTCGTCCATCCGCCTGAAGAACTTCTCCCTGATGCCGGGCGCAACACCCCGGAATGACCATTCCGTGTAGATGCCGTCCTTCGCTTTGCCGAGGAAGGTCTGGTTGATATCCGTGCCGAGAATGCTGGTGTCCCACCCGTGGAGCCCGGGATACTCACTCACTATCATTGCCAGCGAATACGGCTCTTCACCGGTACAGCACCCGGCACTCCATATTCTCACCCTCTTGTCGCCCTGTGCATGTGCGCGGATGATTTCAGGAAACACACGTTCGGAGAGCGCACGGAGTCCGCTCTTTTCCCGGAAGAAAAACGTTTCCCCGACGGTGAGCCAACTCGCCAGGATTTCCCTCTGGCGTCTGTCCGCGTGAGACGTGATCATCCATTGCATGCAGGAAACGGCGTCCGGAAACCCGAGGGAAGCCGCCGCCTGGGAGGTTTTCCGCTCCAGCTCTCCCCACCGCTCCCGGGGAAAGCTCACGCCCATGAGGGATCTGATGTAGACGCTGAAGTCGGACAACATGCTCTCTGAAGCAAGGGCACTCATAGCTTTGCCAACACCCGTTCTTCCTCTTCCGTGAGGAACTGGTCAAGGTCGTGGATCAGGACGATGGCATCCCCGATCCAGGCCGCACCGGCCACACACCCGAGCCTGTCGGAGAGGGCATCGGCGCCGGTAAAATCACCCTTGTGGGCCTGTCGAACTTCAATGATCTCGTCGACCATGAGCGCAACCCGCCGGTAGGAGGACTGCGCGATGATGATACGATCGCTTGGCATCACGTTCCGTTCGGTCATATGAAGGCGCCGGCGCATGCTCAGGACCGGGAGTATCTGGCCTCTCCAGTCAATGACGCCGATGACAATGCGGGGGGCGTCTGGCAGCGGCGTAACCTCGACGGCGAGCTCCACCTTGTCCACCACGGAGAGGGAAAGCGCGTGGCGCAATTCTCCCACCGAGAACACGAGAATATGATCGACGGCCTCGATGTCCATCTCCACCACGTCCTACATCCTGTACAGCTCCACGAGTTGCTTCATCTTCTGTCCGACTCCGTGCAGATTCTGCGCACCCATCTCCAGTTGCTTCGTCCCCTCCACCCCCTGGATGCTGGCGATCTTGATGCTCTCCATGGCCACCGCCACCTGGTCCATGCCGACAAGCTGCTGCTCGCTCGACGCGGCGATCTGTGCGGCTCCCTGCGCGGCTTCGGCCACTGTTTCCGCGAGGCTTTCGATCGACTCTTTCGCTTCCCCTGACTGCTTCATGCCCTGCTCCACCGCTTTGCTTCCCTGTTCGGTTGCCATGACGGCTCCACTGGTCGCCTTCTGTATCTCAGTGAGAATCGATCTGACCTGCGCTGTCGCGCGCTTCGATTGTTCCGCCAGACTCTTGATTTCCTGCGCAACGACGCCGAAGCCTTTGCCCTGCTCTCCCGCCTTCGCCGCCTCGATCGCCGCGTTCACCGCCAGCAGGTTCGACTGATCGGCAAGATCGCTCACCGTCGTCGTGATCTCTCCGATCGACGTGCTCTGTTCGCTCAGCCGCATGATGCTCTCCGCAATCGTGTCCATCTGCTCGCGAATGCGCCCCATCACCTGGGTAGTCACCTGGACGGACTCCCTGCCTGCCTGCGCGATCTGCTCGGTCCTGACTGCTCTGTCTGCCATCTGCCTGGCTTTCTCGTTCGACAGATGCGCGGTCTGTTTCACTTCTTCAATGGTGGTGGTGGTCTGACTCACCGCCGCGGCCGTTTCGTTGGAGTTGGCGGCGAATTGGCTCGTTGACGTGAAGATTTCACTGGCCGCAGCGGCCAGGACATTCGCGGCGTCCTGTGTCTCACGGGTTTGGCGGCGCAGGTTTTCGAGCATATTCTCCAGCGAAATGCCGAGGCTGTCCTCCTCCGAACGTTTTACCGTCTGCACGGTGAGGTCTCCCGACGCGATCCGCTCCGCAAATGCAGCGATCTGCCTCAGGTTTTTGAGCATGTTCTCCAAGGAAATGCCGAGGCTGTCCTCCTCGGAGCGCTTCACCGTCTGCACCGTGAGATCTCCCGATGCAATCCGTTCCGCAAGCGCCGCGATCCGGCGAAGGTTCTCGAGCATGTTCTCCAGCGAAATGCCGAGGCTGTCATCCTCGGAACGTTTTACCGCTTGTATCGTAAGGTCCCCTGACGCGATCCGTGCGGCAAGCGCAGCAATCGCCCGAAGCGCTGTTTGCATCTCGATGAAGGTCTTGGCGAGCATTGAAAGCTCGTCCTTGCCTCGCACCTCGATGACGCCGTTCAGGTTCCCCCGGGTGATTTCGGACGCCGCTTTTTGCAGCGCCGTGACGGGTCGCGTGACGGAGCGAGAAATCAGGAGCGCGATGAGTATGCCCAGCAGAAAAAGTATCCCTGATGCGACGAAGATGCTGTTTCGCAGGATGAAGCTCGGCGCGAGGACCTCGCTGACGTCATTGCCCACCACGAGATTCCACCGCATTCCAGGAAAGCTGAGGTACGCCTGAGACCGGGCATGGGAGAAGAGTGTCGTTCGCCCCGCATCGTCAGCGATGAAAGATCCGCTGTCACCTTTGATATTCCGGAAGAAGGCTTTTGCCGACACATCATCCATGAAACGAAATGCCTTGGTCGCATAGATCAGTCTGCCGTCCAATGTGGTCACCCTGACCTGAGTGTTCTGGTATTTCTTATAGGTGATGACCGCATTGCGGATGATCGCGTCAGCGGACAACTTGACCAGCAACGCCCCCGCGAATCTTCCCTGCGCGTCGATGACGGGTACTGCAAGTGGAACAATCCCCTCCTGGCTCGCTTCATCCAATACGACGTCCCCGGCGCTGGAGCCCGACTCTTTCGCGCGGTTCCACAGGGCATTGCCGTCGAACCGGTAGCGGAATAGTTCTCCGGTTGCCGCGACCACTGCGCCATACCGGTTCGTCACGAGTGCCTCGGTGACGACCCTTGTCCCTTCCTTCACCTCGTAGTGCGTGAAGTAGAGATTGCGCAATGTTTCCGACAGGTCGCCCTCCACAACCTTGCGCTCCGTGGCGGGCATATCGCCATTTGCCGATGCGTGCCATTCCTTGTCCGTTCTGTCCGTGTACGCCTCGGGGGAACCCATCGAGGCAAACTCCCTATTCGAAAGGTTCACCGCTTGTTGGATGGCCGGATCCAGGGCGCGCAGCTCCAGACGGTCCAACCAGTTGAACAGGGCCGTATTTATATTGACGAGCATCTCGTTTGCCACGAACACGGAGCTTTGACCGATCGAATCCTGGAGCGACCTCTGACTTGCGAACGATGAGTACACGGCGACGGCGACGATCATCAGGAGCAGGAGGAGAAAGCCGGCAATAAGCTTCATTCTCAGTGTTTTCATACCAGCGCTCCTCACCCCTACCGATAGGAAAGCGTGCCGTTCACGATTTGCGTCGGATACATGGGAAAGGTCAGATCGTGCTCGTCGACCCTCAGTCTCACGTGCCCGAAAACACCCGAGTATTCGAAACCGCCCGCCATGACCTCTCTGACGCTTTCCCGTGACAGCTTTCGGTCTTCGAGAAGACCGCAGAGCAGATTGATGAAGTCGTACCCATTGGCGGCCCACATGTTGAACGGCTTTCCGTAGCTCGCGAGGAACTGTTCCCCGGCTTCCCGCGCATAGAGGTAGCTCGGGTTGTAGATGATCGGCGCGGCAACGTACACCCCGGACATCTCAGGCAGGCCGAACAGGGCGGGATCCGCACCACCTGCCGGCATGAGGATGTGACCGTGATACCCCGCGCTCCTGAGCTGCCGGGTGACGTTCAGAAGGTTCGCTCCGCTTGCGGCTATGTAGATCGCGGCCTGATCCATCAACGCCGAGATCTGGCGTCGATAGTCGGTGTCCTTCGGATCGAATGATTGTGCAAGCACGGAGCCGCCGGTCTCCGAAAAGCCCGTTTTCATCAATGCCTGCTGCTCTGTCCCGAAATCATCATTCTGGTAAATGATGCCGAGCCTCGTCACTTGAAGGGACTTGAGTGTTCGCAGGAGCGGGGTGATGTATGCCGGACCGAGGGGCCAGTAGCGGAAGACCCAATCGCGACCCCTGGTGAAATCAACCGCTGCCGTGACAAGCCCCACGAGCACGACTTTACGCGCCTCCGCGAGCGGCGCCAGAGCCATGCCAGCGACGGTCGAATAGGAAACGTAGAGGAGCGGGTGCACGGTGGCTTCCATCCGGTTGAAGGCTTCTACTGCCGTCTGCGCGTCGCCCCCGCTGTCNNGCTGTCCGCAAACGCAACCTCCAGCCTGTTGCCATTCACGCCGCCTCGCTTGTTGATGTCCCGAACGGCGAGCAGTATTCCGTCGCGAACGTTCTGGCCCTGCGCCGCGTTGTTGCCGCTCGCCGTGAGGAGTGCACCGATTCTTATCGGGGCGGCGGCGACAGCCGCCACACTCATGCCGACGCAAACCGCGAGGGCGGCCGCCAAGCCCAGTCTCCGCACTGTCAACCGCTTCATGGCCGAACCTCCTCTTTGTCTCGGTAATCCAGATCCACAGTTCTGTCCCAACCCTGTTTCGCGCTCACCACGCCTCAATTCGCGAGCTCCTTCATCAGGTCCGCGACCGCTTCCACCATCCGCACCTGTTCGCGCGCCGTATCGAAGAAGTACTCCGCCCCCGCCTTATGACAGGCGGCGCGGTACTGTATCGACGAGGAGCTCGACAAGGCGATTACGACAGGTGCGTGCACGTCCGCTTTTATCGCACGGACGAGATCGAGCGCACCCCACTGCATTCCTATGTCGATCACGACGATGTCGGGCTTTTCCTCGTGGATGCGTTGCATGACGCCCCCCGCGCGCGGGGCGCAGGAGGAAACATCGAGTCCGCTGAGCTCACGCAAAGCGTCCTCCAGGCGAGGACGCACCGCATCGGCGTCATCGATGATGAGCAGTTTCATGCTATGAGGCTATCGTCGAATGGTGGTCACCCGAAATCAGCGAGGTACTGTATTTTTCGTCGGGCTTGCAGGCAGATCCCTGTCAGCAGGAGTCCTACATCATTGACAGAGACGGTGCTCGATGGCGTACCTTATGAGCTGTGCAGTGGAAACCATTCCCATCTTTCCAAGGAGCCGCGCGCGATACGTGCTGACCGTTTTGACGCTCAGGGA
>PLNO01000055.1 GCA_003141795.1 Spirochaetaceae bacterium | reverse complement strand
CGAAGAGCAGTACCGCAGGCTTCTTGCCGCGTCTGACCAGTCCAGCTCGACTGAAAAGAAATTCCTCGACTACCTCCACGAGCACGGCCTGCGGCTGCCCGACGAGGCGCAGCGCCGCATCGAAGGCCTCTACTGTCAGCCGGATTTCTACTATGCCCCGGGCCCCGGCAGGAACGCTTTGCCCATCCATGTCTTCTGCGACGGCACGCCGCACGACACGGAGCCGGTTGCCGCCCACGACAGGGATCAGCGTGCGGCCATTCTCGACAAAGGGGAGGAGCTCATCGTTTACAATTACCGCGATTCGCTGGATGAGCTCGTGGCCCGACGGCCCGACATATTCCGAAAGGTCCGGTGACGGGCATGGACTACAGGACAGGCACGCTCGTTCACGCGCGGGGCCGGGACTGGGTGGTTCTTCCCACGGAGAGGGACGACCTGCTCCGGCTCAAGCCGCTGGACGGCAGGGAAGAAGACGTCTGCGGCATCTTCGTGCCCCTGACCCGGGAAGGTGACATCCGCCCCTCCCAGTTCAATCCACCCACGCTTGCGGACCTGGGGAGCGTCCGCGCCGCCCGACTCCTGTTTGACGCATCCCGCCTCTCCCTCCGTTCCGCGGCGGGTCCCTTTCGCTGCGCGGCGAAGCTCGGCTTCCGTCCCCGCAGCTACCAGATGGTGCCGCTCATCATGGCTCTCCGCCAGAAGGGCCCGGTGCGCCTCCTCATTGCCGACGACGTGGGCGTGGGAAAGACGGTGGAAGCCATCCTCATCGTCAAGGAGCTTCTCGAGCGTCGGGAGATCACACGCTTTGCCGTTCTCTGCCCGCCGCAGTTATGCGAGCAGTGGCAGACGGAGCTCAAGGACAAGTTCCAGATCGACGCGGTGATCATCCGCACCGGCACCCAGGCGGCTCTGGACCGTCAGGTGCCCGGGGACACGAGCGTGTATCGTTACTTCCCCTACCAGGTCATCAGCATCGACTACATCAAGGCGGACAATCGCTACTCCGTCTTTGCCTCGGAGGCGCCGGCGTGCATCATCGTGGATGAGGCGCACTCCTGTGCCAAGCCGGAGGGCGCGCACGCGGGCCAGCAGCTCCGCCACCGGCTCGTGCGGGAGATCGCAAAGAAGAAGGATCAGAGCCTCATCCTCGTGACCGCCACACCGCACTCCGGCAAGGAGGGGGAGTTCCGCTCCCTTCTCGGCCTCCTGAAACCGCAGCTCGAGGAAGGGGACTGGGACGGCGCCGAAGAATCGACAAAGGGCTTCCGCGCCGAGCTCGCCCGCCACTTCATCCAGCGCAAGCGGGAGAACATCGCCGTGTGGATGGACGAGCGCACGCCCTTCCCGAAGCGCACGGCCATCGATTTCCCTTACACGCTCTCCGCTCCCTATCAGAAGCTCTACGATGAGGTGCTCCTCTTCTCGTCGCGTCTCATGGCACGGCAAGCGGGCAGCGAGCACGAGCAGAGATTCCGCTACTGGTCCGCCCTCGCTCTCCTGCGGGGGGTCATGTCCAGCCCTCGCGCCGGCGCGCTCATGTTAAGCAACAGAGCCGGGACCGTTCGCATTGAGAGGGAGGAGGGCCCCGCAGAGAACCCCCACTACGAGCGGCTGGAGACGACCGACGACGAGCTGCCGGGTGCCGTGCTCGACGCCATTGCGTGGACCGCCGAAGAGAGAGGCGCCTTCACGGGTTTCGCGGAACGGTTGCTCGGCATGCAAAGCATCGATGCCGATGTGAAGATCGCCTCATGCCTTTTACAATTGCAGAAATGGCACAAGGCGGGGTACAGCCCGATCGTCTTCTGCCGCTATATCGAGACGGCGAAGTACGTTGCGGAGAGAATCGCGGAGAAGCTCGGTCCCGGCGTTCTGGTGGAGTGCGTGACCAGCGAGGACCCCGACGAGATCCGCCGCGGCCGAATCCAGGCAATGTCTCCCGAACGGACGGGCAACAAGAGGCGCCTCCTCGTGGCAACCGATTGCCTCTCGGAGGGCATCAATCTGCAGAGCCTCTTTGACGCCGTGCTGCACTACGACCTACCGTGGAATCCCAATCGCCTGGAGCAGCGCGAAGGCCGCGTGGACCGCTTCGGCCAGACGAGGGCCGAGGTGCAGTCCTGTCTCCTCTACGGCGCTGACAATCCCATGGACCAGATCGTGCTGAAGGTGCTCTACCGCAAGGCGCGCACCATCCGGGACAGGATCGGCGTGAGCATCCCCTTCCCCGAGGACTCCCGCGTGTTCCTCGATACGATCTTCAAGGCCGTGCTCGCCGAGGCGGAAAAGAAGAGGCGGCCAATGGAGCAGATGGAGCTGTTCAGCCTCGAGGAGATGATCCGATCCGAGGAAGAGCTGGACAAGCTCGTCTCCGTCACGGAGAAGAAGGAAGCGGCCCTGCGTTCCATCTTCGCGCAACAATCCATCAAGGCGCAGGAGATCGAGGAGGACCTCGCCGTCACCGACGAGGCAGTGGGAAGGCCCGAGACGGTATACCGATTCGTGGATTCAGCGCTGCGCGAGCTTTTTGGCGTCCAGGCGGAGAAGAATCCCGAAGAGCTCGAGCTCCAGGTCCGCCGCTCGAAGTTCCCGGAGAAGCTGACACCATGGCTCGCGGCCGCGGCGGGGAAAGCAGACGCGCGCCTTGCCTTCCGCGCACCGGTGAACGAGGGATACACCTACTGGGGCCGTAACCATGACGCCGTGGAGACCCTCTGTCGAACGGTTCTCTCCGAGTCGTTGAACCCAGCCCGTGAGAACAAGAGCGTCGCGCGCGCCGCGGTAGTGGCATCACGCGCGGTGAAAGAGCGCACGGCCATCTACGTCCTTCGCGCGCGGCACGTGATCCAGGACGCAAGGGAGAAGAAGCTCCTCGTTGCGGAGGAGGTGCTTCTCCGGGGCGTGTCGGGACCCGCGCGATCGCCCGTCCCCCTGGACACGATCAATGAGCTTATGGAATGGCCACAGGTTGCCGCCGACCTTCCCCTTGAGACGCAAGCAACCCAATTGGAGCGCGAGCTTTCCCTGATCCCCGAGCTTCGGCCGTCATTCGACGCGCTTGCATTCCAGCGCGCCGAAGAGCTGATCGCTCAGCACGAGCGCTATGCAAGAGCGGTGGGTGTCGAGGCCCGAAGTGGGAGACTCCATGTCGTGGAACCGGTAATTCCCATGGATATCCTGGGGCTCTACATCTTTCTTCCGGTCGACGCATGAGACATACTTATTAGGTGCTACACATAATAAGAGGGATGAAACTTGGCCAACGTAACGATGAGAATCGATGAAGAGCTTCTGAAAAAGACGCGGAAGATCGCCATTGATATGAACACGAGTATCTCTGGTCTCTTCCGTGGCTTTCTTGCCGATCTTGCCCGCCGCGAGGAGACGCGAAGAGAATTCCTCGCCGACGAGCTGGATCACCAGTTCGGCAAGAGCACGGCTTCTTCGAACGGCGCGGCATGGACGAGGGATGAGCTCCATGAACGATAGTCCGGTCTCTTTAGATACCGATACGTTTGTATTCGCCAACGACACCGCTGTTCCGGAGAAGCGCTCCCGGGCGCGGAAGCTCATCCACGAGGCGGTGCTGGAAGCCATCCGACTTCAGGAATGCTATCAGCTCTCGTATTGGGACGCGCAGATCATCGCAAGCGCACGGTTTGCCAAAGCCACGCTTCTGTATTCCGAGGATCTGCAGCACGGGGCCGAGTATGAGGGAGTCAGAATTCAGAATCCTTTTCAGAAGCAGAAATAAGGGCAGAAATGAAGTACGAGGCGGTCACGTGGGAAGGGGCCCTGATCGGGCCGGAAACCCTGGACAAGCTCGTCGACGACAACGCCATCAAGGGCCAGAAGCCGGGCGACTTCGGCATCAAGGGCAAGGTACGCGACGAGATGCTGGAAGCCTGGGCGGAAGCCAAGGCCCAGTGGACGCTTTTCAACGCGCGCCGCGCACGGGAGGACGCCAAGGACCTCTACGGCACGAGCCGCACGCGCCAGTCCTGGATCATCCCCTTCCTCTCTCTCCTCGGCTATGAGCTGGAGAACGCTCCGGCCGCGGAAGCCGGGGGAAAAAGTTTCCCCATCAGCCATCGTGCCGCTGGCAGGATGTGCCCGGTTCACATCGTGGGCTTCACGGAGAGCCTGGATAGGAAGCGTGAGGGCGCGCGCACGAGCCCGCACAGCATGGTCCAGGAGTACGTGAATCTCTCCGATACCCTCTTTGCCCTGGTGACCAACGGGCTCAGCCTCCGGCTTCTCCGCGACTCCAGCCGACTCATCAAGCTTTCGTACCTGGAGTTCAACCTTGAAAGGATCTTCGAGGAGGAGCTCTTCCCGGATTTCGCTCTCCTCTTCCGTCTGCTCCACATTTCCCGCTGGCCGCTGGCAAATCCCGACGGAAGCCCCGCAGGCAAGGCCTCAGATTGCCTCCTGGAGTTCTATCATCAGGACAGCCTCGAGAATGGGAGCCGTATCCGGGAGAAGCTCTCCGACGCCGTGATCAACGCCATCACACTCTGGGCAAACGGTCTCCTTGCCCACCCCGACAACGACGCATTCCGCGCCGGGTTCGCCTCGGATTCCACGGCCCCGCGCCGCTTCTACGATGCGCTCCTCACCCTCGTGTACCGCATCCTCTTCCTCCTCGTCATCGAGGAACGTGGTCTCACCCATTCCGCCGATGCGGATGCGGCCCTGAAGCGCGTATACCGGGACTACTACTCCCTCTCCGCCCTGCGCGGCCGCAGCCGTCGGATTGCACGGGAGGAAGGGCGATACAGTGATCTCTGGCAGTGCCTTCGGGACTGCTTCAGACTCTTCGAGGATGCCTGGCGCGCCGAAATGCTCGGCCTCAAACCTCTCGGCGGTGATCTCTTCTCCCCGGATTCCCTCAGCCTGTTCGACGGTCTGTCCCTCGACAACAGGACCTTCGCCGAGGGGTTCGAGCTCCTGGACGCCTACGAGGATGATGCCCGCGGCGTGCGGGTGCGCGTGAACTACGCGGCCCTCAATGTGGAGGAGTTCGGCTCCATATACGAGGGCCTGCTCGACTACGATGCGCGCGTGACCGCCGTTGGGTCAGCCCTGAGCTTCTCCTTCCAGAAGGGCGACGACCGGGCAAAGAGCGGCAGCCACTACACGCCCGAGGAGCTCGTCCAGCCCCTGATCGAGCATGCCTTGCAGCCCTTGATTGAATCCTGCCTCAGGGAGCCGAATGCCGAGGAGAAGCTGCTCAGCCTGAAGATCTGCGACGATGCATGCGGCTCCGGTCACATACTCCTAAACGCTGCGCGCCGGATCGCCCTGGAAGTGGCGCGTCTTCGTACGAAGGCGGACAATCCCGATCCTCCGAGCTACCGCAAGGCCCTGCGCGACGTGATCGAGCGATGCATCTACGGCGTTGACTTCAACCCGCAGGCCCTGCGTCTCTGCAAGGTGGCCCTGTGGCTGGAGAGCCACAACCCCGGCCAGTCCCTGGGATTCCTCGATCACCACCTCAAGTGCGGGGACAGCCTCGTCGGTCTCACCCGTGCAGACGATCTGCTTGAAGGCATCGCGGAAGAGGCCTTTGCCCCGCGTGACGGTGACGACAAGGACTTTGCCGCCGCGCTTCGCAAGAGGCACAAGAACGAGCGCGCCGAGACGGCGAGCAAGCAGAATCTCCTCGACTGGCAGTCGGAGGTCGGCGATTCCCTCAAGACGGTCATCGAGACTCTCTCTACCGTGACCCGGATGGACGACTCCACGCCCGAAGCCGCGGCGGACAAGAAGGAGACCTATCTCCTTGTCACTCAGGGCTCCGCGTGGCGGCGGCTCAAGGCGCTCGCCGATATCCAGCTTGCCCCTTTCTTTGTGCAGAAGAGGCCGGATTGCGCCGTGGCAACGGAACATGAGTACCGCGCCTTCCTCAATGGAAGGGAGGACACCGAGAGGCATCCCATCAGCGAGAAGGCCGCTCAGGTCTCCGAGTCCCGGCGCTTCTTCCACTGGTTCCTCGAGTTTGCCGAGGTGATGCAGGCCGGAGGCTTTGACTGTTTCCTGGGGAATCCGCCGTTTTTGGGCAACCGAAAGCTTCGGGGTTCTTTCGGGCTCGACTACCTCGATTACTTGAAATATGCCTACGCGCCCGCCGGGGCGATAGACCTGGTGGGCTACTTTGTCCGGCGCAACTACTCTCTCTTGAAACCCGACCGTGCCTTGGGGACACTTGCCACAAACACTATTGCCCAGGGCGGAACCCGCGAGGGCGGGCTGGAGGTCATCGAGAAAGAAGGCGGGTCTATTGTGATGGCTGTCAGGAGCCGGCCGTGGCCAGGTGCTGCAGCGGTGGAAGTGAGCCTCGCTGCTATCTACAAGGGCGCGTGGACAGGAAGCAGAGTCCTTGACGGGAAGCCGGTCGAATTCATCTCAACCTACTTTGATGACCAGAAGAGTACTGGAAATCCGTTCCCGCAGGCCGCGAATGCGGACAAGTGCTTCATGGGCTCGGTGATCGTCGGTCAAGGTTTTCTGCTGGAGCCGGACGACGTCCAAGCGCTCGTGGCGCGCAATCCCAACAACAGGGCTGTGCTCTTCCCGTGCCTCAACGGTGAGGATCTCAATTCGCGCAGCGACCAGAGCCCCAGCAGATGGGTAATAAACTTTCAGGACTGGCCGCTCGATCACGAAACTGCACCCGAAAGCTACAGTGGCCCGGTCGCCGCGGACTACCCCGACTGCCTCGAAATCGTCGAGCGGCTCGTCAAACCGCAGAGAAAATTCGTGAACCGTCAAAAGTACCGGGAAATCTGGTGGCAGTTCGCTGAGCCGTGTATGTCCCTGTACCGCACGATCGCGTCGTTGGAGCGAGTGATAGTGGTGNNATACTCACATGCCATCATGGTATTTGCCCTTGGAGGCAGCCCCCATCTGGCACTGCTCACTTCGTTTGCCCATTCTCTTTGGGCTTGGAAGTACTCTTCAACGCTTGAGTCCAGGCTCCGCTACACCCCTTCTGCCATCTTCGACACCTTCCCCTTCCCCGCCGGTTTCGAGCCAAACGCTCCGCAACCGAAGGCTCCCTCGGATATCCGCGACCGGCTCGACGCACTCGGTGCACGGCTCGACGCCGACCGGCGGGAGGTCATGACCCGGATCGATATCGGGCTGACAACCTTGTACAATCTCTACCATGACCCGGACCTATCGCCTGCCGCTGTCATAAAAGCAGCGAAGTACAGTGAAGAGAACGCATCGTGGGCCGTGGAGAAGATCACCGCCCTGCGGGACCTGCATCGCTCCATCGACGAAGCGGTCCGAAACGCCTACGGCTGGAAGGGCCTCGATCTCCAGCACGGCTTCCACGAGTTGGAGTTCCTTCCGGAGAAGGATCGCGTCCGCTACACTGTCTCCACCGAAGCGCGCAAGGAGATCCTCCGCCGCCTGCTGGCGCTGAATCACGAGCGCCACGCGGAGGAGGTGGCGGCCGGCCTTGTCGATGAAAACGGGAAGCTCCTCAAGAAGCCCGGCGCGGAAGCGCTCTCAGACAAGGGGGAGGAGACGAAGCCGAAGAAGGCCGTGCATGGAGAAAGGTCCCTATTCTGATGCCTTCAAGCCTATCCACGTTAAGGGCCTGTTTCGCGACCGACCTCGCATACTCGAATGAATCGGTCGCACGCCGTCCCAAGGCTTTATTGAGAGGAACGTCAAACAGGAGCAGAGCATGCATTGTTCGAGAATTCTGAAAAAAGGTCTAAGGGCCTGTCTCCCATGCGGCTTTCTCCTTAACGACGAGATACGAACATGACGGGTGGCATCGCCGATAAACTGGGAAATATATATGAAGCCAAAGGTGCAGTACACGGGCTTCTCGAAGTCCTGCAGGGTGATGCTTTGGCTGTTCGATATGAGAGTATCGATCCGCAGGAGCACGGTATTGACTGGTTCCTCAGGTACGTCGATACGGAAAAAGCGATCCAGGCAAAAACAGGGCCCACGAACGGAAAATGGTCAATCAGAGCACTTGAGAGAGAAGGCGTCTTGAAAAGCGCCGAAGAATGGCTGAACGGGTACCCTCGTCGTACTTTCATGTTTCTCTCGGAGTCTCCTTCGCCAGAGATTGAGAGATTATGCGAGAAGGCGAAACGTGTAACGGAGTCAAACGCTCTGCTTTTGACGCTTTCGCGTCCGCAGAGAGACGACTTCGAGCACTTGTGTGAGATATGGAATGTCTCATCCGAGACGGCCCTTGATTTCGTTAAGCGCTGCGAATTTGAAGCACGAGTAGAGCACCAGCTCGACGAACTCATCCAGTTGCGGGGGCAGATCGTTTTCGCGAATCCCACGATGTCGATCTTTCCAATACTGCGGGACTATATTGAAGAGCGCATGGGGCTCGAATTGGCCGCAGACAAAGCCACTATGGAAATAGTGCACGGCGGCCG
>PLNO01000062.1:476-41700 GCA_003141795.1 Spirochaetaceae bacterium | reverse complement strand
CGTGCGCGTGAACTGCGCGGCCTTGTCCGAGGGCCTGCTGGAGAGCGAACTCTTCGCGCACGAGAAGGGCGCGTTCACCGGCGCCCATGTCGCCACGGCGGGCAAGTTCGAATCGGCGGGCGCGGGAACCATATTCCTCGACGAGATCGGCGACATGGGCGCCGGTCTCCAGACGAAGCTCCTCCGCGCGCTGGAGGAGCGCTCCTTCGAGCCCGTGGGCTCGACCCGCTCGGTCCCCCTGAACGCGCGGATCATCGCCTCCACCAACTGCGACCTCGCGGCGATGATCCGGGAGAAGAGGTTCCGCCTCGACCTCTACTATCGCCTGAAGGGCGTTGCCATCACCATACCGACCCTGCGCGACAGGCGGGAGGACATCGAACCGCTTCTCGCCGTGTTCCTGGAGAGGTACAAGCAGCGCTACAAGAAGCCGGGCGTGGAGATCTCACGGGAAGCGGTGAAGTTCCTCCGCTCCTACCAGTGGCCGGGCAACGTGCGGGAGCTGAAGAATGCCGTGGAGTCGGCGGTCCTCCTGTCGGAGCAGACACGGCCGCTCATGCCGCAGGACTTCCTCGTCGAAGGGCCGGGGGAAGGGAGCCTCCCGGAGCTGTGGCAGCAGGAGCGGGAGACGATCCTCGAGGTGCTGAAACGCACGGGCTACAACAGGTCGGTTGCCTCACGGGAGCTCGGCATGAGTCGCAAGACCCTGTACAACAAGATGAAGCGCTTCGCGATCAGATAGCGCATCGTTACCCAAATTTACCCACTCCGTGCCCGATATGGGGAACGGGGCTATGAGCCTGCCTGCGAGGCTTGCAGGGGGCACCTTAACTCATTCTATCGCAAACAGTTAATGTATCGATCGAGCTGGGGCGAGTTGGCTCGATTCCTGCATCACTTGAGCGCGAAAGTCCCATGCCCGAACGATCACGAGTGCTCAGATCACTGACACTGATTCTCCTTTGCGCGCTGGTTTTCCCCGCCTTCGCCGCAGGCGTTCAAGAGCGGTGGAGCGCGAACACCGGTCCGAAATCACCGACGAAAGATCGATCCCTCACTTTCGTCATGGTGCCCAAGGGCGCTCACCCCTACTACGAGCCTGTCTACAGAGGGTTCGAAGACGCCGCCGCCGCCTATGGCATCCTCTCAGAGGTCGATGCGCCACCGCGCTTCGACGTCGCGCTGCAGGTGAAAGTCATCGAGGACCTCATCGCCCGGGGCGTCGACGGCATCGCCATCTCCGCCAACGACGACGCAGGTCTCGTTGCGGTCATTCACGAGGCGGTCCAGGCCGGCATCAAGGTGATCACTTTCGACGCCCCGGCGCCGTCAAGCGAGGCGCTCACCTACATCGGCACTGACAACGAGAGCGCAGGGTACGAGGCGGGCAGGCGCATGGCGCGGGCGATGAACGGCCAGGGGGCGATTGCGGTGCTGCAGGGGGGCCTGGGTGCGACGAACCTCAACCTGCGCACGCGCGGGTTCACGCGCGCCCTTGCGGAATCGGGGCCCGGCATCAGGGTGATCGGCGTCATCGACGAAGGCGGGGACTTCGCGCAGTCGGTGAACAAGACGGAGACCCTTCTGGAGAAGCACCCCGAGTGCTCGGCGATATTCAGCGTCTCCGCGGAGGGCGCACCCGCCGCGGCGGCCGTGGTACGGCAGCAGGGGAAGCGCGGCCGCATCGTGCTGGCAGGTTTCGACGACCTGGGGGACACCCTGGACGGGATACGGGGAGGCGCCATCGACTTCTGCGTCGTGCAGAACACCTACCGTATGGGCTGGCTATCCGTCGAACGTCTGTTGNNAACGGGAAGCCCGTTCCCTCCGTCATCGACACGGGGGTCGTATTCGTGGACCGCGCGAACATCGACACCTACCGGGCCAGGATGCAGGCGGAGAACGCCCGCCGCCTGCCCGTGCGAAAATGAGGCTTGATTTGCCCCGTCGGGGCAAGGGAAACTCGTGCAAGGAGGTATGGGGTATGAAGTCCAGAACCCTCGCATTCGCGGGAGTCGTACTGGCGCTGGCAATGGTGGCGCAGGTTGCCACCGCCCAGACGCAGTGGGCCAAGGGTGTCCGCATCGTATTCTTCCCCGGCGGGCCGGCCGGCGGCGTGTTCGCCGTCAACGTGTACAACGGCGCCAAGCAGGCGGCAGNNCTCGGGGTCAGAGTGGACTATGTCTGGTCAGACTGGGATCCGCAGAAGATGATCCAGCAGTTCCAGGAAGCCGTGGCCACCCGGCCCGACGGCATCGCCATCATGGGACACCCGGGCGACGCCGCCTTCGACGCACTGATCGATCAGGCGGAGGCCAAGGGCATCATCGTCACGACCCAGAACACGACCCTCGACAAGGCCGAGGCGAAGTACCAGGCCAAGGGCTTCGGCTACGTCGGCGCTGAGAACTACTCCGCGGGCCACGCGCTGGGAGCCGAGGCGGTGAAGCGCTTCAACCTGAAGAGTGGAAACCGCGCCATGGTATGGGGCCTTCTGTCCCAGCCCGCGCGCGGCGAGCGCACCAAGGGCGTCATCGACGCATTCAAGGAGGCGGGCCTCACCGTCGACTATCTCGAGATCGACGCAGCGACGAACGCGGACCCCGTTGCCGGGACCCCGACGTTCGCGGGCTACGTTTCTTCGCACCCGGACGTGAAGATCGTCGTGACGGACCACGGCGGCCTCACCGCCACCGCCGAGACCTACCTGAAGGCTGCCGGCAAGAAGGCCGGTGACATCGCGATCGCAGGCTTCGACCTTTCCCCTGCCACCATCACCGCCATCAAGGGCGGATGGACAGGGCTCGTCATCGATCAGCAGGAATGGCTCCAGGGGTATCTCCCCATCCTGCAGATCTGCCTTTCCAAGGTCTACGGATTCTCCGGTCTGCACATCAACACCGGCGCCGGTTTCGTCGACAAGAGCAATGTCGACTTCGTCGCGCCGCTCGCGCAGAAGAACATCCGATAGCACTAGCTGAGGCGTAATCGCCGGCGCGGCACCCAGCCGCGCCGGCTCATCTGGGGGAGGAAGGCTCATGTCGTACGTGCTTCAATTGAAGAATATCAACAAGACCTTCGGGGAGGTCGCGGCCCTGCATGACGTGAACTTCGAGGTGGGCACGAACGAGATTGTCGGCCTCCTGGGCGACAACGGGGCGGGCAAGTCCACCCTTGTGAAAATCATCACCGGCTACCACGCGCCCGACGCCGGAGGCGAGATCCTCTGGAACGGGAAGAAGCTCGACCACCTCTCCGTGGCCCGCGCGCACGAGCTGGGCATCGAGGTGGTCTATCAGGAGCGCGCCCTGGCGGACAAGCAGTCCCTGTGGCGCAACATCTTCATGGGACGCGAGCTCACGCGTGGCGGCGGCATGCTCGACGTCAACCGCATGCGGGAAGAGACGCGCAAACTGATGCGCACCGCCATGGGGTTCACCTCCTCCGCGATCACGACGGAGTCAACGGTGAAGACCTTCTCCGGCGGGGAGCGCCAGGGCGTGGCCATTACCCGGGCGCTGTACTTCAAGGCCGAGCTCGTGATCCTCGACGAGCCGACCATGGGGCTTTCCCTCTCGGAGACGAAGAAGTGCCTCGATTTCGTGGACGGGATCCGGGCGGCGGGCAAGGCTGCGATCTTCATCGACCACAACATCTTCCACGTATATCCGGTCGCGGACAGGATCGTCGTGCTTGATAGGGGAACGGTGGCGGGCCAGTTCATGAAGAACGAGCTCACCCTGCAGGAGCTCACGGACCGTCTCTATGACGTGGCCAAATCCGGGCATCTCAAGCAGTAGGAGAATCAGATGAGCGACAACAACATCACGCGTCCCCTCTCCGTGACAGTGGGTGCCGGCCCGTTCGTGCGGTTCCTCCGCAAGTACGCCCTCCAGCTCGGCGTTTTCGCCGTGGCCATCATCGTGTGGCTGGTCTTCCTCATCGGCTCTCCGCGGACGTTTCTGGCGGGGGACATCTACGTCTCCTTCATGTCCACCACGCCCTACTTCGCACTCATCGCGATCCCTCTCACCCTCATCGTCATCACGGGGGAGATCGACCTGTCGTTCCCCTCGGTCATGGCTTTCGGGATGATGGCCTATTCCGTCATCTTCAAAGCCACTGGAAGCTTCTGGCTGGGCTTCGTGGCATGCCTCGTGGCAGGGCTCCTGGCCGGCCTCCTCAACGGCCTCATCATCGTGCGCATAGGCGTGCCATCCCTCGTGGCCACCATCGGGACTCAGTTCCTCCTGAGCGGCGCCGTCATGATCGTCACGAACGGCCAGGGGATCGGGATGACGGAGATGGCGCAATCGGGACTCTACCAGGCGCTCGTGGGAAAGGCCTTCGGGGTGATCCCCATGCAGTTCATATGGACGATAGTCATTGCGGTGATCGTGTGGTTCTTCCTCAACCGGCACCGTTTCGGCGCGCACGTGTACCTCACCGGCGACAACATAGAGAGCGCCCGGCTCATGGGCGTCAACGTGGGACGCACGAAAATCCTCACCTTCTGCATCGTAGGGCTCGTGGCCGCTTTCGCGGGTTTCGTCGTGAGCGCCGCGGTCCAGTTCTACTGGCCCACTCTCGGGGGCGGGTACATGCTCAGCACCCTCGCGTCCGTTTTCCTCGGCGGCACGTCGGTGTTCGGCGGCACGGGCACGATCTTCGGGACTTTCATAGCGTCCTTCATCATCGGGGCGATCAATGCAGGCATCGTGGCCGCCGGTCTCACGGGATTCTGGCTGAACTTCATCTACGGCCTGATCATCGTCGGCTCGGTCTCCGTACAGACCATCGTGAGCCGCAGGCTCAGCTGAAGCGCGGTACTCCGCGCTGAGGGGCCCCAGGGCTGCGCAGCCTTTACCCGCGTGCCTTGCCGGGCAGCCCTGGGGGGGGTTCCCCTTCCCTCCTCAGTAATCCGCGCGCGAGGCCGCGGCGTCCCCTCACTCGCTGATCACGACTGTCAGCAGCGAGCTGTGCACCTCAAGGGATCCACCGCTGTAATCCACGAATCCGAGCTTGCGGAAGCGGTTCATGAAGAAATTGACCCGTGATCGCGTCGTGCCGACGATCTCAGCCAGGGTCTCCTGGCTGATGGACGGGATAACGAGCTTGGGCTCGCCTTCCTTGCCGAAGTTCGCCAGCAGGAGAAGCACGCGCGCGAGTCGCTTCTCACTGGAGTTGAACAGCTGGTCGACCAGGTCTTCTTCGATCTTGATGTTGCGGGAGAGCAGGTGAGCGACGAACATCTCCGAGAAACGCGGCTCATCGCGGAGCACCCGCATCGTTTCGCTCTTCGACATCCTCATGAGCGTGCAATCGGTCAGCGCGGTGGCGGTGGCCATTCGCACGGTCTGCCCTGCCACCAGGCATCCCTCGCCGAAAAACTCCCCCGGGGAAAGGATGGCAATGACCGCCTCTTTCCCCTGCCGGGAGACGACTGTCAGCTTCACCTTGCCGGACTGGACGTAGTAGATCTCGTCCGCCGGATCCCCCTGATCGAATATCCTGTCCTTGGCGCGCTGCTTGACGACGGTTTTCCCGCCATTCGCCTTTGTCAGGAAATGGTCCGGATCGAATGCACCTTTTAATTTTTTCGAACGCATGTCCGCCCTTGTTCCCCCCGAAATTTTGTCACGATCCGGGATTTTCTGCAAGCCACCGGCTCCTGTGGCAAAATAATCCCTCGTGACTGTGCAAAATTGAACAGACAGCTCGTTCGTGCTGCCCTACACTCCATACTGGTATAAAAATAGTGCGCCCATTGAATTCAGCAAGTAACGAAGCTTCTACCATGGAGCGTCAAAGTGGAGAAGACGGGGCAACCCGCCACCCCGTCGTTCTCGTCGTCGATGATGAGGTCCTCATCCGCAATCTGGTGACCATGCTGATGCAGGGTGAGGGGTATTACGCGCTTTCGGCGTCCGACGGCATGGAAGGTCTCCAGCTTTCACGCTCATACTCTGGAATCATCGATCTTGTCATCACGGACGTATCGATGCCCCGCTTGAATGGAATCGAGCTCTGCACGAGGCTGATCGAGGAGCGGCCGGGAATCAAGTCCATCGTGATGAGCGGTGGAGAAGTCAGCGGGATCGTGCGCACGAATCTCGGCCTCGAGTTCCTTCCCAAACCGTTCGACGGTGAGGAGCTGAAAGCACGGGTTCACGCGATCCTCTCCGAGCCCGCACGGAAGCACGGGCAAACACCGTCGTAGGAAACGGCTCGCCTGCCCTACCCCATCCTCGGCAGCCGCTCGATGATCTTCAGTGTGCCCGTATCGTCCAGACCCCACCCCGTCTCCCGCTTCCTGGCGCCGGTGAAGCGCACCACATCACCACGGCGCAGACGGAAGAACGGTTTCATGTCGGGTGACTCCATGGCTTTGGGCGCTGAGAGGGCGAACCTCCCCATCGGACCGCAGATGAGGTAGCGGATCCTCCCGCTCTTGGAGAGCAGAGGATCGGAGACGACGCGGTAGCTCCCGCCGTCAGGCGTCGGGCCGGCGGGAGCTCCGGGCGCCGTTGCCGCGGCGGTCATTGCGGGAGCGGCCCCGGCTCCGCCTGACGCGCGCGGCCTCATCACGAACCACGCCATCTTCAGGGTCTCCCTGCCGATCCGGGCGGCGTGCATGAGCCGCACCGTTTCCCGCGGCGGGTTCCATTCGAAGTCGCCGTGACAGGTCGCATCCGGCAGCGCGGGGCAGCTCCCCTGCCAGATGCAGGGCATCTCCACGCTGAACCCTCCCTGGAGCAGCCCGTCGCGGACACGGATCGCCTCCTGGGCGGTGGCCATGAGGGCGGGCTCGAAGAAGAGCAGGCGTCCGTCGGGGGCGAGCTCCGCGCAGAGCTTCACCAGGAGTGAGACGCGCAGGGCGATCCTGTCAGGGTGCCCCGCCCAGAGCTCGTTCAGCGTGTGTCCCATTGCGATGAGGTCAAAGGGGCCCGACGGTATGCCCGTGCTCGTGAGCGCATCCCATTGTCGCGTCTCCAGCGTGTAGCCACGGTCCGAGGCAATGGACCGCGCCATGCCGAGCGCCGCAGCGCTCCTGTCGCAGGAAATGACCCGCCCTGCTCCCGCATCAAGAAGGGCGAGGGAGACAGGACCCGGGCCAGCACCGACGTCGAGCACCCGGCCCAGCACTGGTGCTTCGGGGACGCGGAGCATCATGGACAGGCAGAGCGTGGCCTGTGCATAGGAGATGGGCCAGTAGTGGAGGAGGTACGCGCCCAGCAGCTCGGGATTGCTCAGGTAACGCTCTCCGGCGAGTGACCTGTCGCCCGTCAGGCCACGGGAGAGGTCCCGAACCCTGCGGGATACCGCGTACAGCTCATCGGAGGAAAGCGATGCCGACTCCCCGGCGCGTGATCGGCTTGCCGATCGCCACGTGGAGAGAAGAGTGGGGAAAAGATCGTGAGGGAAATCGTTACGCGACGTGCACCAGAGATAGCCGCAGCGGCGCCTCCTGTCAAGACTGCTGCCGCGGGAGTGCTGCCGCGACCGTATCGCCCGGCTTCTTCAGCCAGGACACGATCGTGACCCTGCCCCCCAAGGCCCCATGTCCGGCGTGCGAATCTCTGTTGCCATCAGACCACGTGCAGGGCGATGCCCAGCTCCCGAAGGATCTCGACGTAGTCGAGGGAGATGCCGGCATCGGTGACGACGGCGTCGAAGTCGACGAGGTCGGCAAACCACGACGGCTTCACCGTACCGAACTTCCGGGAGTCGGCAAGGAGGATCCGTGTGCTCGAAGAGGCGATGGCGGCCTTCTTCAGCTCGGCCTCGGCGGAGCCGACGCACGTGACCCCGAGCTTCGCGCTCACCCCTCCAGCGGTGAGGAACGCCTTATTTGCACGGTGGCGCTTGATGACGCTGATCCCTTCGGGGCTCTCGAAGACGAGGGTTTCCCCGTGCAGCACGCCGCCTGCCAGCACTATGGTGCGCGCCTTGTCCCTGCCCGCCTCCAGCATGATGTTCAGAGCGAAGCAGAGGATCGTCACGGGAATGTCGGCGGGGATGCTGCGGGCGAGCCACTCGGTGGTCGACCCCGAGTCGACGATCACGACGTCTCCCGCCTCGATGAGCGATGCGGCCTTCATGCCGATGCGCATCTTCTCAGCCGCCGCTGAACCGCCAGGCTCGACGAGGGAATAGGCCCCGCGCCCCATCCCGAAGGGGATCGCCCCGGCATGCACGAGCTTCACCTTATGGTCGGAGGAGAGCGTCTCCAGATCCCGACGCACAGTCATCTCAGATACCCCGAGTGACTCCGAAAGCTCCCTGATGGTTGCGCCCTGGGTTGATTGGAGGGTTTCCAGGATCTTTCCGATTCTGTCCTGTCGTTTTTTCGTGGGCATCTGGCGCTCCAAGCGCTCTATAGTGAACTACTATACAGAAAATATGTTAAGATTCAATATGTAGCACCAGATATTGAAAAAATAGTTCCGTAAATTACTTGACAACTGTGATTTAATGTTCAATTATCATGGTGAATTGATGATCAAGTGACAAGCCCGTGAGAGCATGCCGCGACTGGGAGGTTCGCCGGTGGGGAGACCCGCAGGGCGAAAAGCGGAGATCACGGGCTCTTTTTTTATCCGAGCTTGTGTGACGACAGAATGTGGGGCGGCAACAGGCAGGAGAGCGCAAGCAGGGTATTGGCAAGCGGAGTCAGCCAGTATTCACCCGAGCTCCACTCCACGGTACCTGCGATGTCGACAAACGATGTGTCGGCCTCCGTGCCCCGGGGACCGATGCAGAACCCGCCGGGAATGGTTCCATGAAACCGGCTGTACGGGGTGGCATTCCTGATGCCGACTGCGGAAATCATCGAAACGGACAGCGGATTGTTCCCCATGAGCCATGCAAGCTGGTCGAATGCGGCGTCGCGGCACGCCGCGTCGTCGAGCATCCTGCCCATGAGGGCAAGCCCGTGCGCCCAGCTCGTCCAGTGGCCGGCAAGGCCGTGATTCACCCGCTGCGGTGAATGCTCCGGCATGAAGAATCGATACACAAGAGGATCCCCGCCCGCAGGGCCTGCGGGGCGCCAGTCATGGTAGACGTCTCCCGGGGTCTGACGCGAGGAGAACACACCGTAGGGCATGATCCCGAACGGGTTCGTGGCGAGCATGGGGAGCACGTAGCGGTCCCGGCACCTCTCAAGGCTGTCCCGTGCCTGGGCAACGAGCGGGTTCTCATAGTCGCTTTCGATGAAGGATGCCAGCGCGATCACCGGCTGCGCCGAATGGAGGATTCCCCTGTAGGGCTCTTTTCGGGTGGAGTCCATGTACCAGAACCCGTGACGCTCCGACTGCAGCCCGACGAGCGTCGTGACGAGCTCCGCAACCTCCGATTCCGGAGCGAGCCCCATGGAGTGCAGTCGCAGCGCGGCGATCAGCCGCCATGACACCACGGAGGTCCACCCGTGGAGCTCGTCCCCCGCGTGGCCCTTCATGAATCCCCACGAGCGCAGGGCCGCTTCCCGGCACGCTTTCGAGAACGCGGGGTAGTGGGCGTGGAACTGGTCGACCGCCGAAAGAAGGATGGTCTGGGCCACGTACTGCACGATGGGGTTGTACTGGATGCGGACGATGCGTTCGTCCCCGCTCGCCCGCCTGTTGTCGGAGAAGTAGTTCCCCGCATTGTCCGCGCAGCAGCCGGCGTGGTTCTCATACCACCAGGTCATGCCCGGCTCACGACGGCTCTCCCCGCCCCCCGCCACGTCCTCGTAGAACATGCCGGTGACGGGGTCCTGCATCTTGAGGATCCAGCGGATCCCCCAGGAGGCTTCGGCAAGGAGGTCATCCTCATGCGGCCTCTCCCGCCAGTTGTTGCGGAAATACCCCAACCGCTCGCGCGCCTCGAACAGCCCCAGGATCGGCAGGGAGGTAGTTGCCATCCACTTCCGCAGGTCCCCCCCGTCGTGCCACCCCCCCGCCGCATCCACGGGAAGGCCGTTGTCCGAGCGCACCCCATCGTCGAGATGGCAGGGGCCGCGCAGATCGTCGACGAAATCCCCGCAGCGTTGAGCGTGCAGATAGTCGAGGAACAGCGGGGGAAGCCGGGAGTACACGCCGTCGGCGACGACGAACGGGTACGACCAGGCGACCGGGTCTGTCCCGGTGCCGCCAGTGAGCACCGCCCTGTACACGCCCGGCGCGTCCAGTGCGGAGAAATCGCCGACGAGGTATTTCCCCATCGGCCCAGCGTGGGGGGCGAGCTTCCCGCGGAAGACGGTCTTCCAGCTCTCATGGGCGCCAAGCGACTCCGCGTCGTTGCTGCCCATGTCCTGGATTGTGAACTCACCTGACGCGGCGGCATCCTCCGCCGCCACGACGATGCGCTTGCGCGACCCGCACAGGTAGCCCACCTGGCTTGCGTGGATGCGCGGGTCGGCCTGGCTCATTCCTTTTTCTCCACCACCCGGATGTGCAGATCCTCGAGCTGCTTCGCGTCCACTTCCGAGGGGGAGTCGTCCATCGGGCACTGCCCGAGGGTGTTCTTCGGGAAGGCGATGACCTCGCGGATCGTCGATTCCCCCGCCATCATGGCCACGAGCCTGTCGAACCCGGGGGCGATCCCGCCGTGCGGCGGAGGTCCGTAGCGGAATGCGTCAAGGAGGAACCCGAAGCGCTTCTGCGCCTCGTCATCGGAGATGCCGAGGAACCGGAAGATCCGCTTCTGCAGCTCGGGGTCGTGGATTCTGATGGAGCCCGAGGCGAGCTCAACGCCGTTGCAGACCAGGTCGTAGAGGTCTCCCTTGACCTCGCCCGGCCGCTGCTCCAGGTCCTTCAAGAAGCGCTCCTGCGGCATGGTGAACATGTGGTGCGCGGGGTCCCACTTCTTCTCCTCCTCGTTCCACTCGAAGAGGGGGAAGTCCACGATCCAGCAGAACTTGAACTCCGCGGGATCCGTGAGCTTCAGGTCCTTTCCGAGCTGCGTCCGTACGGCGCCCAGGGATACGCAGGCCTTGCGGTGCTCGGCGCCCACCATGAGGATGAGATCCCCCGGCTTCGCGCCGAGGCCAGCGGTGATCCCCGCCGCCTGATCCCCGAAGAACTTGGAGATGCCCCCGTCGAGGCCGGCGTCGGTGACCTTCATCCAGGCCAGGCCCGCGGCGCCGTAGATCTTCGCCACCGCCTCCAGGTCCGTGATCTGCTTGCGCGAGTACGCGCCGCAGCCCGTGGCTACGAGGGCCTTGATCGTGCCCCCCTCCTCCGCCAGCTTGCGGAACACCTCGAACCCGCTCTTCTTCGCGAACGGGGCGAAGTCCTTCATCTCCATGCCGAACCTGAGGTCGGGCTTGTCCGACCCGTAGAGGTTCATTGCATCGTCGTAGGGAAGGCGCAGGAAGGGAACGGTGATGTCCTTGTCGATGGACTGCTTGAAGATGTGCGCCATCAGGCCTTCCACGAGGTCGAAGACGTCCTCCCGGGAGACGAAGCTCATCTCGATGTCGATCTGGGTGAACTCGGGCTGTCGGTCCCCGCGCGCATCCTCGTCGCGGAAGCAGCGCGCGATCTGGAAGTACCTGTCGAACCCCGACACCATGAGGATCTGCTTGTAGAGCTGGGGGGATTGGGGAAGGGCGTAGAACTTGCCCGGGTTCAGGCGGGAGGGGACCAGGTAGTCCCGCGCGCCCTCCGGCGTGCTCTTGATGAACATCGGCGTGTCGATCTCGAAGAACCCGCGCGCACCAAGGAACTCGCGGGTGGCGGCAGCCGCCCTGTGGCGCAGCGCGATGTTGCGCTGCATGGCCGCCGTGCGCAGATCGAGGAACCGGTACTTGAACCGCGTGTCCTCCCGGGCATCGGCGTGCTCGTCGATCATGAACGGGAGCACGTCGCACTTGGAGAGGATGACGATGCGGTTCGCCTTCACCTCGACGTCGCCGGTGGGCATGTTCGGATTGGCCATGGAGCCCGGTCGCGGCCTCACCGTGCCGTCGATGGCGATGCAGTATTCGAACTTCAGCTGGTCGCTCACCTCGCGGAGCTCCGCCGGGGCGTCGGCGTCCACGACGACCTGCGTGATGCCGTAGCGGTCCCGGATATCGAAGAAGCGTATCCCGCCGTGGTCCCTGTGCCGATGCACCCAGCCGTTCAGAACCACGTTCTTGCCCGCATCCGTGGCGCGCAGCGCGCCGCACGTCACCGATCTTTTCATGCTCTCCATGCGCCGACTATAGCGAGAAGCTGGCCTGTGCGCAAGGAAAGGGGGGCCGCGACCCCGGCGCGTGGTACGCCGCGCGGCCGCGGGCGGCGGTTCGGAGGCGACGGTACCCTACAGCTCCCGCCAGCGGTGGCAGGCCACGCGATGACCGTCCGAGCCCGTCTCCTCGAGCTGGGGCTCCACGGTGCGGCAGATGTCCCTGGCATGCGGACACCGGGGGTGGAACCTGCACCCCTCGGGAGGATTGACGGGGTTGGGGACATCACCGGTGAGAATGATCTTCTCCCGCTTCGTCTCGGGATCCGGGACGGGAATGGCGGAGAGAAGCGCCTTCGTGTAGGGATGACGGGGGTTGGCAAAGAGCTCCGGGGTGGGTCCGATCTCGTTGATCTTCCCCAGGTACATGACGGCGATGCGGTTGGAAATGTACTTCACCACCAGCAGGTGGTGGGTGACGAAGAGGTAGGTGAGGTTGAACTCCGCCTGGAGGCGCTTGAGGAGATTGAGGATCTGCGCCTGCACGGAGACGTCAAGGGCCGAGGTCGGCTCGTCCATGAGGATGAACTGCGGATTGGTGGCCAGGGCGCGGGCGATGGCGATCCGTTGACGCTGGCCGCCGGAAAACTCGTGCGGGTAGCGCATGAGGTGGTCGGCGGTGAGCCCGACGATGTTCAGGAGCTCGAGCACCCTCTTCGGGACGTCGCGGGGCTTCACGAGGTGCTGCGCCGTAAGGGGCTCCGCGACGATGTCCTTGACGAGCATGCGGGGGTCCAGCGAGTTCGTGGGGTCCTGGAAGACGACCTGGATCTTCTGCCTCAGGGCCAGCAGGTCCCGGCCGCTCATGCGGTTGAGGTCGAGCTTTTTCAGGAGACCCCTGGCCCGCGCGCGCTCTCGGGCGTCCTGCGAATGGATCAGGGCCTCCGCCTCCTTGATGGATTCGGCGTCCTGATCGAAGTACACGCGGCCCGAGGTCGCGTTGTGCAGGCGGAGCAGGGCCTTGCCGAGCGTGGTCTTCCCGCACCCGCTTTCACCGACCAGTCCAAGACATTCTCCGCGCTTGATCGTGAGGTCCACCCCGTCCACGGCCTTCACGTCCGCCAGGTGCCTGCGGAACACCCCTCCGGTGATGGGGTAGTACTTCTTCAGCTCACGCACGTCGACAAGCTGCTCATTCATGGGCGGCGTCCTTTCCGTCGTACAGGTGGCACGCGACCCAGTGGCCAGGGCTATGCTCGATGGTGGCAGGCTTCTGCTGGGAGCAGATGGGCATGCGATGCGGGCACCGCGGATGGAATCGGCACCCCGGCGGCGGCGCGATGAGGTTCGGCACCGCCCCGGGAATCATTGCCAGCTCCTCCTGCTGCTCCTCCTTGGGCACGGAGGCCAGAAGCCCCTCCGTGTACGGGTGCAGCGGGTTGCGGAAGAGCTCCTTCACGGCGGCTGTCTCGCTCACGTCCCCCGCATACATCACCGTCACCCTGTCGCAGGTCTCCGCCACGAGCCCCAGGTCGTGGGTGATGAAGAGCACGGAGGAGATGAAGGTCTTCTTCAGCGTCTTTATCAGCTCCACGATCTGGGCCTGGATCGTCACGTCGAGGTTCGACGTCGGCTCGTCGGCAATGAGGAGGGTCGGGTGGCACGCCAGGGCAATGGCGATCACGATGCGCTGCTGCATCCCCCCCGACAGCTCATGGGGGTAGCGATGCGTCACGTTCTCGGGGTTGGGGATCCCCAGCATCGTGAGGAGCTCCACGACGTGGCGATGCACCGTGGCGTCGAGCCTGTGCCGGTAACGGCGGAGGAACGGGACCTTCCGCGCGAAGGAGACGAGGCGGGAGCCCCGATGCGCATGATCACGGCGCCAGTTGAGGTCTTCCTTTCGACGCTCGGACTGCTGGTCGGCCTTCTCCTCCAGGAGGTAGAGCTCATTGTCGATGACGCGCACCGTCTCGTTGTAGCGGCGCAGCGCGTCGCGCTCCCGGCGGAAAAGCCGCGTCGATGCACCCTGCGCCAGCCGGGCCGGGGAATAGCGCCCCCGTTTCGAGCGCGACTCCTGGAGCGATGCGAGGGTCTCCTCCAGCATCTGCTCCATGCGATGGAAGCGATAGCTCTCACCGATCTGGTAGTCGATCGACAGTACGGGGTTCAGGGCCGCCCCCGGCTCCTGGAAGATCATGGAGATGTCGGAGCCCCGGATGGACTGCATGTAGGTCTCGGAGCGATGCACGATGTCGATCCCGTGCGCGCGGTCCTCGCTGTTGAGGTACAGCACGATCCGTCCTGAATCGATGCGCCCCGGCATCTGGATGATCCGCATGATCGAGCGGACCGTCACGCTCTTGCCGCAGCCGCTCTCCCCGACCAGGCCGTAGGTCTCCCCCTGGTTGACGACGATACCGACCCCGTTCAGCGCGCGTACTACCCCTTCGAAGGTATTGAACGTGGAGTAGAGGTCCTGGGTCTCCACGAGCGTCTGGGCTGGCACTACCGCCTCCTCATCTTGGGATCGAACACGTCGCGTACGGCGTCGCCCAGGAGGTTCCAGCCCAGCACGAACAGCGAGATCACGAAGCCGGGGATGAAAACCGTGTACCAGTAGGCGAACCTGTTGCCCGGAGCGCCCACGATCCAGTTGCGGCACAGGGAGACGATCTGACCCCAGTCCGCCGTGCCCGTCTCCGAGCCCAGGCCGAGGAAGGAGAGGGAGGCGGCGGTGAGAATCGTCGTGCCGATGTTCAACGACGCGAGGATGAGGACGGAGTACATGGCGTTGGGAAGGATGTGCGTGAAGATGATCCTGAGATGCGAAGCGCCGCTCGCGCGGGCGGCCAGAATGAAGTCACGGCTCCTCGTCACGAGAATGTCGCTCCTGAGCACCCTCGTGTAGCTCGGCCACTCGAGGATGATCAGCACGATGATCACGGCCTTGAGGCCGCGGCCGATCGCCACGACCAGGGCCATTGCCATGATAAGGAACGGTATGGCGTAGAAGATGTCGGTGACCCGCATGATCACCTCGTCCACGGCACCGCCGAAGTACCCGGCTATGGCGCCGAGCAGCACCCCGATGATGAGGTTGGCCGCCACGACGAAGACGCCGATCTTGAACGCGCTCCGGGTTCCCCATACCAGCCCGTAGAGCATGTCGTACTGCTGCTGGGTCGTACCGAGGGGATGCGCCACGCTCGGGGGGGAGGGCTCGATGCGGAAACCCGTGTGGGGGATACGGTAGGGGTCAGGGTACTTGGGCGGACAGATCACCGGCGCCAGGATCGCCACGACGCCAAAGAAGACGATGAGGCAGAGCCCGATCACGGAGAGGGGGTTCTTAAGGAAGCGCCTCGTCGTGAAGAGCAACTCCTGGAGCCGGGGGTGTGCAACGCGCGCCGTGGTGTCGATTGTCTGTGTTTCCATGGGTATTCCTCTCAAGCGAGTCTCACGCGCGGGTCCACCCAGGCGTAAATGAGATCCACGATCAGGTTGATGATGACGTAGATGACGCCGAGGAAGAGCACGTTGAACATGACGGCGGGCACGTCGAGGTGGAGCGCGGCCTGCGCCATCCACCATCCGATCCCTTTGCGGTCGAAGATCGTCTCCGTGATGACCATTCCGCTCATGAGGCCGGCGAAGGTGAGCCCCGAAACGGTGATCACGGGGAGCATGGCGTTGCGCCGGGCGTGCACGCGGTACAACGTGCGAGCATCCGCGCCCTTGGCGCGCGCCGTCATCATGTAGTCCTGACCGAGTGACTCCAGCATGCTCGAGCGCATGAGGCGCATGATGAGGGCGGAATTGATCACGACAAGGTTGATCGTGGGCAGGATCATCCTGTACAGGGCGTCCCACCAGACATCCCAGCGCCAGTTGAGCACCGCGTCAAGGGTGAAAATGTGGGTGTACTGGTGATAGGTGTCGGAGTAGACGATCTGATGCGCCTCATTGGAGAGCGAGCCCGGCGGGAATATGCCGGCGAAGCCGTAGAAGATCATCATGAGGATGAGCCCGAGCCAGAACGTGGGCAGGGAGTAGCCGACGATGGCGAAGACCCTCGTGAAGTGATCCGCGGGTTTGTCCTTTTTTACGGCGCCCATCGTTCCCATGGCGATTCCCGTCAGGATGATGAATGGGGTGGCAAAGAGGACCAGTTCCAGCGTGACGGGAAAGAACTGGACAAACCCCTTGATCACGGGTGCGCTGGCGGTCACCGAGTAGCCGAACTGACCGCTGAGGATATCCTTGATCCAGCGATAGTACTGGACCGGCGCGGGGTCGTTCAGTCCGTACTTGACGATCAGCGCATCCATCATCTGCGGCGTGACCCGTTCGCTCGTGACGTAAATCGACACGCGCTGGCCGGGGGGAAGAAGCATCATCACGGTGAAAACGAGGATCGACACGCCGACGAGAACCAGGACCATGAGGAGGAGACGACGAACGATATAGGCAAAAAGGCTCACATCGGAACTCCTTGGGCGGCGGTGAGGCGTCTATTTTCGACTTTAAGGGATGGGAGGGGAGCTGTCAACGAAAAGCGCGGAACCCCTCGAAAGAGGTTCCGCGCGGGATCGATCAGAACCAACTACTTGGCGTAGCTCTTGCTGAGTATGGGCAGGAGCTCGAACTCCTGGCTCTCCATCGGGCTGTAGTAGTAGCCCTTCACCCAGTCTTTGACGAAGCGCTGGCGCAAGGGTTGCTCAAAGATGATGGCAATGGCATCGTTCAGCCAGATATCCTGCAGCTGGTAGTAGTAGGCCTGGCGCTTGGTCGCGTTCAGCTCCACCGAGGCCTTGGCGACGAGATCATCCGCCGTGGCGTTGTTGTAGCTCTGGCGGCCGGCGAAGTAGCCGCTGGACGACATGTAGGGCTGGGCATAGTCGTCGGGGTCGGGATAGTCGGGATTCCACCCCATGAAGAGGACGGGAACGCGCTTGTTCTTGTTCTCGTCGGAGTACTGCGACCACTCAAGGCCGCGGACGCCGATCTGGAACTTGGGGTTCAGCGCCATGACGTTCTCCGCGAGGATGTGCGCCGCGGTTTCCCTCTCGACGTTGCCCGAGTTGAAGAGGATGTCGAACTTGAAACCCTTGTCCCAGACCTGGCCGCCCATGGCCCTCTGGAAGGCGGCTTTGGCCTTCTCCATGTCATGGGGGATACTGGTGAGCTTCGGGTTCTTGAAGGGCAGGCCCTTGGGGATGAAGGTCACCGGGTCAAGGGCGTTTCCGTTGAACCCGTCCTTCAGCTCCTGCTGCTCGTCCCAGGCGTAGATGAAGCCGAGGCGGACGTCCTTGTCGGCGAAGAAGTCAGAGGGGATCCCCTGGCCGTCGAGCTTGCCCGAGCCGATGTTGGAGTTTCCCTTGTCGTTGATGTTCAGGTTGAAGTGGGCGCCCGTGAGGTCGAGGGCGGGGAGATTCTTGTAGATCTGGATTCCCTTTTCGGCGGCCATCTCGGGGAAGTTCGTGGCGGGCACGTAAATGATGTCAGCGTCGCCCTGGAGGAGCTGGAGCTTGCGGGTGGCCATCTCGTCGACGACCTTGTAGACGCCGTTCTTCAGCGCGGGCTTCTTGCCCCAGTAGCCGTCATTGCGGGTCACGTCGATCTCGACGCCCTTCTGCCACTGCTGCAGCTTGTAAGGTCCGCTCCCGTTGGCGATGTTGAAGAGCGTCTCCTTCGAGGTGGGCGGGTTGTTGAACTGCTGCCAGGTGGCTTCGGTGCCGTCCCAGCCGCCCTGCTCGGCGACCCACTTCTTGCTCACGATGGAGCCCCATTTCCCGGCAAGCACGGACATGAAGGCGGGATAGGGCTTGGCGAGGTGGAAAACGACCGTGTTCCCCTTCGCCGTCACAGCGCCGTCGATGTCGCTGTACTTCACAGCGATCTTGCCGTCGTCCCCGCGGGACTGGCTGCCGCTGCCGAGAAGCACCTGGTACCACACCCATGCGGGTCCGGAATCAGGATCGGTGATCATGTCGCGCTTGAAGGAGTAGGCGACATCGTCGGCGGTCAGGGCATATCCGTTGGCGAATTTCACTCCCGAACGGATTGTGAACGTGTAGGTTTTGCCGTCCTTGGAAACGCCTCCATTGGCGACGGTCGGAACGGCAGTGGCCAGCGTGGGGACAAAGGTGCCCAGATCAGCGCCTTTGTAGTCGAGGAGCCTGTCGTACAGGACGGCGAGCATCGACCACGAGACGTTGTCGTATGCGACAGCGGGATCGAGGCTCACGGCGTCTCCCGGCGCGAGCATGATGAGCGTATCGGCGTTCTTGATCGCCGGGGCGGCGAACATGAACCCTGCTACCATAAGAAGGACGGAAACGAGAATAACGAGTCTTTTCATAAACCCTCCTTCGCACGCATGACGATATGCACGTAAAATCGTACCATGAACTTTGTCCCGAGAAAAGAGCAAGAGCTCGGTCGACACGCGTCTCTTCGGCGTGCCATAGTCGGGGAGGAGCGAAACCATGGCAGCGGGATGGAAATGGGATGCCTCAGAATACGCGCGTAACTCCACGGCACAGCAGTCGTGGGCACTGTCGCTGATCGATTCACTCGGGCTCGCCGGGTCAGAGACGGTGCTCGACATCGGCTGTGGGGACGGCAAGGTCACGGCGGAAATCGCGCGCCGCGTGCCCCGGGGCGCCGTGGTCGGGGTGGACAGCTCGGCGGAGATGATCGCCCTGGCGGGAAGCCAGTTCCCACCGGCCCGGTGTCCCAACCTGTCCTTCCAGGTCGCAGACGCTCTGTCCCTTCCGTTCGAGGAGCGGTTCGACATCGCCTTCTCCAATGCCGCGCTGCACTGGGTGAAGGACCAGCGGGCCGTGCTGCGGACGGCCGCCGCGTCGTTGAAGCATGGTGGCCGCGTGCTTTTCCAGATGGGGGGACGGGGAAACGCCGAGGAGATCATTGCCATTGCTTCCCGGATGCTCGAAAGCGGCGCGTGGCGATCCTTCTTCGAGGGCTTCGAGTTTCCCTGGGGCTTCTACGCCCCCGAGGACTACGGCCCGTGGTGCCGGGAGGCGGGGCTTGCCGTCCCCCGCGTGGAGCTCCTGACCCGGGAGATGGCGCAGAAAGGCATCGACGGCCTTTCAGGTTGGATCCGCACGACGTGGATGCCCTACACGGAGCGACTTCCCGAGAAACTGCGGGAAGCCTTCATACGGGAGGCGGCTGAAAGCTATGCCGCACTGCACCCTGCCAACGCCCGGGGGGAGATCGCCGTCCGCATGGTCAGACTGGAGCTCGATGCCCGCCGGGAGTGAGTGAACGACTAACCCTGCGGTTCCGGGGGCTCACCCTGCGTTCCTGCATCACGCGGCTGCTCCGCCGCGGGCTTTTTCCGCAGCCTGCTGATGAGCGAGTACACCCCCTGCCCCAGGAGCACGGCGATGACGAGGTACACCCACCACGGGAGATTCCTGCCGAAGAACAGCACATAGAGGAACGGGGCGGCGGTTGCTCCTAGAAAGACCATGCTCCAAACGAGGATCTCGTGCTGCTTGCGCTTCGCCAGCGCCCTCACCATGCGATAGATGGAAAAGTAGAAGAACGGAACCGACGCGAAGTAGATCACGATGAAGGCAACAGGGTCGACGCCGTAATTGTCTCGCGCGCCTTGCATCAGGCGCCCGATCTCCCCCAGCACGACGCGATTGAACCATTCGATCATTCCAGCCTCCGTAGGGTCGGTACTTTTAGGGCGACGAGAACCGCGCAGAGCAGCATGCACGACGCGCCGATGGCGATGGTGAGAGGCACGCCGATCAGCGTCGCCGCGGCTCCTGCCAACAGTGCTCCCAGGGGCATGAATCCGAAGAAGCCGAGCATATAGACCGCCATGACCCGGCCGCGCAGCGCGTCCGGAGTCAGCGTCTGCACGAGGGCATTGGCGAGATTGTTCATGACGATATTGGCGGCACCGACGGCCAGAAGCGCGGCGATGGACAGCCACAGGCTGCGCGTGAGGGAGAAGACCACGACGAGCAGGGGGAAAACGAGGCTGCCGATCGTCATCAGCTTCCCCTTGAATCGGCGGTGGGACAGGGCGGCAATGGACAGCGCGGCGGCCAGGGCGCCAATGCCGCGCGCGGACTGGAGGAAGCCGTTCGTGCTCGCATCGCCGTGAAGGATGACCACCGCCCATGCCGGCAAGAGCGTCGCGAAGAACATCCCGAAGAGGCTCACCATGCTCATTAGCGTGACGAGGGCGAGGATGCGCTTATCGGCCACGACGGCACGAAGCCCCGCAGTGATGTCGGAGAGCGTACCGCTCGCCTTCGGCGGCGGGCTCCACGGAGGAAGCTTCATGGAGAGAAGCGCAGCGATCACCGCGACGAAGGAAAAGCCGTTGATCGCGAAGCACCACCCCGGACCGAACAGCGCATAGGCGAGCCCGCCGATGGCCGGTCCAATTGCCATTGCGGTGTTGAACATCATGGAGTTCAGGGCAATGGCATTGGTGAGCACGGGCCGCTCCACCATTTCCAGCACGAAGGACTGCCGGGCCGGAGCGTCGAATGCGTTCACCACGCCGAGGCAGAAAGCGAGGACGACGATGTGCCAGGGCTGGACGGTATGCGTGAAGGTGAGAACCGACAGGGCGATGGCCGGCACCATGCTGAGGGACTGGGTGAGCACGAGGAGCCTGCGCCGCGGGACCCTGTCGGCGATGGCCCCGCCGTAGAGCATGAAAATCCACGACGCGACGCCCGAGGCGAAGCCGACGTACCCCAGGTAGGCCTCGGAATGCGTGAGCTCGTAGACGAGGTATCCCTGCGCCGTGCTCTGCATCCACGTGCCGAACAGTGAGGTCATCTGTCCGAAGAACCACAGGCGGTAGTTGGGGTAGGAAAGCGCCGCAAACGTACGTCGTGCGCTCGGAACGCGGAGGGAGTCCTCAGGCATCTTCGGTCATCAGAGGAACCTCTCGAACCGGTCCTTTTTAGCCCGGCAAATCGGGCACACCTCGGGCGGCTCGTCGCGGGCGCAGAGGTACCCGCATACCCTGCACCGCCATAGCGGATAGCGAAGCCCCGAGAGGTCGGGGAGATCCGGCGTGGCCTTTGAGCCCGCCGCGGCCCGCGTATCGCTCATGCGCTGCGCGGGCGCGATGCCCGGCTCCGCCGGCCGACGCTCGGGGATGCGGGTCGGCTTCTTCTTGCCGTCCACGATATCCTGGGACACGTACAGACCGCAGTAGCAGGTGCCGTACTGCGCGATGTCCGGGTCCCGGTAGTCGCAGGGACAGATGATATCGAGATCTTCTTTTTTGACCCCGGAGGCGAGCCGGCAGGGGCATGCCCAGTAGCCGTAGCGTTTTTCATTGACGAGCATCCCCTCGATCAGACCGAGGGTGAACTCGCGGTCGGGGTTCAGGTGGTAGCCCGCGCTCTCAGCCTCGCGGTCCAGCTTCTTGAAGAGGCGTTCCACCTCTTCCCTTGTCACTTCCGGCGTCTGCTCGGAGCCGCTCACTTGATCTTCTCCCTGATCTCCGTCTCGTCGAAACCGGAAACGCTTTCTTTGTCATTGATCACGATGGTGGGATACGAGCCGTCGGGGTTCCAGCGTTTGATTTCCTTTTTCACGGCGTCCTTCTCCTCCGCGGGGAGGGTGTCGACGTCGATGTATTCGTAGCCCACTCCGAGGTCCTTCAACAGAGTCTTTGCCATCCGGCACCACATGCAGGTGCTGAGGGCGTATAAAACGATCCGCCCTTTGTCTGTTCCCTCAACATGTTGTAGCGTCACGTCAGTCCCCTTGCCTACAACAATACCGCGCCGTCCCCCCGCTGTTCAATCCGTCGGCCGCTTCCCCGGCGCCCTACTCAGGACTGCGGCCGCTTCCTGCGCGCGGCGGCAAGGTAGCGCTTCTTCAGGGCGGGCCACGCGTTCAGGTCTTTCTCCCCGTGGCCGGTGAGCGCGTACACCCCCGTGCCGACCCTCTCGAACCATCCGTAGGGATTCAGCCGCAGGATGGAATAGGTCTTGGGCCCGGTCCCCATGCTCCGCAGCACGGCCGGGCTGGACGGCCCGTTCACCCTCAGGCAGCAGGCGACATGGATCGCGTTCTCCCTGTAGGCGGTGGCGAGCTTCGTGCGTGTCGTGCCTGCCGTGTTGTAGTCGGCCGAGCGGCGGGCGATCTCCTCCAGTACCGCCCTGCGCTTTGCCGCGACCTTGCGCCGGGCGAACGGCAGGGGATGGAAGACGACCTCCACGGGAGGCTTGGCGGGGTCCACGGATACGAGGATGAGCCCGAGCTCCAGACGGTGCAGGAGGTGCTGGACGCCCCTGCTCTCCTTCCACCACGTCCACTTGTTGGCCGGACGGGGGATGGCGACGTACACGGAATCCGTCATCCTCTGGCGGCGCACGGCCTGGACGACGAGGGTGAGGTTCAGCGTCTTTTTCAGCTCGATGATGAGGAGATCGTCCCCCTTGACCGCGGCGATGTCGCAGTCCTTGACCTCGCTGCGCACCGTGTAGCCCATCCGGGCCAGATAGGCGTACAGGGGACTCGCGAGCTCCGCCTCGGTGACAGGCTTACGCATAGCTCTCGGGCCGAAGGTGGGAGAGCAGCGGCAGCCGTGCGCGAAAAGCATCCACGGCATCGCTATCGTAGTCGGCGGAGATGACCTCGTCCGTGCCGGCACGCGCGCGGGCGATCACCGTACCGTGGGGATCGACGATGAGGCTCACCCCGTGCAGCGCCTGGGAGCCGACCGCCCCCTGCATCGCGGCCCCGGCACAGTATATCCCGTTGTCCATCGCGCGCGCGCGCAGCGCGAGCTCCCACTCCTCGGCGGGGCCGAACCACGCGGAGCCGGCACATCCGAGGGTCGCCCCGCGAAGCGCCACGCTGCGCGCCGCCTCGGGGAAGCGCGTGTCGTAGCAGATCCACAGCCCTGTCGGGATCTCGCCGATCGCAACGCAGAAAAAGCCGTTGCCCGGTGCGGCCCAGGATTTTTCCGTGTCCCAGAGGTGGACCTTGCGGTACACGGCCATGAGCTCCCCGGTCGCTCTCATGAGACCGAGGCTGTTGTACAGGACGCCTTCGGGCGAACGCTCGACGAAGCCGAAGCACAGCGCGATCCCCGCGGCCCGTGCGCAATCGGCCACCCTGCCCAGCTCGGGTCCATCGCGGGTGACGGCCAGGAAGGCCGCGGTCTCCGCGGTCGGGTAGCCCGAGAGGCAGAGCTCGGGAAACACGAGCACCCGCGCACCCCGATGCGCCGCGTCGCGCGCCTGGATGCTCATCGTCCGCACGTTGCCTCTGACGTCCCCGATTTCCGGGCTGAACTGCCCGCAGGCAATCACCGTTTTCACTGGCATGTCGAGCGAAAGGTAGTCCGTACCGCCGAGCGGTTTCAAGGCCCGCGCCGCAGGCGCGGGGGGGACAGCGCGAAGGCTCCTGGTGTTGGCCCGAAGGGCACCCGGAGTTGGGCCAAAGGCCCCCCGCTTGACCCGTGCGGCGTTGCGGTCCACCATCTGGCCATGAGCGTGCAGAACGAACACTCCGTGCCACGTTTGGGTGACCTCCTGGTAAAAGCCGATGCGCTTCGCAAAGAGCAGGTGGGCATGCTGCTCGACGAACAGCGCGACATCGCCGCGGTAGGCGTGCACTCGCGCCTCGGGGAGATCGCCGTCCGCAAGGGGTGGGTGGACGCCGATCAGGTGACCACGGCGCTGAAGAGCCAGGCACTGGCGGTGATCGATCGCACCGACTCCGGCCAGATCCTGGAGAGCCTCGGATGGATAAGCCCTGCCCAGCTCGAGGAGGCGCGGCGTCGCTGCGCCCGATCGTCGGAGTCAGTCGAAGAGGCCCTTGCGGCCCTCGGCCTGTGCTCCCCGGAAAGGCTGCGTACCGCCTCGGTCCTCTCCACGATCCTCTCGGCGAACGTCATGCGGAAAATTTCCGGGTCCAGCTTCGCTCCCTACAACATCATGGAGCTCATCGTCGGCGAGGAAACGAGCGTCGCCATCCACGCCGACGGATTGTGCCGCTGCAGCCAGTGCTGGAGCAATGTGTTCGCCCTTGCCCTCAATGCGATGCCCGCCCGCTACGTGAGCGATCATGGGAGGATCCTCGATTTCTACCGCCGCTTCAGCCAGGAATACGGCGTGCTGGCCGCCGAACAGGTGAGGGCCGCGCTCCTGCAAGTGCGCAACAACCCGAAGGCTTCCTGCTGGTCGCGCTTCTCCGACAAGATCCTCACCGGCCAGGAAGCCGAGGGACGGATCGTGGAGGTCTCCGTGCGCGTGTCCACCCGGCACGTGCACCTCACGGCCGCGGCCATGGAAAAGCTCTTCGGCCGGGGCGCGATCCTCACGCCCCTGGAGGAGCTCACCCAGCCCGGGCAGTTTGCGGCAACGGAGACGGTGGACATCATCGGACCCAAGGGCAGGATCGAGAAGGTGCGGATCATCGGGCCGCTGCGCGGCAATGTCCAGGTGGAGATCTCCGGCACCGACCAGTTCACCCTCGGCGTGCAGGCGCCGGTCCGGGAATCGGGAAGCATCGACGGGACTCCGGGCATCACGATCGCCGGGCCCGCCGGAGAGATCAGCGTTCCTCACGGGGTCATCAGGGCGATGCGTCACATCCACATGCTCCCTCAGGACGCGGACCGCATCGGGGTGAAGCACGGGGCCCACGTCAGCGTACGTCTCGTGGGGGACAGGGCGACGATCGCCGAAAGTGTCATCGTACGCGTGGGGTCCGCCTCGTCCCTGGAGATGCACATCGACACGGACGAGGCGAACGCGGCCGGCATCCCCGCCGTGTCGACGGGTCAGATCCTGATCCCGATGATGACGGTATAGGATCTATCGAGCGGCCGAGGCAGGCACGGGAATGAACCCCTTGCCCAACGCATCGAGCTCGGTGGAAACCGGAAAGACGATCGCGTTTTTCGTGAAGTCGAAATATGCCCGAAGGTCTCTTCTCGTTCGCACCCCTTCCCCTTCGAGGAGGCCGATCCAGTCGCCCTGCCACTTGAAGAAGATGATGTGATGGACCCACGTGTCCTCGATGTACGCTGAGAGAAGCGCCTCCAGCCAGTCGTCGATATTCACGAGCACGGATCCCGAGCTGAGCCTGAGATCGAACACGGGGGAGAGGATTCCCGGCTCGGAGGGATCCTCGGCAACCGAGCGGTTCACGGTGAAGAGGAGGCTCTGGCTCGAAACGATGCTCCCCGGGTGATAGAAGAGCAGGGAGAACGGGATGGGGATATTCACGTCGCGCAGGAAATCAAGCCCGATGGTGCGAAGCCCGCTCTCGGGGCTGGTGGTCTGGGTGACGCGGGAGATGAGATCGAAGGGCAGGTCGAGGCTCGTCTTGAACTCCGTGAGGATCGCCCGCATCTCCTCGTTGTCGATGTCGATGTCGGTCCCCGACCTGACGATCCCCAGCACGTAAGCGAAGAAGGAATCCCGCACCTCGACCTTCGGAACGGCGACCTCGCGGCCCGGAGCTCGTCCGCCGCGCCCGCCCTGGGCGAACAGGGGAAGCGAGAGAAAGCCGACCAAAACGACGACGAACAGGGAGCTACGCCTCACGCTCCCCCCCCCTGGCGGGCCGCCACGTTTCGGTGGAAAGCGCGCCGTCATGCCCGACGCGGAGGATCTCGAATCGCACTCTGCCCTCCTCCACCGAGCGGGCCACCGCCCGCTGGAACGGGGAGAGACTCGATCCGCCCTGCTTCACTTCCAGCAGCACGATCTCCAGGCCCGCGGCCGGGCCGCGATTGTCCCGAACTTCCGAGTAGCCGTTGAACACGAGGTAGTCGATGGGATCGCCGATGAACCGCGCGTCGGCGGGCGCATAGCGGAAGCCCTGCAGGAGCGGGGCCATCTGCTCGGCGATCTGGCCCTTCAACGAGCTCCTGCTCCTCTCCACGCTGTCCTTGCGCGCGTCGGTGAGCTCCTGCGCATGGCTCTGGAGAAGCTGCTCGATGCGGGCGTGCGTGCGCCTCCGCTCGGATTGCCAGAGCACTGCCACGAAAAGAAGACCCAGCACGGCAAAGCCCGCCAGGAGAGCGAGAAGAATTATCGTGTCTGGAGAACTCATGGCCACAGCCTCGGTCGCGATCCGCGGCTCACGGTCATCTCAGGCTAGGCCTTGCCGGCCTCGATCTTTTCCAGCTTCTCACGCAGTTCATCGTACGCTCTGGCCATCGTCCGATCATCCGTAGCGTGCGACTCGGAGGCGAGGCCGGCGAGGAGCCCTTCGAGCTCCTGGGGCGTGAACTCGATGTGGAACCTGTTGCCCGTGATCCGTGAGGAGATGATCTTCTTTTCGACTTCCGGGGCGATGTGGAGGATGTTCAGGAGCAACTCACGCTCACTGCGCGTCAGCTCGATAGTTTGCGGCGTATCCATGAGGGGAGTGTATCCCCTTTGGCGCTGCACAGTCAAAGGGTCATTGTACGGCGCATGAGGTAGTAGAAGCGCGGCGCATCGGGAGGGCCCGTGCCCCCGGACAGGCGGTCGAACCAGGCGAATCCGTACCCGTGCACGTGCAGAGCGTGGAAGGCGGCGTAGAGGGTGGGGAGGAACCCGGGATGCTGACGGCTGGACTCGCCCAGGGACTCGCTGTCAAGATCAGGGAGCAAGACGGACAGCGGCCCTGAGTACGTGACATGCTCCCGGGCCACGGGCTGACCATCGACCCATTCCAGAACGCTCCTGCCCGCCACCTCGTCTTCCCGCAAGTCGAACGGCTTGGCCAGGGGGTCGTCGAAATCGCATTCGCAGGCGACGTGCGGCCAGGGTTGGCCGTCCAACGTCCTTTCCCCCTCCCGCCACCGATAACGCGCCCCGAATCGTGTCACGTACAGCGACGCGCTCCCCGTGATGAGGGGGCTCGTGTCGAAGAGGAGACGCGTCACGCGGCGCTCCCGCAGGTAGTCGCCGGTCCGATCGATGAGGAACTCTTCGATCCCCTCCGCCTCTGCGGCGGTAAAACGGCGCAGTTCCGCCAGGTGGTAGAGCGCTCCTCCCTCGTCACGCCCGGGGTAGATGCTCACCGCCCCGAGGGGATCGCGGGTTTCGGCGCTCACCGCGAGGATGATCTCCCCGTGACGCTCCCTGAGCCGGGGCAGCTCTTCAAGCAGCGGCGCGGGGAGCGCCGGCGCGGGCTCGGGCTGGTCTGAGATGAGCCGGATCGATCGCACATTCATGACACGCCCTTTCGTTCGAGTATCCCTGATCCCGCCCCGGATTGCCAGTGGCGGGCCGCTCCGCTACACTCCCCTCATGCGTCGTAGCGAAACCCTGAGCGGTCGCGAGCGCGTGCGCCTCGCGCTGCTGCATAAGACCACTGATCGCATCCCCATCGGCCTGGTCTGCGGCGGCATCAATCCGCCCGCGCTGCTCGCCCTGGATGAATGGCTGATCCGTGAGCGCGGCACGACGGCGAACGCATTCCTCACCCCGATCGTCGACATCGTCGAGGTCGCCCCCCTCTACATCGGCCCCCCCCTGGAACCCGACCTGGACATCTGGGGCGTCCGCAGGAGAGAGGTGAGCTACGGATCGGGCAGCTACAACGAGATAGCGCACTACCCTCTGGCCGGCGACTGGACCCCTTCGTCGATCGCCCGGCACCGCTGGCCCGACCCGGCGTGGTTCGACTACTCGGTCCTCCCGGGTGAGATCCGCACAGCGCGGAAGCAGTCGGAGAAGTGCGTCATGGTGACCAATGGCAACATTTTCGAGACCTCGTGGTACATGCGCGGTTTCGAGGCGATGCTGATGGACGTCATGAGCGACGAGGAGCTCGTCCACGCCATCATGGGGAGGGTCACCGACTTCTACGTGGCCTATTTCAGCCGCATCCTCGAAGCCGCTCCGGGGCAGGTCGACCTCGTGTTCACCGCCGACGACATCGGAGACCAGCGCGGACTGCTCATGCCCTACGACCGGTGGGAACGGATGCTCAAGCCCTACCACCAGCGCTTGAACAAGGCAATCCACGAGCACGGTGCGAAGGTCATCTACCATACGGACGGATCCATCATGGACGCGGTGGCCGGGCTCATCGACATGGGGATCGATGTCCTGCAGGCGCTGCAGTTCAGCGCCGACAACATGGACCCCGTCCGCATGAAGTCCGAGCACGGCAGCCGGCTGTGTTTCGAAGGCGGGGTGAGCGTGCAGACCACGCTTCCTTTCGGGACCGCGGAGCAGGTACGCGCCGAGGTGGAGGAACGCATCCGGGTCCTGGGGCACGGCGGAGGGTACATCCTCGGCCCCTCCCACTGGATCCAGGCAGGGACACCGCCTGAGAACGTGGCAGCGATGTTCGATGCCGCCCTTTCCTTCTATCCGCACGGGAAATAGGGGGGAACGGGCGTTGGGCGGGGCTTGTTTTTGCAATTCGACGGTGCGTTCGTTATACTTTGACGGAAAGAATCAGTAAGCCGCCGGGCATGAAAAAAGAGGACCCCTGATGCAGAAACAGCGTGTGACGAACGGTGTCTACTGGGTGGAGATACCCGAAGCAGACCTCTTCGTCCTCTGCGGTTGCCCCGCGGACAGCGTCAAGCACCTCATGAAGGCGGGCCTCATCGTAGAGCGGGAGAAAAACGGCGTCATGGCCCAGACGGGGCCGAACGCCATCCTCCTCTCCGACACGATGATACAGAAGGGGAGCTTTTCCAACCTCGCGGAGTTCCCCGTGCTGCAGATGCTGTACCTGCAGGGCATGATCCTGCCGGACCACCCCAACAACAACGGCCAGAAGCCGATGCTCATCGGCCTTGAAGACCAGGTGAAAAGCCAGAGCAGCTACATCTACCGCGGGACCTACGGCCTGGCGAGCCTCGCGGAGATCATCGATTCCGGCGTGTCCGAGCAGCTCGCCTTGGACATGCTGCGCATCAAGCGGTGGTTCGCCTTCGACAACATACGCCGCACGGAAGACCTCATGGACCTTCGCATCGTCGACACGCCGGCCGTGGAGCTGCGCGGCGGCGCGTTCGTGCGCCGCAGGGGCTTCAACCGCTACGAGTTCATTTACGGAGGCCAGTCGGTCACCGTCGACCTCAACCTCGGGGACACCGAGGAGTACGCCCCGACATACCAGCTGGGTTTCCAGTCGCTGCGCCGCGAGTACTTTTCCGTCGTGCACATCGGTGAGGGGGATGGATGGGACGTCACCCGGCCCTGCATGGGGAGCATGGTGTGCTTCCAGGGCAGGCTCTACCTCATTGACGCGGGACCGGGCATCCAGCACTCCCTCACCGCCCTGGGCATCAGCATCAACGAGGTTGCGGGCATCTTCCACACCCACGGGCACGACGACCACTTCGCCGGTCTCACCTCCCTCGTGCGCTCCGATCATCGCATCGCCTACTACGCCACCCCCTCCGTGAGGGCCAGCGTCGTGAAGAAGTACGCGGCGCTCACGGGCCGTAATGAGGCGACCTTCTACCAGTACTTCGAGCCGCACGACCTCACCCTCGGGGAGTGGAACGACGTCGACGGCCTGGAGGTGATGCCTTTCCTCTCCCCGCATCCCGTGGAAACCACCGTGTTCTTCTTCCGCGCGCTCTGGGAGAAGGGACACAGGTCCTACGCCCACCTCGCGGACATCAGCTCCTTCGAGGTGCTGAAGAAGATGGTCACGGAGGACCCCTCGCGCAACGGCATATCCTCGGCGCTCTACGACGCGTGTCTGCGCAAGTTCCAGGAGCCGGTGAACGTCAAAAAGATCGACATCGGCGGAGGCCTGATACACGGACGGGCGGAGGATTTCGCCGGGGACGGGTCGGCCAAAGTGCTCCTGAGCCACACCTCGACACCGCTCACCGATGCGCAGAAGGAGATAGGCTCGTGCGCCACCTTCGGCCAGCAGGACGTCCTGGTTGCCGCGCACGTGGATTACCTCCTTCGCGAAGGCGTGAGGGCGCTCGCCGCCTATTTCCCCGGCGCCGCAAAGCACGACATCGACATGTTGGGCGACGCCCCGCTGGCGAACATCGCCCCCGACACGATCATCCAGCGCGCCGAAACGCCTGCAACCGAGGTCTGCTTCATCCTGAGCGGTGAGGTCGAGCTCATCGATTCCAAGACAGGCCTGCACAACAGGGAATCCGCGGGCGCCTTGATCGGGGAACTGGATTGCTTCTCCGCCGACACCTACCGGCATACCTGCCGGGCGCTCGGACGGGTGGCGGTCCTGCGGATCACCAGGGACATCTATCTCGAGTTCCTCAAGCGCGCCGGTCTTGCGGAGGGACTTGCGCGGGTGAATGAGCAACGACGGATCCTCCAGGGGACCTGGCTCTTCGGAGAGATGGTGTCATTCCCCCTGCAGATGAGGATCGCCGGCGCCATGCAGAGGCGCCTCGTGCACGAGGACGACGTCATGGCGCCCCAGGGCCGGGCGGAGATCTGCGTGGTCTCCGAGGGTCTGGTCACCGTATTCCTCGGCTCGCGTCCGATCGAGAACCTGAAGCCGGGAGGGTTCTTCGGGGAGGAGACGATGATGCGCGGCGCGCGCGAGCTGCCCGCGGGCTGGCGGCAGCGTTTTGCCCGGCCCTCCACCGAGGAGAGCGCCGGCCACAATCTCTTCCAGGCACGGGCCCTCCTGGACTCCGTGCTGTACGCGATCCCCGCCGAGGCCATCGAGGACATCCCCGTCGTCCAATGGAAGCTCATGGAGACCTATGAGCGCCGCCTGAAGAGCTTCAGGGCGGAGGTGATGTTCGTCTGGCACGACTCCTACACCGTCGGCATTCCGGAAATAGACGAGCAGCACCGGCTGCTTTTCGAGATGATCGACAGCCTCGGAGCTGTGGCGGACGGCAGGGCTTCCGCCGACGGCATGACGGACAAGGTGGAGAAGCTGTTGTCCCTCTCCCGGTCACACCTCCAGTACGAGGAAACCCTCGCCAGCCGGCACCGCACCCCGGCGTATGACGAGGCTGTCCGGGACCACAGCGAGTTCGTGCGCAAGGTGGAAGGATTGGGGAAATACCTGGAGACGGCACCGGTCACCGCGCTTCACACCATGGTGGAGTTCCTGAAGGACTGGGTGATCGACCACACGCTTCTGGAGAACAGGCGGTTCCACGCGGCGCTTCAGTCCTAGGCGTCGGACTCCAGGAAATCGTAGCGGATCGCCCATGTCACGGCCTCTCCGGGCAGGAGGTCGAGCGCGACGAACGGCTCGGGACAGATCGTCCTCCCCGTCCCCCACACCTGAAATCGGACAAGGGGCAAGTCCCCGCTGATACGGAGCGCCGCTCCGGGGGCACGCACGAGCACCGTGTTCTCCCCCGCGCCGTCACCGAATCCGGTCACGAGCGCGAAAAACTCTTCCGTCGGCCCGGGGTCCCGGCTCAGACGGACGCGCCGCCCCTCGGATACGAGCGCGCTGCCCCGGACCTGTGACAGCTCCGGCACGAAGGGAAGCTCGAGAGAGACGTCCCGCCCGACATCACGTTCGTCGATGCGGATGAAGTTGTGGCAGTAGTGGGTCTGGCGGAGCTGACGCGTTCCTGTGTTCGAAAGCGTGTGGCTGAGGGTGAGAGAGGCATCCGTCGGAGAAAGCGTGATGCCTTTGACATAGCGGAATGCGTGGCCCCGCACCGGACCGTCCTCCTGCGTGAAGCTGATCCCCTTCTCGTCACGCCTGATGTCCCATGCCGCGGGCCGGCTGATCCGGTACAGAGCGGCGTAGTCGTAGGACTGCTCTGCGATCCTGGCGAGCTGTCCGACGCCGATCTTCAGGAAAGGCTCGCCGCGGCCGGCCTCCTCATAGCCGACGGGCGGCGGATTGCCGGTGCGCGGACCCATGCCGAACTCTCCAGCCGTCCCGGCCGTGTCGTCGTGCATCCGAGGGCGATGCGGAAGGTCGCGCCAGGGACCGAAAAAGCCGTGTCGTTCCGTTCGGACGGAAGCCACCGTGCCCGACCAATCGAAGCGCGGCCCCCTGTAGTAGCCCTGCAGCGGATCCGGAAGCATCACCACGCAGCGAAGGTGCCGGCTCTCGAGCAGGACGTGCGGCCAGCCCGCGAAGGGGTTCTCATCCATAGCTGTGCAGGCCGGAGAGCAGGAAGTTGACCCCGAAAAAGGTGAAGATTGTCGCCACGAATCCGACGATCGCGAGGATCGCCGAGGTCCGACCGCGCAGCCTCTTCGAGAGGCGCGTGTGGAGATAGGCGGTGTACAGAAGCCACGTCACCAGCGCCCAGGTTTCCTTCGGATCCCAGCTCCACCACGAGCCCCACGCCGTCTGCGCCCAGATGGCCCCGAAGACGAGCGCTCCCGCCGTGAAGATCGGATACCCTATCCCGATCGACGTGGCGACCAGCCTGTCCATGTCGGCGCGCCTGTCCTCGTTGCGGGTCGCGAGCAAGGCGATCGCTGCCACGAAGCTCACGACGAAGAAGGCCTCCCCTATGAAGGAGAACAGCACGTGCAGCACGAGCCAGAACGATTTCAGCGCCGGGATGGGGGGCTGGATGTCTCTCGGCGCCAGGGGGGAAGAGGACACCATGAGGAGCACGAGGCAGACGATCGTGGAACCGAAGAGAACGAAGGGGGACATGCTGCGCGTCCTGCGGGCCAGGCGCAAGCCGAAGAGCACGACGCAGATCGCCGCGGAGAAAAAGAGCAACGATTCGTAGGTACCGGTGACGGCGACGAAGCGGATCCTGACGCTTCTCTGGACGAGAGTGGCGAAGAGGAGGATCGCCGCGGCAAGCAGCAGCCAATGGGAGACCGGGTCGCGTCTGTTCTCCCGCCGCAGGAGGAACCCCGCCTGGAGAACGGCCGCGAGGGCGATGAGGCAAAGGCCGATCGTGGCCGTCATTCGACCTGCTCTCCTCTCTTCTGGAACCAGGTCAGGCACAGGCCCGCCAGGATGAGCACCGCCGCCACCAGAAAGGGAGCGAGCCCGGGGTCGCTCACCGCTTTCAGCCCCGTGACGTCTCTAACAGACACCCGTTCGACGGTGAAAGGCCCCACGGTATCACCGGGGCCGAGGAGCCGTGTCGCCATGAGGCTCTTCCCGTGGTACTGCTCGAAAAGCGCCCGCCATTGGCCCCGCTCCTGCTTCACGTCCGTAAAATACCAGAAGGAGTCCCCTTCCGTGAACCCCTCCCCGGCGGTGGCGCTTCCCGGGGCGCCGTCGGGCTGCCTCACGTCGATCATCCCCTGCGTCACCCATGAGGACTGGTAAAGGGTGACGCCGGAGAGCCGCAGGGGATGGTTCACCTGGATCGGAAAGCCGTCGATGACTTTCCGCTTCCCGCTCGTCACGCTCACCGTGGAGATCCAGTCCCGGGGCCGCCCGTCGTCGTATTTCTGGAGCGCGAGGGATTCCAGATGAACCGTATAGGTCGGGCTGATGGACGCGTCTTCACCCGCGGCGAGCTGCCAGGTCTTCTCCTGCCTCATGACGGCGGTGACGAGTCCAGCCGCGATGAGGACGAGGAGCCCCACGTGCACGAGGTCCGGCCCGTAGCGTCTTGGCACCTTGTGGCGCGCTCGCCTGATCAGCCGGTCTATCGTGCAGGTCCCGAGGTTGATCGTAAAAAGCAGGACAGGTAGGAGAAACAGCGGGGATCGGAAGAGGTTTTCCAGCCCGAGAAAATCGACCACGGCGTAAACGGACGGAGAGTAGCGCGACCGGTACCACGCATCCGGGCGTGACTGAGGGACGAGGGTCGCCAGAAGTGAGAGAGCGATGACCACGAGCGTGAGGACCAGGGCGAGTCGCACGGATTTGAAAAAGCGGTACACGGCCTTCACGGGCACGACTATATCCCATGCCGGGAGGGAGTCAAAGGGGGGGACGGTTCCCATGGCTGTTTGATTCAGCACAGACGCTTGAGTACAAATCCACAAGTCGATACTATTCGGAACACTATGCGAGATCGGATGGAACTGATCATGGACATCCTCGCACGCAAAGGCTATCAGAGCGTGAATGAGCTCGCGGCGGAGCTCAAGGTGTCAGACATGACGGTACGGCGCTATCTCGACAGGCTCGAGGAAAAAGAGCTCATCAAGCGGACACACGGCGGCGCCTTTGCCGGCCAGGACATGATGGAGGTCGACTTTCGCATCCGCGAGACGGTGTACCGCACCGAGAAAGAAGCAATCGGCAAGGCCGCCTTCGCGCTCATCCAGCCCGGCGAATCGGTCTTCATCGACGCCGGCACGACCCCCGCGTTCCTCGCTTCCGCAATCAATGACACCAAGCGCATCACGGTGGTCACCAACTCCCTCGTCGTCGCGCACACACTGGAGAACAGGGCCAACGTGCAGTGCATCCTCCTGGGCGGCACCGTGCACGGCGCGACGCATTCGACCGTCGGGCAAATGGCGGACGAGGGGCTCAGCCAGTTCCGATTCAACCGCGCCTTCATGGGCACGAGCGCGATCGACCTCAACGCCGGTCTCTCGCAGGGGACGTTCGAAGAGATCCCCGTCAAACGGAAAGCGGCGCGCCAATCGACGCAGGTCGTCGTCCTTGCCGACAGCTCGAAGTTCGACAAGCAGGTGACCTTCCTCTTCATGCCGCTCGATCAGGTCCAAATGATCGTCACCGATGCCGGCATGAGCGAAGCCGTTGGGCAGGTCATGCGCGAAAAGGGAATCGAAGTAATCACCGCGCAGGCTTCCGTCGAGTAGTCCGTGTCGCTCTTCTACCCCTCGCAGACCATCGGGCGGTTCGGCCTGAGCTACGGCCTCACGCCGAGCCTGCTGCATGCCCGCTACGGGTTGGACTACGGTGAGCGCTTCCACCGCGACATAGCGTGGCGGGTGACTCAGGTGATGGAGATCGACCGCCTCGTTCGCGCGGATTTCGGAGGGATCGGCCTGGGATTCGACGAGCCCTTCCCCCGCGCGACGATCGAGCCCTTCGGGCACCGTTTCGTCCCCGCTCTGTACGGTTGCCACGTCGTCTACGCGGACAGCGAGGACCCCGCCGCCATACACATGCCGATGGATCCTGACGCCATCCGTTCGCTCCCCCCGTGGACCCCCGAGCGCTTCGAGGCGATGGAGCCGGTGCGCATCGTGCTCGAACAGGCCCGCTGGGCGCGCGAGCACTACGACAGGGCTGCGGCGGAGAAGCGGGTGGGCTTCAACCCGCACTGCCAGCCCTTGACCAGCCTCCAGAACCTCGGATCGGTCATCAACACCGCCGTGTCGGTGTTCGGCGATGAGGCATTGCTCCTGGGCATGGACGATCCCGCCCTGCTCCGCCGGCTGTACGCGAACGTCACCGACCTCATGCTCCTCTGCCTCGCCGTCTTCCCCCGCACGGACGGGAGGGCCCTCTCAACGGTTTTCGTGGGGGATTGCACCGTGGCCATGATCTCCCCCGCACAGTACGCCTCCTGCAACAGGGACTCCGATCGGCGGATCGCGGAGTACGCCTCGGGGGTGGGAGCCCGATTCCTCGTGCACCAGGATTCAGGGGCCACGCCGCACCTGATGAACTATGCATCGCTGGGAAACGTCGACGGTATCGATTTCGGACAGGACACTGACTGGGAGGAGGCCGCGAGGATCTTCCCCGATGCCGAGGCGAACTGCATCGTCTTCCCCGCGTGGCTGCGCTCGCGATCCCTTCGGGAGATGCAGGAGGAGCTGTCGCGGCTCATGGCCGCCGGCTCCCGTTTCCCCCGGTTCACCTTCTCCCTTCTGGAGCTGGACCAGGAGCTTGCGGAGGGAAAAGTCTTCGAGTTCCACGAGGCGTTCCAGAAGGCCGCGGGCCTCGGCTGAGGCCCGCAATGCGGCTTATCGTACTACCAGGACCTTCCTGATCTCGTCGATGTCGGGACCCACGATCCTGACGAAGTAGATGCCCCGAGCCACTTTCGTGCCGGCCCGGTTGGTTCCGTTCCACAGTGTCTCGTACTCTCCCGCAGACTGCGTTCCACGCACGAGCACATTGACGATGCTCCCGGAGAGATCGAACACCATGACGGTCACCTGGCCTGCGGAGCCCAGATAGTACTGCAGGGTTGCCGCATCCCCCTTGTCGGGATTGATCACGTTGTTCAGGATCGACACCCCGCCCCTCTGCGTTTTGACCGTGTGAAGGTCGAACGCCCAGGGCTTGAGGTGCTGGTACCACGCCGAGTCGGCCGACGGGTCGGGCACGCTCGCCGTATACAGCGTCGAGGTGCCCTGAGGTATGGAGAAGAGGAAGTCGAGCGTCGCCCCGTCCACGTCTTTGGCGTCGCTTCCGGGGATCACGAAGTCACGAAGCCGAGTCGATGGCTGGGACGTGTCATATATCGTCCTCGCCGAGGTGTCCCCGGTCTTTGCGGTGGGAACGAGGCCGCTGAAGCCGCCGAACACCGTGGTGTCGTCCGTAAAGCCCGGCAGCCAAAGCCCGCTTGACGTCGCCAATGACGACGAGACATTCATGTCGTAGAGGAGCTTCGACTGACCGTTCGTTGGATACGAGGCGATGCTCAGGGTGGAGATGTTGCCCTCCAGCGTCAGGTTCTCCCCTGTCCTCAGCCACTTGGTACCGTCGAACGTCGTGATGTACCCGATGCCGGACGTTGCCGACCTGATGCTCGTGTCCCGCGCCCAGACCGGTTCGAAGAGCGACGCTCCTGGCAACCCGAGACCGATGTCGGAGATACGGTGCCCCGTTGCGGGAATCGTCAGGGCGTTGGGAGTCAGGGGCACGGCATCGACGGCATTCGCCACCCTCATCATGATTGGCGTTGTGATGTCGTCAGCCGTCAAGACCCGACCAAGGGTCAACAGGACTTCTCCGGATGCCGGGAACGATCTCGCCGTTGGATTCAGAGTCGCGTCCTGCGTCCCGCCGTTGTAGAAAGTGAAGTCCGTCAGAGCGAGTTGCGTCGGGCTGACGGTCTCGAACACGGGCTCCGAAAACTGCACGAAGAGCTGATTGCTGCCGACAACCGCAAGCGTGTAGGCAACGACGGGCGGGGCGGCGTCGGTCGACGAGGCGGGGGGTGACAAAATGATGACGGTCTGCGTGCCGCTGCTGCTACGAAGGCTTGAGTTCGCCGAAATCGTCCACGTGGGGACCGCGTTCGTGTCCAAGAAGGTGTTTTCATACAGATTTATATAGAAGTCAAAACTAAAGCTAATCTGGTCCGCGTAGTTTTTGACTGTGTATCCCGATACGCTCGCGGTAAAACCACCGAAAAGGTGGTTGATGGGGGCGGCAACGCGCACGTGGATTCTGTCAATCTTGCCGTTGTTGTCACTGTCTTCCGCCTTGCTCCATAGAACCGGATCTGCATGCAGCCAGTTCGAATCAGTGGCATCAATGGTGACTGTTGCGTCCACGACGATTGGGCTTGAAGCAGTAGCATTCGAGTATGTCACGGTTGCATAGGTGGTAGGAGGCTGCACCGTCGCCGTGGCGTCAAGGCTGATAATCCATTGCACGGTACTTGTGGACGTCAGAATCACGTCGGTGCCCGAAATACCCTGTACTCCAAAGTTGCCGCCAGCGATGAAAGTCTGGGTCTTGGCAGCTTCGAAAGCGAAGGTGACGCCTGGGAGAATGGCTTCAAAATCGTACCAGGTGTTGTCGCCCAGAACGGTGATGGTACCGGACGGTTTCGCGAATGTGACCGTTCCCGCGCGCGGGACGAAGTGTGCGGTGCCTGCGGTATTGGTCCAACTGCCGTAGATCGTAATGGGCCGGGATGAGCCGCTAACATCCAGAGTCGCGGTACCGGAAATCGTCAGCAGTCCTCCGCCTGTCGCCGGACCGACAGTGATGGGCTGGTTGAGTGTGAACGTGCCGCTGCCGGTGACGGTAAGGCTGTAGAAGGTACTCAACCGAATTGTGCCAGGCCCTGCGCCGTAGTACTGCACCGTTCCGCCCATGTTCATAGTCGTTATGGTCTGGGTCGTCTGCGTGCCCTGGAGGCTGAACGTCCCGCTATTCGCCAGCGTCCCGATAGAGAAATTGTTCGCTTGAACGTCAACGGTACCGGAGGCTGAGCTGTTGGTGAGCGTTCCGAGGGGCACCGTCCCGCCCAAAGCCCCGCCAATTGTCGCCGTCCCTGTTGTGTCGATGGTCAGGTTCTGCGCCCCTGCGCTCGTTCCGTCGATCGTCGACGTCGCGATCGGTGTCGCGGCGCCGCCACCGAGGGTCAGTGCCGCACCGCTGGCGATGGTGACCGCGGACAGCGTGATCTGGCCGGTCGACGTACCGCCGATCAGCACCGTGCCGTTGATCGTGATGGGCCCGCCGCCGAGATTGATGACTCCCGCAGTGGCTGCTATCGTCCCGCTGAGGGACGCGGCGCTCGTCCCGGTGGCCGTCACGCCGCCGCTGAAGGTCGTGGTCGTCGTCGTGATCGTGAGCGTCCCCGTGTTGGCGAATACCGTCGCGCCCGCGATCGTGTTCGTCGCACCGAGGAGTGAGACGTTGTACGCCGCGCCCGCCGCGGCGCTCATGCCGGTGGTGGCGGTGAGGTTTCCGCTGAACTGGATCGTCTGGGTAGCAGTTGTGTCCGTAAGGGTCACGGTGGCGGCGTTCACGGTGGAGCCGAATGCCGTGCCCCCGGACTGCGTGACCGTCACCGTGTTCATGGCTGTGGCGCCGACCGCGCCCGAGATCGTGACGCCGGCCGTCGTGTTGATCGCAAGGCCCGATGTAGCCGTTCCGTCGATCGCGCCCGTCACGTTCACCGTCGTTGCGTTGCCATTGCCGAATGTCAGGGATCCGCCGGCGCCGATGGTGACCCCGGCGAGCGTCAGCGTGGCTGCCCCCGTCGTGCGCAGCACGGTTGCCGCGGCCGCCGGGATGGTTGTCGCCGTTCCCCCGAAGTCGAGGTTGTTCGCCCCCGTCGCCGTGATCGTTCCGGAGAAGGACTTGCCCCCCGCCGTGTCCGTAGCTCCCGAGGAGAAGGTCATTCCCGCGGCGCCGATCGTCAGGAGCCCGGTGTTGCTGAAGGTCACCGCGGTTGCGATGGTACCGCCGCCGTTGAGCGTGATCGCATAGCTCGTGTTCGTGGTCGTCAGGGCGTTCGCCGTCAGAGCGCCGCTCACCGTCACGGAGCCGCCCGCGAGCATGCCCGAGAGGTCGAGAGTGCCCGTTCCGAGGCCGACCGTGGCGAGTGAGTCTGTTCCCGAGCCCTGAATGACGAGATTCACGTTTGCCGGACCTGGTATGGCGAAGAGCGTGATGGCGCCGCTGCCAGCATTGAAAGTGGTCGTTGCAGTCAGTGTCACGTTGCCCGCCGTTCCGAAGTTCAGCGGCTGGTTGCCCGCGGAAATTGTTCCACCCTCGAAGCTCTTCGGGCCGGCGAGCTTCGTTGTCCCACCGTTGAACGCGAAGCCCGCGGCGCCGACCGTGAGGGTCCCCGTGTTGCTGAGCGTGACCGCGCTGGTCACGCTGCCGCCGGCGCCGAGTGTGATGCTGTACGGCACCCCGACGGCCAGGGCGGCGCTCATGTTCGTCAGCGTCACGAGGCCGTTGAAGGCCATGGTCGCCGCGTTCGTGATGGTGTTGTCGAAGCTCAGCGACGTGGCGGTCACCGTGCCGTTGAACGTGAGCCCGTTGGCGTTCACGACGTCGATCGTATTGATGCTCGGCCCGACGTTGCCACCAATGGTGACCGCCCCCGCGGAATTGATAGTCAGGTTCGCGTTGGGCCCGGTCCCGTTGATCGCGTTCGTCGTAATCGTCGTGGCGCTCCCATTGCCAAGCGTCAACGTGAAGGTGTTGGTGACCGTTGTCCCGTCGAGGATGACCGTGCCCGCTCCCGAGGTCTGGAGGGTCGCGTCGCCGGCCGCCGTTGTTGCGGTGGTGCCGAAGTCGAGGGTCGTCGTTCCGCTTGCCTGGATGACTCCCGCAATCGACTTGGGACCTGACGACGCTGTCGCTCCCGCGGCGAAGGTGAGGCCCGCGGCGATGGTCAGGGTTCCCGTATTGGTGAAGGTGGCGGCCGTGGAGATCGTGCCTCCCGCGTTGAACGTGACTGCGTAGCCGGCCGAGGCCGTCGAGAGCGTCGTGAGGGTGACGAGGCCGTTGAAGATCACGGAGCCGGTCGACTGGGTATCCGTGTCCTCGAGGGTGAGCGTGCTCGTGAGGGTGAGCGCGCCGCTCACGGTTGCCGTGGCGCTGCGGGGGATGAGGGACAGGGCCGCGGCTCCCGTGACGGAGGCGACGGTGATCGCCGCCCCGGGCCCGCCGCTGCCGTTATGTGTGATCAGCGTGGATGCGGATACGACATTGATCGGCCCGAGGTCGATGGGCTGGTCAACTGTCTTGATAATACCGCCAAGGTTGGTCTGGCTCGGGTTCGTGGCGCTGGCTTCCGTCTGGATGCCGCCGGTGAAGGTGAGCGTGTCACCGCCATTCCCGAGGGTGACGGTCCCCGTGTTGAGGAACGCGACAGCGTTCGTGACCGTGGTCGTCGCCCCGTTGAACGCCACGTTGTACGCGTTGCCGACGGTCGTCAGGGTGCCGAGGGTGACGGTATTCGCGAATGTCACGGTCCCGCTCGTCATCGTGATGGCGAGCTTGTTCGCCGCGCCAGAGACGGTGCCATTCAACGTGAATGCCGTGGTGGGCGCCCCCCCGAGAAGGCTGTCCGCCGTGAGCGTGACGGCCCCGGCGAAGGAGGTAGTCCCCGTCGATGCGGAGAGGGTTCCCCCGTCGAGCGTGACGGGCTCCGCCGTCGCGTAGGCGACATTCGGCAGATCGAGGGTCGCCCCCGGTTCCACCGTCGTGCTTCCCGCGGCCGTGCCCAACGCGTTGTTCACCGACGCGGTCAGGGTTCCCGCGTTGACGATGATCGGTCCCGAGTACGTGCTGCTGTTGCCCGAGAGCGTCAGCGTGCCCGTGCCCTGCTTCGTGAGGCCGCCGGACCCGGTAAAAACGCCGGCGAACGTGGTGCTCGTGGCATCCCCGACGGTCAGGGTACTCGTGCCGAGCGCGACGGTCGTGCCCGCCAGCCCGGTCAGCGACCCAATGGTCTCGCTGCTGGCGAGGCTCAGGCTCGCCGTTCCGTTGATGGTGATCGCGTCGGTGTCCGCCAGAGCGGAACCGCCTGACAGGGTGAGGGTGC
>PLNO01000062.1:0-435 GCA_003141795.1 Spirochaetaceae bacterium | reverse complement strand
TGATGCTCACCGCGTCGGTGTCGGCGATCGCCGAGCCGCCCGAGGCGGTGAGAACGCCGGCATTGATGGTGGTGGTGCCGGTGTAGGTGTTGATTCCCGAGAGGATGACTATGCTGGTGCCACTCATGGTGATGCCGAAGGTGAGTCCGCTGATATTGCCGCTGAGTGTGAGCTGGGTACCTGCCACGCTGACAGTGGCGGTGGCCGTCAGGGTGATGGCCCCGGCAAAGGAGCTCGTCCCCGTGGAGGCGGAGATCGTGCCACCGTTGATGCTGACGGGCTCGGCCGTCGAGTACGTGATGTTCGGGAAATCGAGAGTCCCCGCCGCCGCCACCGTTGTCCCCCCCGCCGCGGTTCCGAGTGCATTGTTCACGGCCGCAGCGAGGGTGCCGGCGTTGATGGCCGTGGTCCCTGTGTAGATGTTCGCCCCGGAGA
>PLNO01000194.1 GCA_003141795.1 Spirochaetaceae bacterium | reverse complement strand
CTCTATAGAAGGAATCGACGACCCCGCCGCTAGTCCTTCGAGTTCGCGTCCTGCTCGAACGCCTTGACCGCCGCGTCGTACACCCGGGTCACGGCGGCAGCCGAGTTTGCTGCCCGTCCCGCAGCCGCGAGCATATCCGATTCGGCAAGCTCCGCCGCGAGCCCCGCCCTGGTGTCACCCATGAGCGAACCGACCGCACCGTCGGCAAGGAGCCGCCTCTCCGCCAGCCGCTTGAGGCCCAGATACGGAAGGTCGTCATACCACTGGAGGCGCGCTTCGAGACTCGCAAAAGGCAGCCGTTGCATTCCCGCAAGCTCGCCCCCGAGCTCGCCGGCCCGCTTGGTGCAGGCATCGATCGTGAACCGTGTCACGGGGAGCGGCTCGAGCGCCCTCATCTGCATGATCTGGAAGAACTCGTACACGGGGCGCATTCCCGTCACGAGGCCATTGCCCGTTCCCCCGGCAACACCGATCCCGACGCAGGGAAGCCCCTGCAGCGGGCCCGAGCGGGCAAAGACGCGAAACATCTTGAGAAAGAAATAGCGGATCAAGCCGCTCGTGTCCCACCAATAAATCGGGGTCCCGAGGACGAGCGCCCTGCAGGACATCACCTTCTCCGTGAGAAACTCGAATGCGGCATCCTTGTAGGTGCATTTCAGGTTGGACGCGCAGACCCAGGGGAGGCAGTCCTTGCACGCCGCCACAACGTGGTCCGCCATCTGGACGAGCTCAGTCTTCGCTCCCGCCCGGGCGGCGCCTTCCAACGCGGCGCTCACCAGCCGATTCGTCCGCCCGTCACGGTTCGGGCTTCCCACGATTCCCAAGACAGTTCCTGCAGTTTCCATTGGCACGAGGATACCGCTGCCACGCCAGCCGACACAATCCCTCCGTTGCCGCAGCGCGAGGCAGCGTCTGCGGCAGGACGCCCCGCGCGCTTGNNAAAATGATTATCTTACCGAAACATCAAAGGGAGAAGCAAATGCCGTACGATCCTTTGGAGGCGCTCGGGAAGATCGATCCCGAGATGGTGAAACGTCTTCACGAGCAGAATGAGTTCGTCTATGCAGACGGGGCCTTGCCGCGCAAGGTGAAGCTCCTCATCGCGATGGCCTTCGATGCCGCGCACGGGGCGGAAAACGGCGTGCGGAGCCTCGCCGCCCAGGCGCGGAAGGCCGGAGCCTCGGACCAGGAAATCGCGGAAGCCCTGCGGGTCGCGAGCCACCTGGGCGGAGTCGGCACGCTGTTCACGGCGTCCGCGGCTCTCACAGAGGCGCGGTAGGGTGGGCTCCATAGGAAACGCACCCGCGCACGGGAAAATCGACTACAAGTGGATCGCCCTCAGCGTGACGACGATCGGCGCCCTGATGGCGGCGATCGACGGCACGATCGTGACTCTTGCCCTGCCGGACATGATGGTGAATCTCCACGCCGGCCTCGTGGAGATGGTGTGGGTCATCATGGCCTACATCCTCATGAGCACCGTCTGTCTGCTGACCTTCGGTCGCATCGCGGACATGTTCGGCCGGGTCCGCATGTACAATCTCGGGTTCATCATCTTCACCGTCGGCTCGGCGTTGTGCGGCCTGTCGCAGACCGCGACCGAGCTCATCGCCTTCCGGATCGTGCAGGGCGCGGGAGCGGCCTTCATGATGGTGAACAGCCCCGCGATCATCTCCGAGGTCTTCCCTCCCCACCAACGTGGGCGGGCGCTGGGGATCAACGGCATCACCTGGGCGATCGGGGGCATCGCGGGCCCCGTGCTGGGCGGCCTGATCCTCGCTGCCTCCAACTGGCGTTGGATCTTCTTCATCAACGTGCCCATAGGGATTCTGGGCACCGTATGGGGCTACCTCGCACTGAAGGAGAAATCGGCCCGCACCACGAACGAGCGCTTCGACATCGCCGGCGCCGTCTTTTTCAGCGTGGCGCTCATCGCCCTGCTCTTCGCACTCACACTCGGCATCAGCATGAGCTGGATTTCCCTCCCGATCCTCGCGCTGTTCGTCCTGTTCGTCGTGATGCTCACCGTCTTCTTCGTACGGGAGAGGCGCGTGTCCAACCCGGTGCTCGACCTGTCGTTGTTCAAGAACCGCGTCTACAATTTCTCCGTCCTCTCGGCGATGCTGCAGTCACTGGCGATGTTCGCCGTCAACTTCCTCATCGTGTTCTATTTCCAGGGCGTACGCGGCTACAGCCCCCTCACCGCTGCGCTGTTCCTCATTCCGCTCTCCATCATGAGCGCGGTGACCGGGCCGTTGAGCGGGCTCGTGGCAGACCGCATCGGCGCGCGTCTCCCCGCCACGCTCGGGCTCCTGTTGCAAGCGGCAGGCCTCGTATGGTTCGTGCTCACATTGTCGCCGACAACGAGCTACGGCACCATAGTCGTGGGCCTGGTTCTGGTCGGGCTCGGCGGAGGGCTCTTCTTCTCCCCCAACACGAGCGCTGCAATGAACGGGGCGCCGAAGAACCGGCTGGGGATCGCATCGGCAACGCTTGCCACGCTGCGGCAGACGGGAATGGTGACCAGTTTCGCTCTGGCGCTGGCCGTTGCCGCCGGCAGCCTGCCCCGTGACGCGATGATGCAACTGTTCGTGGGAACGAACGTCACGCTCGGTTCCCAGACCATGCAGGCGTTCGTCGGAGGCATTCGTAACACGTTCATCGTCTCCATCGGCCTCTGCCTGGTCGCATCCGCGCTCTCGTTCATCAGGGGCAAGGAAAACAGGGGAGCCGCCGAACAATGAAAAGCCCACTCGATCGTGAGGTGGCCGCCCGATTCCTCGAGCTCCTGGGTGCCCTGAAGCGCTACGTGCGGGAACATCTGTCCTCCTCGGGGGAGGAGGGACTGAGCGAGGAGAGGTTTCGCACCCTCCTCACGCTCAGGTTCCACGGGAAGGGCTACCTGAAAACGCTTGCCATGCACGACGGCCTTTCCCCCTCGGCACTGTGCATCATGCTCAACCACATGGTGGAGGAGGGGCTGGCCGCCCGAGCGGGAGACCAGGAGGACAGGCGGAACGTGAGCTACGAGCTGACCGCCACCGGCAGCACCCGTTTGGACGCTGAGATCGAGCGGCGCACCGGGCTCGTCTGCAAGGCGCTCGATCGCATGGAATCAGCGGACAAGGCGCGTTTCGCGGACGCGATCGAAACGGTCCTGTCAGGGATTGCCAGGCTCAGCCAGACGAAATGACGACCCGGCGGAAGATTCAGGTTTTCTTCCGCGAACGACCCTGGGCGGACTTTTTCCCCGACGGCTCATCGTCAAAGAGGCCGAGGCTGACGTTGCGCTTCGTGAAGTTCTGGATCTCCCGCAGAACCGGCAGCAGCCCCTTGCCGAGCGTCGTGAGCCTGTAGGCGACCGATTGCCGGTCGATCGTCGCCTCCTCCCGCTCGACCATCCCGGCGGCCTCCAGACGCTTGAGCCGGTTGGAGAGTGTGACGGAGTTCACGTCCCCGATGGACCGCTGCAGCTCCGTGAAGCGCAGCTCCTTCTCGCGGAGGAAATCGACGATGCGCAGCGTCACGTAGTCGCCGAGCAGCTTGAGGGCTTCCGCCTGGCAATGGTCTTCCGAGAAGGGTCGTCCTTGCATGACGAATCAAAGATACCACGAAAGAGATGAATAAAGTTGATTAATATATTTTAGTTGTTTATTTTCCCCTCATGAAAGCAGCACAGATCACCCAGTATGGAGACGCCAGCGTCGTGGCGGTCACGAAGGACGCCCCGCGGCCCGCCGTGGGCCCGGGACAGGTTCTCGTCGAAGTGCACGCGGCAAGCCTCAACCCGGCGGATTCCGCGATCCGCATGGGGTACATGCACACAATGGCGCCGCTCCATTTTCCCGCGACACTCGGCCTGGACATCGCCGGCGTCGTCGTGGAAACGGCGGCGGACGGCGGATTTTCCAAAGGCGACAGGGTCTTCGGCACCGCCGCGGTTTTTGCCGGCGGCAGCGGCGCCTTCGCGGAGTACGCCTCGGTGCCCGCCGCAGGGCTTGCAAAAATTCCGAACGGCGTGAGCTTTACGGAAGCCGCGGCGCTCCCCATCGCCGGGGTGAGCGCTCTGCAGGCCCTCGAGACGTTGAAGCTTTCGAAGGGCAGCACGATCTTCATCCAGGGAGGCTCGGGCGGCGTCGGCTCCTTTGCCGTCCAGATCGCGAAGAAGCTCGGCGCGCGCGTGATCGCCACTTGCCGCGCGTCGGCGGTGGACTTCGTGAGATCACTCGGGGCAGACCAGGTCATCGACTTCGAGAAGGGAGCGCTCCCCGCTGATCTGCATGATCTCGATTTCGTCCTTGATACCGCCGGAGGTGCTGCGTACAAGGCGGCGTTCGCGGTGCTGAAAAAGGGAGGCACCATACTCACCATCGCGGGCCAACCGGACGCAGAGCTGGCAGCGAAACTCGGCGTCACCGCACTCGGGCAGTTCACCCAGGTCACCACGGCGCGCCTCGAGAGCCTGTCCCGTCTCGTTGCCGAGGGGAACGTCACGGTCCACCTCGATCGCAGCTTCTCCTTAGACAAGATAAAGGAAGCCTTCCTTGCCCGTGAAGCGGGCCACGTGAAGGGAAAGATCGTCGTGAAGATCAGGGAATAAGGGGCACGGTGGCCTCGGTGACGGGCCCGCGCCGTCGCCGTCCCCTACGCGAAAAGGTTCAGGCGGCCAACGGCGACAAAGACGGCAAGGAGGAGAAGCACCACGTTCACCGGCAAGGAGACATATTCCTTCCTCGGAAGGTGAACGATGGCGATCGCGAGGATCTGCACCACTGCCAGCCCGGCCGCGGCAATGACGGTGAGCCAGGGGAGAATGCCGCTGAGGAGGGGAAGCACGACGCCCAGGGCTCCCAGAATCTCGGCGATGCCGACGAAACGAACGTATGCCGTCGACAATGCCCCGGCCCACGGGATGCGCTTCCGGGCGGTTGCGGTGAACAACGCCTTGAGGACTCCAGCGATCAGGTACAGGACGCCGAGCACGTACTGTACGACCCATAGCGCAGTGTTCATTTTGACGCTCCCGTTCCGCTTCGCTATCTTTACTCTTGTCGATGTCAGGGCAACGCCCGTGGCAAAAGTAGGGATCGATGAGGGGGAAGTCAAGCGTTATTGCGGCGGGCGCTGATATGCCCGCACTCGAACAGGAGAGGAGAGCATCGTGATCTCACGCGAGGTTCAGATTCACACGGCGTCGGGAACCGTTGACGCGCTTCTCGTCAGGCCGGACTGAACGGGCTGGCCCGCGGCGCCGTGCTTTTCCTGCTCACCTTCTTCCTGCAGGGACCCTACGGAAAGAACCCGCTCCAGGCCGGCATCCTGACCGCGCCCTTCGGCCTTGCCTTCCTCGCGATCGGTCCCCTCTCCGGATCCCTCTCCGACCGTCACGGGTCCCGGGGCCTCGCCACTGCGGGGCTCCTCGTGTCGGCCGTCGGACTCCTGGGCCTGGCAACGGTCACCTCGACGACAAGCTACTGGCTGCTCGCGCTCTTCATGGTCCTCATGGGGGGTGGGTCCGGGCTGTTCGCCTCGCCCAATACGAATGCGATCATGTCATCGGTGGTGCCCGAGCGGCGGGGAATCGCTTCCGCGACGAACATCATGCTGAACAACACTGGTCAGATGTTCAGCATCACGATCGCCTTCCCGCTCGTCCTGAGCCGCATTCCGCAGGACGTGATGTTCCACGTCTTCCTGTACGGCGGCGGAATGAACAACACGCCGGCGGTACTGCGATCATTCCAGTCCGGGCTCCACGAGGCGTTCCTCGTTTCCTTCGGCGTGACGATCCTCGCAGCCGTGGCATCTTTCCTCCGCCCTTCCCAACCGACACAGGAGCTTGCCGGCGGCACTTAGCGGGCGGGAGAAGGGGACCGCAACAGACCTGCCGTTGCGGCCTGTCTGGACCTACCGGTAGGCGCGCTCGAAGATGCGCTCGACGTCGGCCTGCTCCTGCTTCACCGGGGTGACGGCAAAGAGACCGCCCATGGCGGACAAAGCATTGCGCGCCATGTCCGGGATGTCCGATTTCTTGACGCCGTGGGCGGAGAGCTTCTCATCGGCAAGGCCCACGGCAGCAATCAGCTTCTCCAGAGCACGTACGAATGCAAGCGCGCGTTTGGGCTCCGGCAGGGAGTCGACCTTTTCTCCCATGGCAGCGGCCATTTCAGCGAAGCGCGCGGGGTCGTGTTCCGCAAGGTCGCTGAAGTAGGCCACCGAGAGCATCGTAAGCCCGCAGCCATGGGCTACCTCGGGATAGAACGCGCTCACCGCATGCTCGAGGGAGTGGTGCGAGATGCACGAGGAGAGCGATTCGCAGATCCCGGCCTCGGTGTTCGCCCACGCCAGCGCTGTGCGCGCTTCGATGTTCGCTCCATCCTTGACCGCGACGGGCAGCCATTTGTGGATGAGAGAAATCGCTTCGAGTGCAAGAAGGTCGCTCGCCGGCTGATGACAGGTTGCAAGATACGCTTCCACGGAATGAAACAGGGCATCCATGCCGGTGTAGGCGGTCTGCTTGGGCGGGAGTGTCTTCATGAGCTCGGGGTCGATGATCGAGAGGGCGGGAAAGGTGGTGTCATTGCCCCAGCCGATCTTCTCCCTTGTTGCCGGATTGCTCTGCACGGTCCACGGATCCGCCTCGGTCCCCGTGCCCGCGGTCGTGGTGATCGCCACGATGGGAAGGGCGCCGTTGGCCGGGACCTTCCGCCCCCCGGTGCCTGACATCATGTAGTCCCAGTAGTGCCCCGGGTTCTTCGTCATGACGGCGATGCTCTTTGCCGAGTCGATCGTCGATCCACCGCCGAGCCCGACGACGACGTCGCAGCCCGCCTCCCTGGCGATACGAGCCGCCTCCTCCACCTGCTCGGCCTCGGGGTTGGACCGTACTTTATCGTACACGACAGTAGTAACCCCCCGTGAGGAGAGAAGGCCGAGAACGCGGTCCAGGCTTCCCGAGCGCTTCGCTGCGCCGCCGGATCCCACCACCACGAGGGCCTTCTTCCAGGGAAAGTGCTCCGTGGTGGCAAGCTCTGCGAGCTTACCGGGTCCAAAGAGAAGACGGGTGGGCATGTAGTACATGAACGGGTTCATGGGGAGACTCCTCTAACGTGGGTGACGGACAGAGCGCCCCTGCGCGCGCGATCTGAACACACCCTGATTGCATGGTGGTAACGCGACAAGGATCGCCAGTATGACCGGTCGCGTCAAGGCCGCGGAGGGCTGTGTGCCGTCGTGTGTGTGCTACAGGACAGACTGCGTCGGGCTTTTCCCGTATCTGTTCATGTAGATAAAACCATGACACATACAACAACCTACGCCGGATTTCTTATCATCCTGGTCGCACTGTCCCTGCTCTCCTGCGTCGACCTTCCTGCGCCTGCATTCTACCGCGGGGTCACTCTCGATTCTGGATCCCCCGCTGTTCCCGGCGACCTGGTGGAGGCGGCGACAGAGAGGTCCATTCCTTCGGGGAACGCTCAGCTGATCCTCACAGAAGCATCACCCCTCCTCATCGGAACGCAAATCAGGATGGACGTGCTCGAGAAGGCAGGGTATGCCGCCTGGCGTTCATCACGATTGAATACGCTCTGCGACGTTCAGCCGGTGCATATCGCCTTTCGAGCGCGGCTCCCCCAGGGAGGAAGCGAGCTGCAATCGGGGACGATTTTCCTCCCGACGGCACGTTCAGGCCGGACGCAGGAGCTCACGTGGCTCATCTTCGCGAAAGGCACGGAGCTGCGGCGCGAATACACCCCATCGCGAGGCAAGGGTGCCGAGATGCCCTTCATAATCATGGCAGCGGCACTTGGCTACGCAGTGTGGGTTCCCGACTATTCCGGCATGGGCGACGGCGCGGGAGTGCAGGAATATTGTGTTGCCGATTCTCTTGCCGATTCGGCCCTGGACGGCTTCGTTGCCGCCCGTCAATGGCTTGAACAGGTGACGGTTGATGGCGTGTCACCCTATGGAGAGAACGGCCGACTGGCCATCATCGGCTATTCGGAGGGCGGGCTGACTGTCATGGGAGCGCTCAAAGCGATAGCCGACCAGCGCATACCGATACCGGGCCTCCGCCTTACCGCCGTCTATCCAATGGGCGCCCCGCTCAACCTTGCACTCGGTAGCGATGAGGATGGCGCGATCCCCCGAGTGTTGCGCCATCCCGAGTACCAGGTCCTTCTTGCNNCCTTCTTGCACTCGGCTGGTCACACGTCTACTCAGAAAAACTGAAGCTCACGGATGTCCTGTTGACCAGAACCATCGACACGATCGTGCCGCTGTTCGACGGGACACGAAGCGACAAGGATCTCAACCAGCAAATCGCTAAGATCATGGGCAAGAAAGCGGGTGCGGTCACGGATTCCGATATCTTCACGCCCGAATATCTCGAAGTCCTTCGGCGCGCGCCGATGTCGGCCGCCTACTATCGCCTGCAGGAGGAGATGCGCCTGGATCGTTGGACTCCGCCGCCGGGGATACCGATCGTACTGGCCGCATCTCCGACCGATGATATCGTCCCTTTCAGCAACAGCAGCAATGAATACAACTGGGTGAAGGAGAATGCCCCGCAGGCCGACGTGACCCTGGTGAGACTGGCGAGCGCCGATCACATCACCGCAGGAATCGAAGCTTTCCTTTTTTCCATGGTCGACCTGGAGAAGCGGGAAGCGAAGCTGAAAGCGGGACAGAACTGAGCCGGTACCGCCCGCCCCGTCGGGTGACTCCTTGAAGCGGCGTGGTGCTGAAGAAGAAATCGCTTCCAATTCCAGAAACGGATCACTATTTTTGATCCAACACGTACGCCAGCAGGAGCCATGACATGAAGCGAGATACGAGGAGCCTTCCGTTCACATTCCTGGCCGTCCTCCTAATGACGGCGTTGGGCGGCGGCGTCTCATATGCGGCACCATCGAGCAGCAAAGCCATTACCTCCTTTTCGATTGGCGGGGTTGCCGGCACCATCGACGAGACCACCATAACGGTCGACCTGACAAGCTCGCCGCTCTTTGCCAGGGTCGATGCCCTCGTCGCGAGCTGGAAGACGAACGGCAAAACCGTCCGGGTTGGTTCCAAGGTCCAGGTGAGCGACAAGACGGCGAACGATTTCACGAAGCCGGTGCTGTATACGGTCACCGCAGCCGACGGATCGACGGGAAACTACACGGTCAAGGTGCTCGTCTCGAGAATAGTTTCCCTCTCGGGCTACGCCGATACACTGATCGTCGGGAGCGATGGCAGTCTCTGGGCCACGGGACGCAACGGCGACGGTCAGCTCGGGAATGGTGCGACGTCGAACCTCTCTTCACCGAAGCAAGTTCTGGCAAACGGTGTTGCGGCGGTCGCGGCAGGGTACTACCACAGCCTGATCCTCAAGACCGACGGCAGCCTGTGGGTTACGGGCTACAACAAGCTGGGGCAGCTGGGCAACGGC
>PLNO01000026.1 GCA_003141795.1 Spirochaetaceae bacterium | reverse complement strand
CACCACCATGAGGCGCTGCGGCCGGTGCGCCAACAACTGCATCCTCACCGTGACAAGCTTCTCCGACGGCGGGGAGTTCCTGTCGGGCAATCGCTGTGAGCGCGGGGCAGAATCCGCGCAAATAGCGCCGAAAAGCACCGCAGCGGCCGTAGCGCGGCCCCTCCCCGACCTCTTCGCGTGGAAATACGAACGGACGTTCGACTACACACCGCTTCCGGCGGGACAGGCCCCTCGCGGCGTGGTGGGCATCCCCCGGGTGCTCAACATGTACGAGGATTACCCCTTCTGGTTCACGGCGCTCACGCGGCTGGGGTTCTCCGTGCGCCTGTCCCCCCGGTCCAGCCACGCCCTCTATGAGGCCGGCATGGAGACCATTCCTTCGGAATCGGTGTGTTACCCGGCGAAGCTCGTGCACGGGCACGTTGCGCGCCTCATGAAGGAGGGCGTCCCGTTCATCTTCTATCCCTGCGTTCCTCACACCGTCAAAGAGGACGCTCACGCACGCAACCACTTCAACTGCCCCATCGTCGCCTCCTACCCCGAGGTCGTGCTCAACAATGTAGAGGGGCTCCGGCAGGGCGCTGTGCGCTACGCCAACCCGTTCCTCCCCATGCAGGATACGGCGCGCCTGAAGCAGCGCCTGTGGGAAGAGCTGGCCTGGGCAGGGGTCACCAGGGAAGAGGCTGCCGCCGCAGTGGATGCCGGGCGCGCCGAGCAGGCGCGGTTCAAGGCAGAGGTGCGGTTCCGTGGGGAAGAGGCGCTGCGGGAGATCGAGACCCGCAAGCTGCGGGGGCTCGTGCTCGCCGGCAGGCCGTACCACACCGACCCGGAGATCAACCACGGCATCGCCGAGCTCGCGCTGTCGCTGGGAATGGCCGTCCTCACGGAGGATTCGGTCGCGCATCTGGGCAGGATCGAGCGGCCATTGCGCGTCGTGGACCAGTGGGTCTACCACACCCGCCTGTACGCCGCGGCGAGCTTCGTCGCCACGCGGAGCGACCTCGCCCTCGTGCAGCTGAACTCGTTCGGCTGCGGCCTTGACGCCGTCACGACGGATCAGGTCCAGGAGATCCTTGAAGAGAGCGGACGGATCTACACCGTCATCAAGATCGACGAGCAGTCGAATCTCGGCGCCGTGCGCATACGGCTGCGCTCCCTGAAAGCTGCGCTGGAGGCGCGCGGGAGCCGCGGCGCCACGCCGCGCACCGCCGCGCCGAAACGGCCCGTATTCACCCGCGCGATGAAGGCAGGCTACACGATCCTCGCGCCGCAGATGGCGCCGCTTCATTTCAGGATCATCGAGCGGGCCTTCCGGCTGTCCGGATATCGCCTGGAAATCCTCCCCGACGTCGACAAGAACGCCGTCAACGAGGGCCTCACGTTCGTGAACAACGATGCCTGCTTCCCCTCCATCCTCGTGGTGGGACAGATGATGGCCGCGCTGCGCTCGGGGAAGTACGACCTGTCACATACGGCGCTTCTCATGTCGCAGACCGGCGGCGGCTGCCGGGCGACGAACTACATCGCCTTCATCCGCAAGGCGCTCGCTGACGCAGGCATGGCGCACGTGCCTGTCATCTCTTTGAATGCACTCGGGCTGGAGAAGAATCCAGGATTCCGGCTGTCGGCCCGGCTCCTCCAGCGCGGGCTGATGGCCGTCGTGTACGGGGACCTCCTCATGCGCATGCTTTACAGGGTGCGTCCCTACGAGATACTGCCGGGCTCAGCCCAGGGGCTTGCCGATGCATGGGTGGAAAAATGCAAGCAGGCCATCGAACGCCCGTCCTTCCTCCGCTACGGCCGCACGGTCAGGGCGATGGTGCGGGACTTCGACTCGCTGGCTCTGGCGGGGGACAGGAAGCCGCGCGTGGGGGTCGTGGGAGAGATCCTCGTGAAGTTCCATCCCACGGCGAACAACCGGATCGTCGAAGTGATCGAATCCGAAGGGGCGGAGGCCGTCGTGCCCGACCTCACGGACTTCCTCCTCTACTGCACCTTCGGTGCGCAGTTCCGCCACCGCAAGCTGGCAGGGAGCCTCAGATCGTCGGTCATATCGCGGGTCGGCATCGCGGCCCTCGAGCTCTTCCGCTCGGCACAGAAGCGGGCGCTCGCCCGCTCCGAGCGCTTCCATGCGCCGTCCTCCATCTACGAGCTTGCCGCCGGTGTGGAGGGGATCGTGCAGCTGGGCAATGTCACCGGGGAGGGCTGGTTTCTCACGGCGGAGATGACCGAGCTGATCAGGGAGGGTGTCGATGCCATCGCATGCATCCAGCCCTTCGCGTGCATGCCCAACCACGTGACGGGCAAGGGAATGATACGAGAGCTCAGGCGGCGCCATCCCGAGGTGACCGTGGCTGCGATCGACTACGACCCCGGAGCCAGTGAAGTGAACCAGATCAACCGGCTGAAGCTCCTCCTCGCCTCGGCGCGCGAGCGCGATAGGGCTGGCAGCGCAAGGGTGACACGGGCTGAAAGTGCGCGCTAGGGTTGGAGCCTGACGCTGCTCTGCTCCAGCTTCTTCATGCAGTCGGGGCAGAGCCCGTGGCTGAACTGGGCATGTGATCGCGCGCTCACGTAGCTTTCCACCTGGTGCCAGTAGCCCGTGTCGTCCCTGATCTTCTTGCAGTACATGCAGATGGGAATGATTCCCTGAAGGGTTGTGATCTCCGCGGATGCCTGGGTGAGCTCGTCGATGAGCCTGTTCTTCTCTTCAAGCAGGATGTGCGTATCTGTGACGTCGCGGAAGAGGATCATGGAGCCCATGGGCTGCCCTGCCCTGTCCCTGATGAGCGACATGCCGGCATCGTAGTAGCGCATGGATTCGGGAGCACCCACCGCCATCTCCCTGTGCTGCCCCTTTGCGGCGTCCAGCGACAGGACTTCGGCGAGCCGGGAGTCCTGCTGGATGGTCTGGCCGATCACGTCGGCGGGAAGACCGAGGATCGATCGCGCCTTCGCGTTCACGTCCACGATCCGGGAGCTCCTGTCGACGACAACCATCGCGTCCCCCATCTCCTCCACGAGCGTGCGCCGCGCAATGGGGACGAGGTCGAGGAATCCGTGCCGCGTGATGGCAGCGACGAAGCACAACCCCGTGGCGGCATACGCGAGGGGGGAAAAGTTCTTCGTCAGGCCGGGGATGAGCTTCAGGGAATAGATGACGAACAGGGCCTGGGGGATCAGCACGCCGATGATGGCAAGCAGAGACTGGGCGCGGAACGCCGAAGGGGAATGGAAGTTCTCCCAGACCATGAGCCCGAGGGACAGGAACAGGATCCCCACGGCGTAGCTGAAGTTCACCCAGAAAAACCAGCCGTACTGCACGTTCATTGCAAGCATGCCCGCCACGGGCTGGTAGCTGATGCTGCGCCAGATCAGACCGTGCAGCGGTTCAGTCAATGCAAGGAGGGTCGTCGCCGCGGGAATGATGAGGAGGAAAAGCCAGCGCCCCGAACTGAACCATCGTGTGTGTCCGGTGAAGCGCACGGTGAAAAGGAGCAGAGTGACGGGGATGAGGGTGGAAAAGATGTAGCCCAGCTTCGCGAAGAGCATCGTGCCTTCCGGGGTGGGCCAGGCGAGCTCCAGGGTGTTCATGACGAGATTGCCGATGGCAATCCACAGCACGAGCGACAGGGGCAGGGCGAGACCGGAGCTCGGCCTGCGCTGCACCATCACGGCGACAACGACCATGAAGGCAGTGACGAGCGGAGCTATGACGATGAAAATGACGTACTGCATTTCCGTTTCAGAGAGGGGAGCGGCCGCGCCGAAGAGCGGCTATCCGACGCGCTCCCACGCGCCCGACGCCTCTGATTTGAACAGCGCATCGAGCACCTTCATGTTGTTCACCGCGTCCTGGGTCGGGGTCGGCACGGAGCCGTCTTCCCGCACGGCGCGGGAGAACGCTTCGAACATCTCCACGTACTGGTCCGTGGGCGGGCTGAACACCGTGCGCGTTCCCAGACCCGTGGTCACCGTGACCTGCATCGGCACGTCGGGATACGCGTTGAAAGGGAGAAGGATCGTGATGGCCCCGCCCGAGCCCGCGACGTCGACGCGCTGCCAGGGATGCGTCTGGGTCCCGATCGTGAACGCCGAGCGGGCCCCGCCGAAGTCCAGGAGCGCGGAGGTGAGGATGTCCGTGCCCAGCGCTTTGTCCCGCTGCACGAGACTGATGACGCGCGAGGGCTCCCGGCCGATGAGGTAGCGTGCGCAGGACACCGCGTAGCAGCCGATGTCGGGGATGGCGCCCCCGCCGGCGGCGAGTATGTTCCTGATGTTGGTGGGGTCCTTCAGCATGTAGGAGAAGAGGGTGTGGACGGCCTGCACCTCCCCGATCTCACCCGAGCGGATGATCTCACGCACCCGCCGCCACTGGGGGTGGAACGGGTACATGAACGCTTCCATCACCTTCACGCCCTTGCCCGCGGCATGGCGGAACGTCGCCTCCGCCTCGGAAGCGTTCATGGCGAAAGGCTTTTCGCAGAGCACGTGTTTGCCGGCATCAGCGGCCTTTTTCACCCACTCCGCGTGGAGGTGGTTGGGCAGCGGGATGTAGACCGCCTCGATCTCCCGATCCGCCAGGAGCTCCTCGTAGGAGCCGTAGGCGCGAGGGATCCCCAGGCTGTGGGCCGTCGATTCAGCCCTGTCCTTCGACCGTGACGCAATGGCCTGGATCTTCACGAGCGGAGACCTGCTCACGTTCGTGTGGATGCGCAGCTTGAAGTGGTCGGAGACCGAAAGAACGCCCCAGGTGACTGGCTTCATTATTCCCCCCTGCTCCTGATAAAGATACCGCGCCAGCGGGCTTCGTCAAGCGGCAGAGGGGATCAAAGTCATTTCTCAGCGGCCGTAGCTGTGCTGCATCCGCTGACGTCCGTACGAGGGGGAGGAGCCGCGCTGCGGCCTGCCCTGCTGCGGACGGGAGTTTTCCGCGCGCGCCGCGACGGGAGAGGAGGTGTAGTCGAAACCTTCGAGGCGCTGGCGGGGCAATCGCTTGCCCAGAGCCTTCTCGATGGCGCCGAAGTCCTTCTCCTCCTCGGGAGCGACGAAGGTGTATGCATCGCCCGTGGCCTCGGCGCGCGCCGTGCGGCCGACCCTGTGGATGTAGTCCTCGGGCATGTGGGGAACGTCGAAGTTCACCACAGAGCCCAGGGCTTCCACGTCGATGCCGCGCGCCGCGATGTCCGTGGCGACGAGCACCTTGAACTTGCCCTGCTTGAATCCCGAGAGCGCCGCGGTACGCTGCGACTGGCTCCTGTTGCCGTGGATCCGCGCGCAGGACACGCCGCTCTTCTCCAGAAAATCGGCGAGCCTGTTCGCCCTGTGCTTGGTCCGGGTGAACACGAGCACGCTCCCGTCCATTTCCTTCCCGAGCAGCTCGAGCATGAGGCTCGCCTTGCGGTCGGAGGGCACGGGGTATACGGCGTGGGTAATGCCGTGCGCGGGGGCGGCCACGCGGCCGACGTTGATGCGCGCGGGGTTATGAAGCATTCCACGGGACAGATCCACGATCGTGGGGGGAAGCGTCGCGGAGAAGAAGAAGGTCTGCCTCTTCTTGGGGACCGCGGCGAGGATCCGCTTGATGTCGGGGAGAAAGCCCATGTCGAGCATGCGGTC
>PLNO01000365.1 GCA_003141795.1 Spirochaetaceae bacterium | reverse complement strand
CATCAACGAGCCCACCGCCGCGTGTCTGGCCTACGGCCTGGAGAAGGCGGGCAAGGAGCTGAAGATCCTCGTTTTCGACTTCGGCGGCGGCACCCTCGACGTCACCATCATGGAGATGTGGAAGGAAGGCGGGTTCAAGGTCGTCTCCACCAGCGGGGATACCCAGCTGGGCGGCACGGACATGGACAACACGTTCGTCGACTACATCGAAAAAGAGTTCATGCGCCAGACCGGCATCGATCTGAAGAAGGACACGATGGCCACGCAGCGCGTGCGGGAAGCGGCGGAAAAGGCGAAGGTGGAGCTGTCCAGCACGCTCACCACCGACATCAACCTTCCGTTCATCACCGCGGACGCAACGGGGCCCAAGCACCTCACCATGACGGTGAACAGGGCGAAGCTCGACGAGCTGATCGGACCCATCGTCACGCGCTGCCGCGGACCGCTGGAGACCGCGCTGCGGGATGCCAAAGGGGCTTTCGCGAAGGACGGCGTGCAGTTCGGTGAGAACGGCGCGGAGATCGACAAGATCATCATGGTGGGCGGCCCCACCCGCATGCCCATCGTCCAGAAGTTCGTGGAGGATTTCTTCGGGAAGAAGATCGAGCGCGGCGTCGACCCCATGGAGTGCGTCGCAATGGGCGCGGCCATCCAGGCTGCCATCATCAAGGGAGAGGTGAAGGACGTCCTCCTCCTCGACGTGACCCCGCTGTCCATCGGCATCGAGACCCTCGGTGGCGTGAGCACGAAGCTCATCGAGCGCAATACGACGATCCCGACGCGCAAGAGTGAGATCTTCTCCACGGCCGCGGACAACCAGACGGAAGTCACCATCCGCGTGCTCCAGGGCGAACGTCCCATGGCGAACGACAACGTGGAGCTGGGACGGTTCAACCTCGTGGGCATCCCGCCCGCGCCCCGCGGCGTGCCGCAGATCGAGGTCTCCTTCGACATCGACGCCAACGGCATCGTGAGCGTCGCGGCTAAGGACCTGGGGACCGGCAAGCAGCAGTCGATCAAGATCACGGCGCCCAAGAAGCTTTCGAAGGAAGAGATCGAGAAGATGGTGCGCCAGGCCGAACAGTTCGCCTCCGACGACGCCAAGAAGAAGGAAGAGGTGGAGGCGACGAACCAGGCCGACACCCTCGCCTATTCGGTGGAGAAGTCGCTGAAGGACTACGGTGACAAGGTGAGCCAGACCGAGCGCGCCGACATCGAGGCCAAGCTCAACGACCTTCGCTCCGCGATCAAGGACAAGAACCTCGACCGCATCAAGAAGGCCAAGACCGACCTCGAGAACGCGTCGCACAAGCTCGCGGAGGAAGTCTACAAGCAGAGCGCGGGAAGCCAGCAGGGCCAGGGACCTCAGGCAGGACCGGGCCAGCCGGGACCCGATGCAGGGCCCACGAGCGCGTCGGGCAACGGCGGCGGCAAGAAGGATGACGACGTCATCGATGCCGAGTTCCGCGAAGAGAAGAAATAACCCGAACGGGAAGAGAACAGCGGCCCTGGGACAAACCCCAGGGCCTTTTGTTAGGGAAGTGCCATGTCATCCAAACGTGATTACTACGAGATCCTTGGTGTCAAGAAGGACGCCTCCCACGAGGAGCTGAAGAAGGCCTACCGCGAGCAGGCCCTCCGTCACCACCCCGACCGCGTCGCGCCGGAGAAGAAGAAAGAAGCTGAGGACACGTTCAAGGAGATCTCCGAGGCGTACGCGGTGCTCACGGATCCCCAGAAGCGCGCCCTGTACGACCAGTACGGGCACTCCGGGGTGGACCAGAAGTTCGCAAAAGAGGACATCTTCCGCGGGACCGACTTCGGCAGTGTCTTCGAAGGCATGCGCGACTACGGGTTCGGCGGGGGGTTCTTCGAGAACCTCTTCGGTGACCTCGGCGTCGACATCTTCGGCGGCGGCCGGCACAGAACGAAAAACGAGCAGGAGGCGCCGGGAAAGCCGAAGGCGCGGGACCTCGAGGTCGCCGTATCCGTGACGCTGGAAGAGGCCTACCGGGGGACCGAAAAATCGGTCACTGTCCCGCGTTATGATTCCTGCGCGGTGTGCGGCGGCTCGGGGGCGAAACCGGGCACTGGCCATACGACCTGCCCCGACTGCAAGGGTACCGGCCGTAAGGTCGTTTCAAGCGGCATCTTCCAGATGGGACAGACCTGCGGGAGATGCGGCGGCACGGGATCTATCGTGCAGACGCCCTGCGAGGCATGCGCGGGGGAAGGCCGTGTCCGCGTGTCGCGGACCCTCACCGTGACCGTCCCCCCGGGCGTGCAGACCGGCTCACGGCTCCGCATGAAGGGGGAGGGAGAATCGGGATCGAACGGCAAAGGTGACCTCTTCCTCGCCGTGGAGGTGCTGCCGGACAGCCGCTTCGAGCGGAAGGACGCGGACCTCCTGTCGGAGGTCACCGTCAGCCTCTCCAAGGCTATCCTCGGCGCCGAGCTCAGCGTTGCCACCATGGAGGGCTCGGTCATGATGAGGATCCCCCCGGGCACGCAGAGCGGCACGACCTTCCGGCTGAAGGGCAAGGGCATGCCCGAGCTGCGCGGCAAAGGGGTGGGAGACCAGCTGGCGAAAGTGATCGTCGAGATCCCGCGGACGTTGAGCCCGCGTCAGAAGGAGCTCATCGAGGAGCTCGATCGCATCACTCCGCGGTGATCACCCCTTCGTAGATCACGCTCTCGTCCCCGTGCAGCGTGACGGTGAACCCGTCCTCGAGCTGCGTCATTGCGTTGGGCACCGACCCGATTGCCGCCACGTCCGGCACGACACTCCGAATCTGCTCAGGGCTGAGATACGAGGACTCCTCCAGGATGATGCCGCGAAGCCCCGTGAGCAGCGGGAGGAAGTCGGGCGTGAGGAATCGTGCAACGAGCACCTCCGTGCCGTCGTGCTTCAGGCGCAGCTCGGCGTCCAGTGAATCCAGCACGCGCACGATCTTCCCGGACCGGTAGCCGCCGAATCCCCTGGCGCCCTTGGCCAGGACGTTGCCGACGAAATGCACCCTGATGCTGTTGAGCATGATGGGGGAGTGGACGGGCACGCCGGCGACGATCACCACCTTGTCGAACTTCTTCACGAGACCCCTGTCCATCGCGGCGGAAAGGGCGCTGGTCTGCATGTCCTCGCCATTGTCGGCGAGGTTGCAGAGGATGGGCCACACGCCCCAGTAGAGGAGGAGCTTGCGCTGGACGCTCTCCGACGGCGTGACGGCGATGATGAGCTGCGAGGGTCTGTACTTGCTGATGAGGCGCGGGGTATGGCCGTGCAGGGTCGGTGCGAGGATGGCCGATGCGCGGATCTCCCGCGCCACGAGGAACGCGCTGCGCGTCACCGCCTGCGCGATGTCTTCACCGATGTCGTCCAGCCGGAAGAACCGCCGCACCCGCGATTCGTACTCCGGCGATCCTTCGACGGTCAGCGCGATGGAATCCATCATCTGCACGGCGGCGACGGGGTATTTCCCGCTCGCCGTTTCCCCTGAGAGCATGACGGCATCGGAGCCGTCGAAGATGGCGTTGGCCACGTCCGTGGCCTCCGCCCTCGTGGGACGCGGGTTTTCGATCATCGAATCGAGCATCTGCGTGGCGGTGATCACCGCCTTGTTCTGCTCGTGGCAGATGAGGATGATCCGCTTCTGCACCAGCGGGACCTGTTCGGTGGGCAGCTGCACGCCGAGATCTCCGCGTGCGATCATCACCCCGTCGGCGACGCGCGTGATCCCCATGATGTTCGCCACGCCTTCCGCGTCTTCGATCTTGGCGATGATGTCCATGTGCGACTTTTCCGCGAGCAATATCTGGCGGATCTCGAGGATATCCTCGGGCTTTCGCACGAATGAGGCGGCGACGAAG
>PLNO01000291.1 GCA_003141795.1 Spirochaetaceae bacterium | reverse complement strand
CGCCATCACCCGGGTGCTCGAGCTCCTCTGCCGGCCGGGGAGGTCGCAGGTCGTCGCGGTCGGGCACCTCTACAGCGACACCCATCAGAGCCTTCGGTTGGGAGATGCCCATTTTCTGGAGGTCGACGAGCTCGACAGGCTTGAGGGGTTGGTCGGAGGGGAGACGGCGGCGATCTTCACGGAAACGATCACCAATCCGCTGAGCGACGTTCCCGATCTGGACGTCCTGGCGCGGGTGGCCCGGGCGCACGGGGTGCCGCTCGTGGTGGACAACACCATCGCCACACCGGCGAACTGCCGGCCGTTCGAGCACGGCGCCGACTACGTGATCCACAGCACGACGAAGTTCCTCAACGGCAGGAACGACCACGGCGGCGGCGTGGTGATCGTGCGGGACCCGGCAGCGGCCCGGATGCTGGCGGAGTCCCAGGCGCTGCTCGATGACAGCATGTCACCCCTGGAGGCAGCCGTGTTGGAAGAGCGCATGGGGAGCTTCGAAGAGCGCATGAGGCGTTTCAATGCGAACGCGCTGCGGGTTGCCGCGTTCCTCGAAGCTCACCACGGTGTGGCCCGGGTCTTCTTCAATGCGCTTCCATCCCATCGCAGCTACTCGGTCGCACGGCGGATCCTGAAAGGTCCGGGAAGCGTCATCGGGTTCGCCCTCCGCAACGACACTCTGGAGGGCCTGCGCGCCTTCTACGATTCAGCGCTCATCGGCATCCACAAGGCGCCGAGCCTCGGATCGGACGAAACGCTCCTCTGTCCGTACACGCTTCTCACGCATTACGAGAGCACGGACGAAGAGCTTGCCGCGATCGGGCTTCCCCGGTTCCTCCTCCGGGTCGCCGTAGGGTCGGAGAGGGACATCGGTCCCGTTCTTGCGTCGCTCGACGAGGCGTTGGGAGCCGCGGGCGTGGAGAGATAGCGCTACACCGTCGGACGGTCAGGCGGCGTCACGCCCTCATTTCTTTCGGCGCGAGATCACCGCCGCGAGGATGATGAGCCCCTTGACGATCTGCTGGTAGTAGGACTGGACGTTGAACTGGTTGAGCAGATTGTCGATGAAGCCGAGGGCCAGGACGCCGCAGAACGTGCCGATGGCTCCGCCGCTTCCGCCGCTCATGACCCCTCCGCCGATGACCACGGCCGCAATGGCGTCGAGCTCGAATCCGGCTCCGACGCTGGGCTGGGCGATGCCCAGCCGCGAGGCCAGTATTATGCCCGCGACACTGGCGAAGAACCCGCAGAGCATGTAGGCGAGGATGAGGTGGCCCTTGACGCTGATGCCGGCCAGCCGCACGGCCTCCACGTTGCCGCCGATCGCCCCGATCGCCCTGCCGGGAATGGTCCGATTGAGGAAGAACCAGGCGAGGAAGTAGAAGCCGATCATGATGAGGGGCGCGACGGGAATGGTACCGATGAACCCCCCGCCCAGCAGGGAACGGAAGAGTGGGTCGACGGGAGACTGCGGGGTCTCCGAGAACACGTAGGTCACCCCGCGGACGACCCCCATCGTCGCAAGGGTGACGATGAAGGGCTGAAGCTTGAAACGGGCGATGAAGAAGCCGTTGGCGAACCCTATCAACAGGCCGACCCCCAGCGCGACGAGGATCGCGAGGGTGGTCGGCATCACCCGCTGGAGCCCCGTCGCCATGATGCCGCACAGGGCCACGGTGCACCCCACCGACAGATCGATGCCGCCGGTGAGGATGACGATGAGCATCCCGATGCTGATGAGGCCGTTCGTGACGACCTGTCGGGAGATGTTGAGGAGATTCCGGGAGGTGAGGAAGGTCTCCAGAACCAGGGAGCTCACCAGGAACAGGACGGCGAATATCGCCAGGAAGATGAGGTCGGACGAGCGGACCTTGAAAATCGACCTGGTCCTCTCCATCAATGGTGCATTCGTCTTCATGCCTTCCCCTCCGTCGCGACTACGCCCGCTGCGAGCTGAAGGAGCACCTCCTCGCTCGCCTCTTCCCGTCCGACCTCGCCCACCAGCCGGCCTTCACGCATGACCAGTATCCGATCGCTCATGCCCAGGACCTCGAGCATCTCCGAGGAGATGAGGAGCACCCCCACCCCCGCCTCGACAAGGGCGTTGATGAGGTGGTAGATCTCCACCTTCGCGCCGATGTCCACACCCCTCGTCGGCTCGTCGAGGAGGAGGACTTTCGTGTTGCACAGGAGCCACTTGGCGAGGACCACCTTCTGCTGGTTGCCCCCGCTCAGTGTCCGAACGTATGCCCCGATCCTCTGGGGCTTCAGCGCGAGCTCCTTGATTTTTCCCTCCACAAGCCTTTCCTGCAGCTTTCGCTTCAAGACTATCCCGCGGCTCATGCGGGGAAAAGACGCGAGGCTCACATTGTCGCAGATCGTGGCGGTCATCACGAGCCCGTCCCGCTTGCGGTCCTCCGTCACCAGGGAGATTCCGGCGCTCACCGCGTCGTGGGGAGTACGCATCCTGAGGGGCGTGCCCTCCACGCGGATGCTGCCGGATGCGGGGGGTTCCGCCCCGAATATGCTCCTGGCCACGGCGGTCCTACCGCTTCCGACGAGGCCGAACATGCCCAGCACCTCGCCGCGGTGCAGGGAAAACTCGATATCGCTGAACTCACCCTCGCGGGTGAGCCCGCGGACACTCAGCACCTCATCAGCGATCCTCGTCTTGCGCTTCGGATAGATTTCCTCGAAGGAGCGGCCCACCATCATGCGGATCAGGTCGTTCTGGTCGATGGAATCGCGCCGCACCGTGTCGACCACTTCGCCGTCCCTGAGCACGGTGATACGGTCGGCGATCTCGAACACCTCCTCGAGCCTGTGGGAGATGTACAGTATGAGCGTCTTCTCCGCCCTGAGCCGCCGGATGAGGGCGAAGAGGAGGGAGAGCTCCTCCTTCGAGAGCACCGCCGACGGCTCGTCGAGGATCAGCACGCTCGGTTTTTCGGCCAGAGCCTTGGCGATCTCCACCACCTGCTGCTGGGAGACGCTCAGGCGGTAGACGCGGGTATGCTCGTCCAGGCCGGCGAATCCGAGCTCGGAGAGGAGCTCACGCGCCCTCTTGTAGGCCCGGGGCCAGTCGATCACCATGCGCCGCCTGCCGCGGGTGGGCAGCTTTCCCATGAGGATGTTCTCGGCGATGGAGAGCTGCGGTACGAGGCTGAACTCCTGATGCACCGCGCGTATGCCCAGCGCATTGGCGTGGTGAGGAGAGCGCATCGTCACCGCCGTCCGGCCCAGGGAAATGCTTCCCGCGTCGGGCACGACGGCACCGGAGAGGATATTCATCAGAGTGGACTTGCCGGCACCGTTTTCGCCCACGAGGGCGTGGACCTCGCCGAGCTCGGCGGACAGGCTCACGCCCTTCAGGGCGATCGTGCCGCCGTACTTCTTGTCGATGCCCTCCATGCGGAGGAATGCATCGGCGCTCATGATTCTTCGCGCTCCTGGCCCGGAGCAGGGGGAAAGGCATTGTGGATGATGATGGCCTTCTGCTCCGTCATGTCGATCAGGGTGTCGTGCAGCGCTTCCCGTCCGTGGCCGCTCATCTTGATTCCCCCGAAGGGCACGTTCTCCGCGCGGAGGGCCGTGGACCAGTTGATGATCACGCTCCCGGCCTCCAGCTGGCGTGCGACTGTCATTGCGCGGGAGATGTCGTTCGTGAAGACCGCCGCCTGCAGGCCGAAGGTGCTGCCGTTGGCCATGCGGACGGCCTCGTCGACGTCCGAGAAGGCGGCAAGGGGGGCTACCGGCCCGAAGGTCTCCTCATTGAAGAGCGGAACCGTGGGGGGAACGTCGGAGAGGACGGTGGGAACGACGAACGCACCGCGGCGGGTCCCGCCGTACAGCACCTTCGCTCCCGCCTTCACCGCCTCTTTGATCGAGGCTTCGACCTTCATCGCTGCGCTCTCCGTGATCAGCGGCCCGCAGTCGGTATCCTCGGCGAGCTGGTCGCCGACCTTCAGGCGTGCCGCCTTGGAGGCCAGGAGCGTGCAGAACTCGGCGTAGATGCTCTGATCGATGAAGATGCGCTTGACGGCGCAGCAGATCTGGCCGTTCCCGCGGGCCAGCCGGCCGAGGACGACCGCATCCGTTGCCTTCTCGAGGTCCGCGTCCGCGCAGACGATCATGGCGTCGTTCCCGCCGAGCTCGAGGTGGATCTTCTGGAGGTTCTTCGCGCCGAGCTCGGTGAGCCTGATCCCGACAGCGATGCTGCCCGTGAGGGAGAGGAGGCGCACGACGGGGCTTCGGGCAAGACGCTCTCCGACCAGCTCGCCGGCTCCCGTGATCATCTGGTGCGCACCGCGCGGGAGGCCCGCCGCCTCGAGGATCTCTGCGACCCTGAGGAGGGTGAGGGGGCAGGCGCTGGGCGGCTTGGCGATGAGCGCGTTGCCGGCGGCCAGTGCCGCCGCGGCCTTGTGGGCGTAGAGCTCCACGGGGTAGTTGAAGGGAATGATCGCGGCAACCACACCGAGGGGCTGCCTGATCGTCAGGGCGAAGTGACGCTCATTGCCGGGAACCGCGTCCATCGGGATGGTCCGGCCGAACATCCGCCGACCTTCCTCCGCGAAGCCGCTGAACAGACGCCCCGCCACCTCGACCTCTGCCCGGGTCTGGCTGATCGGCTTGCCGTTCTCACGGGCCAGCAGCGTGGCGAGCTCTTCGTTTCTGGCCTGGATGGCCGCAGCCGCTCGGGTCAGGACTGCCGAGCGCCGGTGCGCGGGCATCGCGCGCATCCGCGCGCTGCCTTCCGCCGCTGCTTTCAAGGCGCGGTCGACGTCAGCCTCCGTGGCCAGGGGGACCTCGTCGATGACGTCCCCGGTCCCGGGGTTGCGGACTGGCAGCGTCCTGCGGTCGGTTGAATCGGTCCACTGGCTGTCGATGAGCATCTTCATATGCGGTCTCCAAAGGGGGAAAGTGCGGCCCCTCGTTTCGAGGGGCCGGGGAAATCCTAGAATACACTCTCGGGGAAATAGAACCGGGCGACGTTATCGATCGTGATGATGGGCGAGGGCATGACGGTGTTCTTTTCGGAGGCGGCGCCCGCGATGATGGCCATGATGCGGCCGAAGCTGGCCCGGCCGATCTGATCGGAGCTGTTGAGCCCGCTCGCGGCATAGTTGGTCTTCTTGGAGATCTGCTCCAGGGCCGCTTTTTCGCCGTCGACTCCGCAGAGGAATATCTTGTCGGTGCGCTTGGCGTCGGCGATGGCTTTCTGCGCGCCGAGGGCCATGGAGTCGTTCTCGGAGAACACGGCGTCGATCTGTTTATACTTGGCCAGCATGTCCTCCATGAGCTTGAAGCCGCCGTCCGAGCTCCATCCGCCGTAGTTCGGGGCGGCGATGGTCACGATCTTGGTCTTCTTCAGCTCTGAGAGCACGCCGTTGGTGCGGTTGTAGCCGATCGAATTGTCCGCCGGTCCGCCCTTCAGGATGACGACGGTCCCGACGCCTTTGAGGCGCTTCGCGATGTAGGCGCCGACCTGCTTGCCGATAGCAAGGTTGTCCGGACCCACCCAGCTGGTGTACTGATCACTGCTGGGGCCCGTGAACATCCTGTCGACGAGGACCAGGGGGACGTTGGCTTTCTTGATCGCGTCCAGGACCTCGGGAGCGGACTCGAGCCATGCGCCGCTGAGGATGATCCCATTGACGTTCTGGGCAAGCACGTCTTCCACGTCGGACGTCAGCTTCTGGGCGTCGCCCTTGGCGTCGGTAACGATGACCTTGACGTTGGTGAAGTGAGCGGCTTCCTGCTTCACCGCCTCAGCCATGCCGATGAAGTACGGGCTGCTCTGCGCAAGGTTCACCATGGCGATCTTGATCTGCTTCGCCTGAGCGGTCACGGCCGTGGCCGAAAACACCATCGCGACCACGGATAGGATGAGCACGAGAGACCGAATCCTTTTCATTGCCTGTCTCCTCCTTCGCTTTTTCTCGCCGGAAAACTTCCGGTAATGATGTTACGACTAGATGCACAAAGCGTGCCATGGGAGAGCATTTTCCACGGATGCCGTCTCTATTCGATAATTCACTGTATTATAGCATTTTAAGCCAATGGCATAAATAAAAATTGACAGCGCGTTTTCGAGCCTCTATAATTCTTGAGTAATTTTTACTCACACTGCGAAATCGAAGTGAGTAAATCCGGCGGTAAAAAATGGGAAGGGGCATCCTTGTCATCGACGACAAGGTGAAGGTCTGCAAAAGTCTGGCGCAGAATTTCGAGCACCTGGGCTATCGCACGGAGATCGCCACCAGCGGCAGGGAGGCGCTGGCCGCGTTTTCGTCGAGCAGGATCGACGTCGTTCTCCTCGACATCATGCTGGGCGAAGAGAGCGGCATCGACGTGTTGAAGAGGCTGCAGGCGGTCGACACAACCGTTCCCGTGATCATGATCACCGCTTTCGCCTCGGTGGAAACGGCCGTGCTCTCCCTCAAGCTCGGCGCCTTCGACTACGTGAAGAAGCCCCTGGATTTCGACGAGCTCCTCATGACGGTGGAAAAGGCACTGGAGTTCTCCAAGCTTCAGGAGGAGAACACCCATCTCAAATCGCGGCTCCGGGAGCTTTCCGCCACGATCGTTACCGAGGACCCCCTCATGATCGCCCTCAGGAACAAGATGGAAAAACTGGCCGTGACGGATCTTCCGATCCTGATCGGCGGAGAGAGCGGGACCGGCAAGGAGGTGTTCGCCGATTACATCCACGCCGCCTCGTCGCGCAGCGCGCGGCCGATGGTCAAGGTCAACTGCGTGGCCCTTCCCGAGTCCCTCCTGGACAACGAGCTTTTCGGTCACGAGAAGGGGGCCTACACGGGAGCCGATGCCCTTTTCAAGGGCCTCTTCGAGACGGCTGACGGCAGCACCCTCTTTCTCGACGAGATCGGCGACATGCCCCTCGGCATCCAGGCCAAGATCCTGCGGACGCTGCAGAACAACGAGATACGGCGGCTGGGGGGGAGCGCAACCATCAAGGTCGACGTGAGGTTCATCGCCGCGACGAACAAGGATCTGGTGGAGCTTACACGGAAGAACCTCTTCCGGGAGGATCTGTACTATCGCCTCAACGCCGCCGTTCTCTCGGTCCCTCCCCTGCGGGAGCGCAAGGGAGACATCCCGCTCCTCGTCGGGCACTTCCTCTCGGAGCGCACCGCCGACGGCCGCAAGGAGCTGGCGCCCGACGTCGCGGCGCGGTTCCAGGCCTACGACTGGCCGGGAAACGTGCGCGAGCTCAAGAACGTCGTGAACTACGCCACGGCGATGTCTCCGAACGAGCGCATCGAGATGGAGGACCTGCCGGTCCATTTCCTCGGTGAGGGATACGCCGCCGAGCCCGCCGATATCCGCCAGGAAATGGAAAGGGACTTGATCGTACGGATCCTCCAGAGCACGAAGTACAATCGTTCCAGGACGGCGGAAATACTGAACATGAGCCGCAAGACCCTCTACAGCAAGATGGCGAAGTATGGCCTCAACGCCTGAGCTCCTCCGCCTCTCGGACGTTTCACTGGACTACGGCCAGATCGTCGCGCTCAAGGACGTGAACCTCTCCCTCTCCCCCTCCCGGATCCACGCCCTGGTCGGCGAGCACGGCGCGGGCAAGTCCTCCCTCGGCATGATCATCAGCGGCAATCTACGGCCCAGGAACGGGACGATAGAGTTCGGCGGCCGCAGGCTCGAATCGCTCAGCATCCCCATCGCGCATCGCCTGGGCATCGAGATGGTCTACCAGCAGGTGCAGCTGAACGACTACTACTCCGTCGCGGAAAACATCTTTTTCCTGGCAAAGGAGGCCACGCGGCACGGCCTTCTCAACCAGCGCGCCGTTGTCGCCAAGGCCCAGGCATTCCTGGACCTCCACGACTTCAGCCTGGATCCTGCCGCCATCGTCAGGAACCTCAAGCTGCCCGACAGGGTGCTCATCGCCATCCTTGCGGCGCTCCAGAAGAAGCCGAAGCTTCTGATTCTCGACGAAGCGCTGGAGAAGCTCTCCTCCGCCAACCTCCCCAAGGTGGTTCGCGTCCTGGACACGATGAGGTCGGAGGGCATGTCCATCCTCTTCATCACCCACCGCATCGAGGACGTCTACGACTTCGCCGACAGGGTGAGCATCGTGAAGAACGGGGAGATCCTTGTGACCGACGAGGTCGGTCACATCGACAAGATGAACCTGCTGCGGTTGACCTATACGCAGGTCTATTCCCTGGAGGACTCGGCAAATCGCAAGCGCGAGTTCAACCAGTACCTCAAGTACTACGAGGCGGTCCTCCAGAAGCTCCCCGTCAACCTCATCGTCGTGGACGCGGAAGAGCGGGTGAAGATCGTCAACGAGCTGTGCAAGGAGTACTTCCATATCGAAGGGGTGACCTCCTCCAACCGCCCCCTTTCGGCACTGCTCGGGGAGGAGAACGGCGAGGTCCTCAGCCTCATTCGGGAGGCGCTCCGCTCCGACGAGGGCGGCGTCTTCTACCAGGTGCCCTTGACGATCGACAGGGTGGAGACGATCAGCAACGTGCGAACCCTCCCCATATTCGACGAGGGCCAGCGGATCGGCAACATCATCATCATCGAGGACATCTCCGAGTTCGACAGGCTCCAGAAGCAGGTCATCCTTTCCGAAAAGCTCGCCTCCGTCGGGCTCCTGGCCGCCGGGGTGGCCCACGAGATCAACAACCCCCTGGAGATCGTCTACAATTACCTGAAATACATGAAGCTTTCCTTCAGTGACGCGAAGCTGCACGGCATGGTCGACGAGCTGCACGAGGAGATCACCTACATCGCCGGCATCGTCCGCAACCTCCTCTCCCTGTCCGGCACGGCGGAGACGGGGCGCGAGGAGACCGACCTGAACGAGATGATCGGAAACATCATCGGGCTGCTCCGGCACAGCGCGCATGACAAGGCCATTTCCCTCTCCTTTCATTCAAGCGAGAAGTCACTCTCCCTCAAGCTCAACCGCAACGAGATAAAGCAGGTGATCCTGAACCTGGTGAAGAACAGCTTCGAGGCCATGCCCAGCGGGGGCGACATCACGATCGGAACGTCCCGGGCCGTCGACGAAGAGGGACGGCCCTGTGCGACGATCGAGTTCACCGATACGGGCCCTGGCATCCAGAGCGCGAACCTCAACAATGTCTTCATCCCGTTCTATTCGACCCGTAAAGGCAAGGGGGACAACGTCGGCCTAGGGCTCTCCATCTGCTACGGGATCATCAAGCGGCACGACGGGTTCATGCGCGTCAGGAACCTCGAGCGCGCGGGGTGCCAGTTCACGATATCTCTCCCCCTGGCGCCCGCGCACGAGCCGGAGGCCTGAACGCCCTAGTACCGGGCGAGTGTCGTGTCGACCTGCTCCGCCCAGGCGTTGATCCCGCCCACGAGGTTTTTCACCTTGCGGAACCCCACCGATTTCAGGAACTCCACGGCCCTGGAGCTGCGTCCGCCCATCTTGCAGTGCACGACGATCTGGTCCGCGGTGTCGAGCTCCGCCACGCGCTGGGGAAGCTCGCTCAGCGGGATGAGGATGCTGCCAGGGATACGGGAAATGGCCGCCTCCTCGGGGTTGCGCACGTCGAGGATCACGAGGTCCTCTCCGGCGTCCAGCCTCTCCCGCAGCGCCCGGGGACTGATCTCCCAGTCCGTGCCGAGGTGCTTCTCTTCGAGCTCCTCTCCGCGGATGCCGCAGAACTGCTCGTAGTCGATGAGGCCGGTGATCGTCGGATGCTCGCCGCAGACGGGACACGACGGATCCCTGCGGAGCTTCAGCTCACGGAAGTGCATCTTCATCGCGTCCAGCACGAGCAGACGTCCGGCAAGCGACGTGCCCGTGCCCAGGAGGAGCTTGATCACCTCCGTGGCCTGGATCGTTCCGATGATGCCGGGCAGGACGCCGAGCACGCCCCCTTCGGCGCAGCTCGGTACGAGCCCGGGAGGCGGAGGCTCGGGATAGACGCAGCGGTAGCACGGGCCGTCCTCCGTGCAGAAGACCGACGCCTGGCCGTCGAACCGGAAGATGCTCCCGTAGACGTTCGGAATGCCGAGCATCACGCACGCGTCGTTGACGAGGTAGCGCGTGGGAAAGTTGTCCGTGCCGTCCACGACGACGTCGTAGCCGGAGAGGATGGCCAGCGCGTTCTCCGAGCTCAGGCGTGCCTCGTGGAGCTGCACCTGGACCTCGGGGTTCACCGCATGGATGCGTTCGGCGGCGGCGTCGAGCTTGCGCTTACCCACGTCGGCCGTGGCGTAGATGATCTGGCGCTGGAGATTGGTGAAGTCCACCGTGTCGAAGTCCACGATGCCGAGGGTCCCGACCCCCGCGGCGGCGAGGTAGGAGAGCACCGGTGAGCCGAGGCCGCCGGCACCGACCACGAGCACCTTGCCGTGGCGCAGCTTCAGCTGACCGGCCATGCCGACCTCCGGCATGATGAGGTGCCGGCTGTAGCGGAGGATCTGCTGCTGGTCGAGCGTGCTGTCCACGGGCACGGTCGCGCCCCGTGCGCCGGCCCCGGCGGGGGCAGCCGCCCCGCCATTGCCCGCACCCCCGCCCGCCACCGACGGGATGAGGCTCACGACGTCCTTCGCGCTCACCCTCGTCTGTTCCTTGTCCAGGTGCTTGATGTCGTCGTCGTTCACGTAGACATTGACGAAGCTGCGCAGCCTGTCCTGCTCGTCGAAGATGTGCTTCTTCAGCTGGGGGAACGCTGCACCGAGCTTCGTCAGAAGCTCTCCGACCGTCTCCCCCTCCAGCGGGACCGTGTCCTTGTTGCCGGCGAAGCCGCGCAGCGCGGTGGGTATTTCGACCTGTACGATGCTCATCGTGCCTCTCCATTTTCTTCCAGAATCATGCGATCGAATCCTGACCGGTCGTCCCTCAGCTTCCATGCCAGGGCCTCGGCGGCGATCCCCGTTTTTACCGAAATGATGATGTAGCTGAACCAGGGCCATGCGTGGTCCCTGTCGTAGTCGGAGGGGCTGGCGGGGCTGTCGGGGTGCGAGTGGTAGATGCCCACGAGCGCCAGTCCCGCGGCCCGCGCGTGCTTTTCCGCTGCCTTGAACTGATCGGGTGAGATGAGGAAGCGCTTCTCCTTCGATTCCGTGCGCTCGTTGGACTGGATGCGGATGTCGACGATCCGCTGCACCCCGTCCTCCGCGCTTCCCAGCAGGAAGCCGCAGCACTCGAACGGGTAGGTTTCCTCTCCGTGCGCGCGCATCCGCCGCAGATCCTCCGTGGAGACAACGACTCTCATCCTTCCTCCCTGCTCACTTGACCGCGCCCCCGATTTTCAAGAATATACTACCAAGTAGATAGACAAGGAAGTGATTATTGGAACGGCGTGGCGGGCCGCGGTTGACCGGAGGATCCGTCATGGACGAAACGTACGGAACGTACAGAGGAGGGCACCATGCCGGTGAGGATCCCCAATGATCTCCCTGCCCGCGCGGATCTGGCGAAGGAAAACATCTTCACCATGACGACCAACCGGGCCCGCCATCAGGACATCCGTCCGCTGAGGATAGCCGTCCTCAACCTCATGCCCACGAAGCTCGTCACGGAAACGCAGCTCCTGCGCCTCCTGGGCAACTCGCCGCTGCAGGTCGACGTGACGTTCGTCCGCCTGGAGTCGCACGAGGCGAGGAACACCTCCTCCCGTCACCTGGAGACTTTCTACGAGCCCGCCTCGAAGGTTCTGGGTGAGCGCTATGATGGTCTTGTCATCACGGGCGCGCCCGTGGAGACCATGGAGTTCCAGGACGTGGACTACTGGCCCGAGCTCGTGCGGATCATGGAGTGGAGCACGACGAACGTGTGGTCCACGCTGCACGTCTGCTGGGGAGCGCAGGCCGGCCTGTTCCACCGCTACGGCGTCCAGAAGAACGCGCTTCCTGCCAAGAAGTTCGGCATCTTCCGGCACAGGGTGGTTGCGCCGCTGGAGCCGGTTCTGCGCGGCTTCGACGAGGAGTTCCTCGCCCCGCATTCCCGCCATACCGACGTGCGCGAAGCCGATCTGCGCCGGGTGTCGGATCTCCGCGTGCTGGCCGTTTCTGACGAGGCCGGGCTGTACATGGCATCCGGCTCAGGCGGCCGCATGATCTACGTCATGGGCCACCCCGAGTACGATCGCGGGTCATTGAAGGCGGAGTATGAAAGGGACGTGGCGAAGGGCCTGCCCATCGCAGTTCCCGTGAACTACTTTCCTGACGACGACCCTTCGCGCGAGCCCGTGATGAGCTGGCGGTCACACGCCCACCTCTTGTACGCGAACTGGCTGAACTACTGCGTCTACCAGGGCACGCCTTACGATCTGGACGATCTCTCGGAGACGAAGGTGAATGCTGCCGATATGCAGCGGACACTGCCGCGCCCATGATACAGCGCTCATGATGCGGGGCGCCGTCAGTAGCGGAGTATCCTGTAGCCGTGCCAGGTGGCCCAGAGCTCCGCTGCCGCCTGGAGCTTTGTGTTCGACGAGTTGAGGAACGTGTCGGCGACGCTCGAATCGGTCGATCGCTGCAGGACGGCGAGCATGAGCCAGGTCCGCGTGGAATCCAGGTCCTTCTCCGTCACTTTCGCAGGATCCGAGCCCAGAAGCTCCGCGGAAACAGCCCGCGCCGTGTCGCTGCCGATCCCCTCGAGCACCCACGCGCACGCCCCGCGGACGTCGCGATCTTTCGACGCGTGGCCGATGTCGATCACGCGCTGCTCCGAGGCCGACGTGCCTGCGTTGAACGCGAAGGCCGCCCAGTAGCGCGCCTGCTCGTCCCGGCCCGAGAGGAGCGCATACAGCGGCTCAGCGCCCGCCTCGCCGAGCTGCCCGAGGGCCGCTCCGGCCTCCATCGTGACGTCCTTGTTGAGCTCCTTTGCCATCAGCTTCGCGATGGCAGGAGCGGCCCTCCCGTCCTTGAGGAGACCGAGCGCCTCCATGACCGTGGAGCGCGTGCTTCTGTCGGTGTTCTTCAGGGCCGCGATCAGCGGATCGAATGCCGGCGGGCCGAACGCGGCAAGCGCTGCGGCAAACACGGGTGTCGGATCCGACGGCCCGCTTTCGGCGAGGCCGGCAGTCGCCGCAATGAGCGGTGCGATGGCGGGCGCCCCGAGTGACACGAGCATCTTACGGGCGGTCTCTGCCGTGCGGTCGTCGTTCAGGGCGACGATGAGGGCGGGGACCGCGCGCATCCCCGCCACGGCAAGCGCGTCCCAGTCTTTTTCCGCCAGCGCACCCCACATCTTCTCGTCATCCGTCTTTGCCGCCCACCCCAGGTCCGTGAGCGCTGCAAGCGCGGTCTCCCGCACCGATGCCGAAGGATCACGCAGCGACGGGAGGACAGCCTTCACCGATGCGGTGGTGCCGAGATTTCCCAGCGCATGGAGGAGGGCAGCGCGCTCGCGCGCGCTGATGAAGTGGCGGGAGCCCGCGACGGGCTTCAGCGCCGATGCGATCCCCGCCGCCGCGGTCCTGTCCCCTATCTGCTCCAGGGCGTGTGCGATGCTCTCATAGATACCGTCGCTCCACACGTCCAGGCGAAGCGCCGCGACAAGAGGCTTCACCGCCTTCGCGCTTTTCATCGCCCCCAGGGCCCGGGAGCCCACGAGCACCCAGTTGTCCTTGTCGAAGTCCGTGCTCTCCGAGAGGAGGGCGACGAGCGTCTTCTCCACCGGGGCGCCCCCGATTGCGGCAAGTGAGTCCGCCAGGGCGATGCTCACCACTTCATCCATCGGCCCGGTCTGCTTGTTGGCCTGGAGAAAGTCCAGCAGAGCCTTTTGCGCCTTCGTTCCCCCGATCTCCCCGAGTGAGGCGCATGCGGCGGCGCGCTCGTCGTCGGAGCTCGCGTCAGCCTTCAGGACGGCAACGGCGTCACCGGTCTCATCCGCGAAGAGCGGCACGGCGCGCAGGGCGAACGCCGAAACGAGCATCACGATGATCAATGCGTTTCTCATGGATGGCATTGTACAGCACCTGTTCGGCGTCGTCACGGTTGCTGAGCCGCGGCTGGAAACCGGACGATGGACGACAGTGGGGTGCCGTTACTACCCTACATACGTCAGGAGTACACCGAGATGGAATCCGAAAGGGAACCGCAGTCATTCGACCCCGGGCTCACCCAGCGCTACACGGGGAACCTGCATCGCATCGTCAACAGGGACGGCTCGTTCAACGTTCGGCGGCGGGGAACGAGGTTGCGCGATTTCCACCTCTACCAGTACCTCGTCGACCTCTCGTGGCCGGCGTTCCTCGTGGTCATGTTCGGCACGTTTCTGACCGTGAGCGTTTTTTTCGCCGTTCTCTACTTCGTCATCGGTCCCGCGGGGCTTCAGGGAGCGCCGACGGGAACGACGCTGGAGAGCTTTCTCAGTGAGCTTTTCTTCAGCGTGCAGACCCTCACGACCGTGGGGTACGGGGTCATCGCTCCCCGTTCCATCCCCGACAGCGCCCTGGCCGGCCTCGAGGCGGTGCTCGGCGTCATGGGATTCGCCTTCGGGGCCGCGCTGATCTACGGGCGCTTCTCCCGGCCCCGGGCCCGCATCGCGTTCAGCTCTCATGCGGTGATCGCTCCGTACCGCGGGGGAACGAGCCTGCAGATCCGCCTGGCCAATCCCCGCGCCAACGCGCTCGTGGATCTGGATGCCACGCTGATGCTGATGACGGTGGAGGGCACGGGGGGCTCCCTGCGGAGGAAATACGCCCGGCTGGAGCTCGAGCTGCCGTCCGTCTACTTTCTCCCCCTCACGTGGACGATCGTTCACCCCATCACTGAATCCAGCCCTTTCTACGGGAAGAGCCCCGAGGAGCTCGCCGGGATGGCAGCCGAGGTGTTCGTCATCGTCCGCGCATTCGATGACGCCTTCAGCCAGGTCGTCAACGCGCGCTACTCCTATCGCCACGACGAAATCGTCTGGGGCCGCAGATTCACCCCGGCCTTCGACGTCGACTCCGACGGCCACCTGGTTCTGGACCTGGGCAGGATCAACGACATGGAGGAGACGTAGCTCGAGAGAATGTTCCGGGGCATCCGCGATAGTGGCAGAAGAGGGGGAGAGCCGGCAAACAGTACCGGCCCTCATTGGTGTTACGCGAGTACTCGATTCAGGTCATGCGCTTTTGCGGTGAACGGTGCGACTTGGCAGTCGGTGTTGCACTTTCCAGACTGACCGAAAGGTGCCCGGAACATGATGCCAGCTCCTGCCTGGTACATCTGCGGTGTCGCAGGGCTGACGCCTGGGGCGTCGAGCACATACCCGAGGAACTGCAAGACCTCGTGCGCTGCGCAGCTCATGCCAAAACAGAAGACGTTCTGTCGGGCAAGGTAATCCCTTTTGAGCTCCGGCGCGTTCTCGAGGTAACTCCTGTTGTCCACGACGCCGGCTCGTTCAAGGCCCACCTTCCCGTACTCGTATGCTTCCAAGCATCCAAGGCATGTAGCGCCGGGCCGGACGAGCTGGATGCGCCATGAGATGTCCAGCGAAGGTTTTGCATGTGTCGGTGTGTCCACCGCTATTCCGCCGTCAATGACTGGGATGAGATGAGACAGGGCGAGGAAGTTGAGCACGTAGCGCGGCAGGTGGCGATCGGCGCAGGAGAACACCGCGTCACAATCGAGCAGCTGGTTCAGGGCCATCGGGTCCTGCGCCTCTTTGCTGATCACCGCGATTTGCACGTGCTCTCCTGTCGCGCATCTCCGTATGTTCCGTGCAGCGGTTTTTGTCTTGTGCCGATGCAACAGTACGTCGACTCGAGAGGCACCGGCCGTACGGTCGAGGTTGTGTTTCTTCATCGTGTCGTGATCCACGAGCACGAAGTCGCGCACTCCCATGCGGGCGAGACACTCGGCAACCATGCTGCCGACGCTTCCAAGACCGACGATTCCGACCCGGAGCGATTCCAGCTTTGATTGCTTCTTTTCTCCCCAGACCGTGAGTGTGGCAATTCTATTGCGTGTGTTTTTCGGCGGGCGAGGTACGGCGCCGGGGTGGTAGTGGATTCGAAACCGATCCCCCACTACTCGGACGGCTGGCACGTCGGCGCGATGGTATCCGTTCGTCTTTTTCAACCAGAAGCGCGCAGAAAGCGATCCATCGAGGGCGATCGTCATGCCCACCAGAGGGAGACTCCTTGCCGCGTAGGCAACTGCAGCCAACTCGCGCGCCTCGGTTTGTACGTCGATTGTGCTGAGATCCTGCCATCCATCACCGAAATGGCTGTGAATGACACCAATTCCGGTTGCTTCGGGGGCACTGGCCAGGACCCTCATCATGTAGTCGGCCGTGATGGACACAGATCCAGTCTCCACTATGTCGCCCGACTTGGGCCACGGAATGTCCGGATCGATGATGGCACTGTAGCGGGAGTTTCCCCTGCTGGGGCGCCAGTAAAACAGCGTTGCCAGCTCCTGTCGATGCTTCCCGGTGAGCTGCGTGAAGCGTGAATAGGCGTCGCCCGTAAGGGCGACGCCCAGGTTCCTGGGCGTCGTTTTCATATCAGACCGCCTGCGTGAGAGCCGTAAGAAGCCACGCCCACACCTCTTCCGGTGTGCGAGGCGGTGAGTCCCACTTCCTGCTCCAGTACTGCCAGTCGGAGGATATCTGACCAGCGGCTGTTCCATTGCCATTTGCAACGAGTGCCGGCCGCGTGTGGAAATACGGCAGGGGGTTAAACGGGACGCTTTTCGTGCTTGCTATGGCGATATCACAAGTCTTGCCCACAAGGATTCCCCCCGGTACGACGACGCTCTTGATCACGACGTTGTCCCCGTTCGTACCTGAAACGTGTTCGGTCGTGAAGCCGAGGCGCTCGGAAAAGTACTGCTCGAGGTCGGACATGCCGCCGATGTCCGAGAACTCGTTGGACTTCTTGAGAGCCAGAAACTTCTCCTCATCGTGAAGGTGTACGAGCTCACCCGGGGCGATCTCCGTGTCTGGCTTGTCTGTTCGTACGAGCTTGTAATGCTCGGAGTTGAATCCTGCGATTCGCAGGATTTCTTCAGCGAGCAATTCGTGGCGGTCCGTCGAGTGACGAACTCCGTTGACGAAGAAGTGAATCTCATGCTCGTGCATGGAAACACCTCCTTGTGTAGGTTCTGATCCCATACGAGATCAGTCCCCCGTTTTGGGCAATACAGCGCGATGCGCGCTCGCATGCGTCCCCTCCCTGGTCGCACCCGCGAAACGCAAGAGCCGTTGACGGTACCTATCACAAGGGGTATGTTTTCCCCGGAACCAAGGTCGTCAGACGCTCAGGCAAAAGTGCCAGCGAGATGTGGCGATCATCCTGACAAACCCCGAAGTGACCGCTTCGGGGTTTGTTTTGCTCAAGCCCTAAGGGGGCGTCTACTAATATGAACGAAATCCGAAATCGAGTCAATAATGTTCTTTTTGTTGACAATTTCCGTAATTTGTTATAGTATTTTAGCATACATGGAGAACACAATGATTGGAGACCGAATCCGGCGAAAAAGGCTGGCCGCTGGGATGTCGCTCCAGAGTCTCGTAGAAGCGCTCGCGGGCGTCGACGTCCGACTGAGCAAGGCTGCGCTGTCCAACTATGAGACCAACAAGACCGTCCCCAACGCAAAAGCACTGTGGGCTCTCGCCAAGGTTTTTTCGGAGTCGATGGAGTACTTCATTCGCGAGGATTCTGCCTTGTTGTCGCTCAAAGGCTACCGGAAACGCGCAGGGCTCAGCGCCGCCCGGCATGACCAGATCGTTGCAACAATCCAGGACGAGATCGAAAAGCGTGTCCAGATCGAGCGGATACTCGGCTTGGACCAAAAGTCCGACACGCCGACGGAGAGAACCATCAGCGATACTGGAGAAGCCGAACAGATTGCCGCTGAGGTGCGGGAGAAGTGGTCCCTCGGAGACTATCCCATCGCGAGTGTGTGCGCTCTCCTGGAAGAAAGAGGCTGGTACGTCGTACAGTCGCCGAGCGAAGAGGATTTTGACGGCCTTTCGGGTTTCGTGGAGCCGCAACACCGTCCATTCGCGGTTTCTCGGCGGGGAATTTCGGTGGACCGTATGCGGCTCAATCTTCTCCACGAAGCTGGTCATGCGTACATCAGGAGCGACGACGAGAAGCTCACCGAAAAGGCAGCATTTCGCTTTGCATCCGCTTTGCTTCTGCCGGCAAACAGGGTGTACGAGGAGGTGGGGCGTAACAGGTCAAGCTTCTCGCTCAATGAGCTCGTCCTTCTGAAAAAGAAGTATGGGCTGAGCATTCAGGCTATGGCATTTCGCTTCCGGGACCTGGGAGTCATCACTCAGTCCTATTTTGCCCTATTTTTTACCTGGATCAACCAGCAAGGTTTCAAGGTCGACGAGCCGGGATCCGACCAATTGACGTTCCAGGAAGAGCCGACGGCATTCAAGTCTCAGGTTCTTCGCGCGCTCTCGGAAGGACTCATCTCGGAGGACGAGTTCGTCCGGCTGCTTCCCGGCCAGCAGTTGCCGGCTGACCGGACGGGTTTCGGCTCGTCCGTAGAGATCAAGAGACTTCTTTCTCTTTCCAAATCCGAAAGGGAGAAGATCCTGGAAGCAGCCGCCAACGCCGCTGCCGAGGATTATGCAAGCTCCGAGATCAACCTGAGTGATTCGGTCGATGACATCACAGAGTACACCTAGTCGGGGAGATGTCTGGATCGTTGACTTGAACCCGACTCAGGGTGACGAAATCGGCAAGCGGCGCACGGCTGTGGTCATCAGTTGCGACGGCCTCGGGCGGCTTGCGTTGCACATGATCGTCCCCATCACGGAATGGAAGCCTGCTTTCGCAGCCTACCCCTGGTTCGAAAAGCTTCTGCCCTCCGAGAGGAATGGTCTGGCCAAGGAGAGCGGCGCGGACGCCTTCCAGCTTCGGTCTGTGTCCCGCGATCGATTCGTCAAGAAGCTCGGTATCATTCCAGGCTCCCAGATGCAGAGCATCTGCCTGAGGGTCGCGATCTGCATTGGGCTCGATCCTTCCGGCGGAATCGCATAGTTCGTCCAGTACCCGTCTTTCGCCCGGATACTTCCGTTTTTCTGGAGCTTTTCGCCATTTTCTGGCGCGCAACACCCGTTCGTGATATAAGTACGTAGGAATTGTCGCTGCCGGGAACGAGAAGAAGACGGAGAGCTATCGCTATCCCGAGGCTGACAGAGCCCCCTTGCCAAGTGCGAAATGGAGTAAGTACTGGAAGCGGCAGCGTGCGGCTGCCGTCGCGAACCTCGTTGATCCCAAAATGAACCGGGGTGGTTCGGCCGGTTAGTCAAATGAAAGAATGCCAGAACCTCGGCGGCCGACGTCGAGAGTGAGAAAGTCAGGGGGATCAGATGGAGGACCTGATAGGGAAATGGTCGGAGGAAAAGCTCGAGCTCCTGAGGAAGTACTTGAGCGGCTACGTCACAGTTCTGCGAAATCAGGCCTCGAAGGGCATCAGGGGCTTCGAGTACATCGACGGCTTCGCAGGGACCGGCAAACCGAAGTCGAAAGACAAGGAGCGCTACATCGAGGGCTCTCCGCGGGTTGCGCTGGGCCTACCAACACCCTTCACGAAGTATCATTTCATCGAGATGTCGGACTGGAGGAGAGCAAGGCTCGAGGCTTTGAAGCAGGAGTTCACCGGTCTCGATATTGAGATCTATCCCGGCGACTGCAACGAGGTAATTCGATCATTGATTGTCCCGACATTGCCTTACTCGAGTTACAAGAGGGCAATTGCATTTCTCGATCCGTTCGGTCTGGCTCTGGAATGGGAAACTCTCAAAGCGATCGCCAACACAAAAACAATCGAAGTCTTCATCAACATACCGATCATGGACATAAACCGCAACATCCGACGCCAGGACAAGGATCAAATCCCCGAGGAATCGCGAGAGCGCATAACTCGCTTCTGGGGACCCGGTTGGGACACGGATTTCTTTGAAGAGAAGGTTGACCTGTTCGGAGAATCCCGGATAGACCTGAAGCCTCAATCCGCTAAGCAGGTGGGGAATCTCTATCGGAAGCGACTCCAGCAGGTCTTTCCTTTCTGCACGGTACCAGTAGTGCTCCGGAACAGCACCAATGCACCCCTTTACGGGCTGGTTTTCGGCGGTCACAACAAGACGGGCCTGCGCATCGCGGAGGATATCTTCCAGAAGTTCGAGAAAATGGGTTGAAGCAAGTAGGACCGGCGTTATCTTATAGATATGGCGCAACAAACCAGCATCGAATGGACTGAAGCAACCTGGAACCCTGTCACGGGCTGCGATCGCGTCTCGCACGGTTGCGACCACTGCTATGCTGAGCGTATGGCTCTGCGCCTTGAGGCAATGGGGAGCAGCCGCTACAAGAACGGTTTCAAACTCACCGTTCACGAGGATCTCATCGATCGGCCTCTGAGGTGGCGGGAGCCGCGGATCATCTTCGTTAATTCGATGTCGGATCTGTTTCACGAGGACGTGCCAGCGGAGGTCATCCACCGAATCTTCGCCACGATGAATCAAGCTACCTGGCACACGTTTCAGATTCTCACAAAGCGGCCGATGGAGTTGCTACGTTACGCAGAGAGCCTCACGTGGACTTCAAACATCTGGATGGGTGTCACCGTGGAGTCCTACCGGTATACGCATCGCATCGGGGCCCTGCGAATGGTCCCAGCGAGTGTCCGCTTCGTTTCGTTCGAGCCCCTACTTTCGGGAATCCCGATGGACACGTCCCTGGAGGGGATCCACTGGGCGATCATTGGCGGCGAGTCGGGCCCCGGCGCGCGGCCGATGGACAAAAGATGGGTCAAGGATCTCAAGAGATTGTGCAGGAAGCACGGTACGGCTTTTTTCTTCAAGCAGTGGGGCGGATTCAACAAGAAGGCTGCCGGCCGGATGCTGGACGGCAGGACATGGGACGAGATGCCCAAGATGCCACAAGCAGTACCCCTGGAGGTATGATTCATTAATTGAGAAGCGCGGCCAGAAGTCGCCAGCGTCTTGGCTGGCTCAATTGCCAACTCCTCGAATTTCCACCCACCCCCTTGACTATTCGTGTGCTGTCGTAAGTACTAACATAGGGGTGACGAATATAGCCTTCGAAGGATCACACAGAAATGGCCACCGCCGACCAGATAAAATCGTTGATTCGGTCCCNNACCACTACAGCGAAGACCCTGAGCGTTTTTATACCCTGGCGCTTCAGTTAGCTGCGCACGAAGCGCAACAAGGGCACGGCGCTCTGGCTCACGACATCCGCGACATCGTCGACAAATCGCGTCGGGAGGGCGGTCCCACGCTATTGAAGTTCCCGACGGAACTGACGGGTCTGGTGTTTTCGGAGGAGCCCGACGTAAGGCTGTCGTCGCTTGTCCTCTCACCGAGGCTCATGGACCGCATCAAGAGGGTTCTGCACGAGTATAGACAGCAAGCGAAACTGAAGACTTACGGTCTTTCCCACCGGAGGAAGATTCTCTTGGTTGGACCGCCCGGTACGGGCAAGACAATGTCGGCACGCGTGATCGCCGCTGAGTTGAGGCTGCAATTGCATACCATTCAGGTCGACAAGCTGGTAACGAAGTTCATGGGCGAGACCAGCGCCAAGCTCAGACTCATATTCGACCTCATTCAGCAACAACTCGGGGTCTACCTTTTCGATGAGTTTGATGCGATCGCGGGAGAACGAACGCTGGAGAATGACGTCGGCGAGATGCGACGGGTCCTGAGCGCTTTTCTTCAGTTCATAGAGCAAGAGAGCTCTGATAGCCTGATCGTAGCGGCGACGAACAGCCCTGGGCTCTTGGACCGGGCACTCTACAGGCGGTTTGACGACGTCCTCTACTACGAATTGCCAGGGGTCGAGGATAGAAGCAGGCTGGTGGCGAACAGCCTCGGATCATTTCTTCGGCCCGCCTTCGACACTGAGTACATTGCCTCTCGAACGGAAGGACTGAGCCAGGCAGAGATAGTGCAAGCGTGTCAGGACGGGATCAAGCAAGCGATACTTTCGGACAAAGAAACCGTGGATGCGGACTCACTGGTGCGCGCAGTGCAGGACCGCATCGAGGCGAAAAGCGGAGCAGCGCACTAGCGCGCCATGGCTGGAGAGCGCTATCGGCATATCTTCCTGAAGGGCCCCACGCGATCACAGAAGTTCAGGAATCCTCGGGGCGGCCGCGATGAGCCGCGACTGCCTCAGCGTCAGCCGGCCTCGCACGCTGAAGGGACACCGCAAACCCGAGGAGGTCCAGCTCGATCTCCGGCCAGGTGCAGTGTATCTCCATGGACCCGCCCTACGGGGTGAAGTTCGGCAGCAACTTCCNNTCTCGCCGTCCGCTTCGCGGCCGGCTGCCGCCTCAGACGTGCTCCGCTGCAACTCCTCGGCCCGTCCCCGCTTCGCGCGGCGGGCCTGCGGGGTTTCCGCTTCGCCCGCTCACGCGGAGGTGAGAGTCGGCTGTAGGGTCAGCGGTTGCAGATCGCGCCTCCCGACATTTGGCCGCAACAGCGCATCGACTTAGCAAAGTGCGATGCAGGAATGACGAAAAAGCTGTCGCATGTGGTCTATCAGTGCAGCCACGGCGGGCTGGCAGTCATGAGCTCCTGTCCAGATCGTCGTGAGCTGCCTTCCTCGACAGTGCCGTTGTACAGACAGATAACGATGGAAATGACTGCCGATGAAGGCCGATAGACGCCTACAGACTCAGTTTTGGCATATAAAAACTCTAAAAACTCTAATAATATACAAAAGCCGAATTCAATTGACGAAACGAATAGTATCACTTATAGTATCAACAGCCATGTCTCATGCCGATAAGGTATTGAATGAATGGAAGCAAAAAATCCCAAAAAGTGTGCCGCTTGAAGATGTGGAGCAGGTGCTTGATCATTTTTCAATATCGTGGAGAAAAGGCAAAGGAGGCAGTCACAACATCGTTGTGAATGATCAAAGGCTAAGCGGTTCGAGATGGTTTTTGGGAGGAAACCTGTCTATACCAAGTGTCAGCGGAAGGTCCGTCAAGGGCGTGTACGTCAAGTCCTTGATGAATGCGTTGAGATGGATTGGGGTGATTTAGGAGGATCCTCATGGAGAAGACCATCAAATACTATATGACTCTTAGATATCCCATAGAAGTCAATGAGATCTCGGAAGAAGAGGGTGGGGGCTTCTCTGCTTGTATCCCCTTGCTCGGCCGGTATTCGTGCGTGGCAGATGGAGACTCTGCTCAAGAGGCAATAGAGAATCTTGGGCCAGTGAAACAAGATTTGATCGAGGATTTACTGGATCGTGGACTTCGCATACCCGAACCCCAGAGCTCAAAGGAGAGCGAGTTTAGTGGGCGCCTTCTAGTTCGTATGCCCCGTGATCTCCATATGCGATTGACAGAAAAAGCCGAATCAAAAGACCAGAGCCTAAACAGATATATCGTCGATACTCTCTCTGCGAGCACCGACCAAAACCAAACCGAAGACATTAAGAATATCCTTACTTTAATGACTCGGACCATCGAATCTCTTTTGGGCCAGATAAACTCCTATTCACCTGCAGTTGCCAACAGAAACATGGAGATAAGTGATGTCGTTATTCAAGGCATAGCTAACAACGTCATACCGGCGCAACTGTTCATGTTGCCAAACACCATGATATTTAGCACAAGTAGATATGAAGTCGTTGGATCTGCTGTTGAAGGTTTTGCCGCGCAGGGCGGCGTTTCACCGCAGAAATCGCATGTCGTACAATAGCAGGATGCGCGCGTGGAGACGCTAGGTCTATGAGACGAATCGATTCTCTTCATGTGGTTCAAATACGGCTTTTTCGAAATGATGAAATTCTCCTAAGCGATCTTCGGCTTGAGAATTCCATCCAAACCATCCAGCGGCTATTCTCTTTCAAGCAAGTGGTGCCGCTTCAGGCACCCGTCGCAGCTGATCCTCAAGGCGCCATTGCCTTCATTTCTGGTGAGGTTGCCGACAAGGACAAAGCTTACGAAATTGATCGGCTTATAATTGAATCGAGAAGAATCGTTATCGGCGTCGCTTCATCTTCCGATGTCGCAAACGCTGTATTCGCTCGTCTCAAGGCTTCGATGATAGAACTAGACAAACGCGAAATAAAGCCTGCCTATAGTCCGCTGGTCATGACTGAAGAAACGACCACCGTCGTGAATTTCGATTTTCCTTTTACGAACCTTTTTGATGGCGAACCCTTTCGGAATCTTTCTGAAGGTCTATCCTCGATATCAAGCAAGTGCGGAGCGAAGGCGACGATTGTCCCATCTTCCATGCACTTTCGGGTGTCCTATGATGATCTTCCCGAAGGCCTCCGCAAGAACAACGTCAATCTTGTTGATAAGGATATTGCAATTGAACTCAGGGTGAACACAGATATTGGGGAAAGAATGTACTTCATTAGCTCTCCTGTTTCGACAGACTGCCATCTTGAATTGCTTTCGCTCATAGAAAAGACATTTGGGAAGATATAATACCTGACCTCGCATATTAATATGAATCTTTGCCAATGACTATGTGGGACATAACAACATACCGATTATTGACATCCACCGAAATATCCGACGACAGGACAAAGATCAAATCTCCGAAGGATCGCGCGAGCGTATGACTCGCTTTTGGCGATCCGATTGGGGCGCGGATTTCTTCCTAGAGCAAACTGACCCGTTCGAAACCAAGATCGTCCTGAAGCCCCAATCTGCTACACAGGCGGGGAATCTCTATCCAAAGCGACTCCAGGAAGTCTTTCTTTTCTGTACCGTACCAGTAGTGCTCCGGAACAGCACCAATTCATCCCTCTACGGCCTGATCTTTGGTGGTCACAACAGGACAGGCCTGTGCATTGCGGAGGACATCTTCCAGAAGTTGTTTGAGAAGATGGGTTGAAGGAGCGGCGGATCATCTTCGTTAACTCGATGTCGGGCCTCACAACGCGCATGGTTGAAGACCGAAACATCCCTGCAACGGCTTGAATCCGGCTCAGAGCCTCACAACGATCTTGCCGAATGCGCCGCGTTTGAGATGGAGAAGCGCGTCTGGAGCTTCCGCAAAGGGATAGGTCCGGTCAATCATCGGGTGGATACCGCGTTTCTCGAAGGCAACGAGCATTCGCTCGAACGCGCGGCGGTGTCCGACGGTCACGCCCCAGAGCTTTCCTTGCTTCATCATCAACGACGGAGCGTTGAACGCAAGTTGCTTGTCCTCGAGAAAGCCGATTTGTGCAATGTGCCCGCCAATTCGAAGGGCATTGATCGCCTGTTGAACACTCTTCCCTCCGGCTGTCTCCAGAAAGTGATCCACCCCTTCTCCGGACGTTGCGCTGATCAGGTCGTCGTCCCATGGCTTTCCAGCTGTGCGCTGGACCACGGCGTCGGCACCCAGCTCAAGCATGCGTTTCCGCTTTTCTTCGCCTCCGGAAATCACCACGGTTCGCGCCCCGAAAGCCTGGGCAATTTGAAAACCAAAGAGCGAAACGCCGCCGGTGCCTTCAATCCCTACCCACTGGCCGGATTGCAGCTCGCCGTTCTCGATGAGTGCGAACCACGCCGTGAGCGCCGCAATGGGCAATGTAGAGGCTTCTTCATCGGTCAGAACCTTGGGTGTGCGCACCACGCCGTGCGCTGGAAAAACGCGCAGCTCCGACAGAACTCCGGGCAAGGGTCCCCCAAGAGAAGCTGCCAGCATTCCGGCTGTCGGCGCTCCGTCCTGCCATTCGGGCCTATACAGGCTGATGACACGGTCGCCGATCTGTAGATCGGAAACGCCGGGTCCCGTGGCGACGACCTCCCCGGCGACATCGGACGCGGGTACGAGCGGCAAGTCAACCTTGAGAGGATACGTGCCGGCTATGATGTCCCAGTCCCTGTAGTTTAAGGAAACCGCCTTGGCGCGGACGAGGACCTCGCCTCGACCGGGCTTGGGATCCGGTCCCTCCACGAGTCGCAGTTTCCCGATTCCGACGCCTTCGAGCTGCCATGCTCTCATCGATGTCCTCCTTAGTTCCACGAAAATCGAACAACTTAATTCGAAAATAATCGAACATAGGATGACCGTCAATCATGTTTTCACGGGGAAGAATCGCTTATACTTGTGGCATGCCGTCACGTGAGAAGAAGAGAAAAGCCTCTGAGGCCGAGCTTGCGCGGGTGTTGTATGCTCTCAGCGACCCAATCCGTCTTGAAATCGTGCGGCAACTCGCACGGCGGGGCGAGACACCCTGTGGCGGATTCGGCCTGGATATGCCGAAATCCTCGCTTTCGCACCACTTTCGGGTACTTCGGGAGGCCGGCATCCTCGGCATGCGCTCGGAGGGCACCTCGATACTCAACTTTTTGCAGATAAAGGAGTGTGAGCAGCGTTTCCCCGGGCTCCTCCCCGGCATCTTGGGCAACTTGTAGCCGGTGGCGTCGGGAGCCGATTCCCACTGTCAGCTATTCGTCGTCCTTTACCAGGACGCAGCTCGTGTAGGCCATCTTGTTCTGGCCGTAGTTGTAGGGCACGCCGTTCTTCTCGCACACGTCGCTCACCCAAAGGCCGTTGGCCTCCATTGAGGAGAGTGCCTTGTCGGGAAACCGACAGGGGGCATCGGGGTAGGCGCAGGTTTCGCAGAGGCTGCAACTGCCAGCCCCCAGGGCGAGAACCCGGGGGTAGGCCGCGGTGAGCGCGGCCGCGAGCTCCTGAAAACGTCTCTTATGCTCTTTCTCGATCAGCTGCATGTTTTCAAAATCGAAGGAATCCTCGAGAACCCCCAGGCTCTGGACGATGATTCCTTCCGTGAAGCCGGCCGCCCTCGCCGCGCACTCCTCCAGCGTGCCGCAGGCCGGCGGGCACATCCAGCTCTTGTTGAAGCTGCGGCAGCGATCGGCATTGCACATCTCGCGGATCTCCGGCAGGAAGCGCAGGGTAGGGATTTCGAGCTGCGCCGCATGAGTGAACCCGGCCTCCCGGGCAGCCCTGAGAAGCGTCTGTACGTCCATGGGCGTACAGTATTTCATCAACAAGCGCGATTTCAAGGTTGACACGGCGGAATCATTCGCTCCCCGGGGACCCGACCTCGGAAGACGGCTCCACTTTCTTTACCGTTCGCGCGCCGACGGCGCACGCCAGGAGCGCCACCGTCCCTGCGTAGAAGGCCGATGCGTAGCCAAAGCCACCGACGCAATTGCCCCGATCATTGGGCCGACGGCTACCCTCGCTGAGCT
>PLNO01000323.1 GCA_003141795.1 Spirochaetaceae bacterium | reverse complement strand
CCTACCAGGGCCTCCGATCGGTATTCGCAAAACTTTCGACGCCGGGGAGCGGGTCATGATGAAGGAAAAGAGCGGCGCCGCGAAGCGCGCAGGACGCTGAAGGTGCCTGCCCTCGCATTCGCTACGAACTTCCTCTGGGTGATGGTGATCGGGATCCTCGGTCCCTCCCTCCCCGCCATGGTGGCAGACCTGGGGATCAGCTATGCCCAGGCCGGGTTCTTCTTCACGCTTCTCTCCCTCGGATCTTTCATCGGGACGAGCCTCGGGGGCATCGGCAGCGACCATCTCCCCCGCAAGGCGCTCTTCGCGGGGTGCGTTCTCGCGCTTTCCGTCGGGCTGTGCGTGCTCGGGTTCATGCCGGGCTATTTCCTCATCGNNCTCCCTGCTGGGAAGCCCGATCGGCGCAATCGGGCAGAGCATCATGCTCGGCATGTTTCCCGGGAAGAGGGAGCGCTACCTCGCGTTCATGACGATGTTCAGCGCGACGGGGAGCTTTCTCGCCCCGCTCCTCGTATCGTTGAACTTCACCCTCGCGCTGTCGTGGCGGTGGACGTTCTTCGAAACCTCCCTCCTGGCCTTCGTCGTGTTCGTCGCGGTCGTGGCCGTCCGCATTCCACCGGCGGCGAAGACCGTTCAGCGTACGAGCTTCCTCACGATCCTCAAATGCAGGGGCGTCATCCTCTGTGCGATCCTCATCTTTTTTTCCGTGGGATCGGATCTCGGGTTCTCGTACTGGCTCGCGCAGTACTTCAAGTCGGAGCTGCACGTGAGCCTGCGTCTGGCGAGCTCGGTCGTCGGCATGTACCTTGCCGGGGTGATCTGCGGGCGGCTGCTCCTCTCGGTGTTCCTCAAGAAGATCCGCCCACGGACGATTCTCCTCTGTTGGCTCGGCATCGCGCTTGCCGCGATCATGTCCTTCATTCTCGTGCCTGTCCTCACCGTCAAAGCGCTGCTGTGCATCGTGTACGGCTTCGGGATCGCCCCTGTCTTCCCTCTCCTCGTCGCACGGGGAACCGCGGAGTTCCCGACGCAGGCAGGTGCGGTGACGGGGGTCCTGTACGGGGCCATGTCCCTCGGGGGAATGGTTTTTCCCCTGCTCGTCGGCACCATTGCCGCGAAGTGGGGCATCGGCACCTCGTATTTCCTCTGTGCCCTCATAGTCTGCGTGTTGCTTGCCGCGGTTCTCCGGATGAAGGAACCTCACCCCCGCACCGCGTAGCTTTTTTTGTGGTCAGACCAGAAAAATCCTCGCTTCTTCCCCATGGGCTACCCTGGGTAGTGTCAAAATATCCCAAATAAATTAGCAAAATGGTTATTTCAGAGAATAATCGTTGACAATTCCAGTACACATGCTATAGGATGGTTCTTGCGGTCTGACCGCTGTACCACAACACAAGGAGAATCACATGAAAGCAGTCGTGCTGACGGCACCTGAAAAGATCGGCATCGAAGAGGTGCCTGTTCCCGTCATCGGGCGGAACGAGCTCCTGGTGAAGCTGAAGAACTGCGGGATCTGCACGCTTGAGCAGCGGCTGTACAGCGGGGCGATGGTGATCCACTACCCGCTGATCCCCGGGCACGAGGCCACCGGTGAGGTAATGGAGGTGGGGCCGGATGTGATCTCCGACATCAAGGTGGGGACGCGCGTGGCGCTGGACATGGTGGTGCGTTGCGGGGAGTGCTACTACTGCCGCAGTGGACAGTCCAACATGTGCGAGAATCGGCTGAAGAAGGGCCAGAAGGTGCTGGGGGGGTTTGCGGAGTACGTCGCGGTGAAGGCCACGCAGGCCTATCGGCTCGCGGACACCCTGAGCTACCGGGAGGCGGCCTTCAGCGAGCCGATGGCGTGCTGCATCAGGTCGCTGAAGAAGGTGGGGCTGAAGCTGTCGGAAGATCTGCTGATCGTGGGTGCGGGACCGATGGGGCAGATGCACCTGCAGGTGGCGCTGTGCATGGGGGCGCGTGTGTTCGTGTCGGACCCCGACAAGGGACGCCTCGCGCTGGCGAAGAAGATGGGTGCGTTTCTCACGGTGGATCCCACGGCAGAAGACCTCGTGAAGGTGATCAAGGAGCACACCGAGGGGCGGGGAGTGGATGCCTGCTGCGTGACGAGCTCGGCGCCCGCGGCGTTGACGGGTGCGTTCGCCTCGGTGAGGAAGAACGGGCGGGTGAACATCTACACGGCGTACGCGGAGAAGCCCCCGCTGCCGATCGACGCGAACACGCTGCACAGGACGGAGCTGTCGATCACGGCGAATGAAGGCCGCATGGAGGAAGACTACCAGCAGTCGGTGCGTCTGCTCTCCTTCGGCAAGGTGGACGTGAAGCCTCTGATCAGCAAGACGGTCGGCTTCAGTGACATCGAAGCGGGGATCAAGGCGGCGATGTCGCTGGAGACCTATCGGGTCCTGCTGGAGCACGAGAAGGCCTGATGATACTGGCGGTCGACATCGGGACGTCGATGATGAAAGCGGCGCTGTTCCAGAGGAGCGGCGCCGTGGTGTCTCGTGCGGAAGCGCCGGTGGCACTGTTCACGCATCCGGATCCGGTGTGCCACGAGGTGGACGCGCGGGAATGGGTGCGGGCGCTGCGCCAGCTGACGGAAAAGCTCGGAGCTCTCCGCGCGGTGGAAGCGGTGGTGGTGAGCGGAAACTTTCCCACCCTGGTCCCCGTCGCTGCCGACGGTGCGCCGCTTGCCAATGCCATGACGTGGATGGACCGCCGCGGGGTGGAGGAGGCGCGCATCGTCGCTGAACAGCGCGGCACCCCGTGCGATCCCTCGTTTTTCCTCCCCAAAGCGCTGTGGCTGTACCGCAATCAGCCGGGGGTGTATGCCCGGGCGCGGTGGTTCTTCTCCTGCCCCGAGTACGTGACCTTCGTCCTGACGGGCACGGCGGCCACGTTCCTGCCCACCCCGCAGTACACGAAGACGATCATGTGGGACGCGGATGCCGTGCGGCTCCTGGGGATGGATCCCGAGAAGTTTCCCCCGTTCGCTGCATCAGGGGCGGAGATGGGCACGGTCAGCGCCGCGGGGGCGGCTGCCACGGGAGTCCCCGCAGGGGCCCGTGTCTTTGCCGGAGCCCCCGACTTCATCGTCTCCCTGCTGGGCACGGCGACGGTGGCCCCCGGCAGGGCATGTCTGAGGGCAGGCACGTCGGAAGGGGTCAACCTCTGCTCCCGGACGGAGACGAAAGACCCGCGCCTCATGTGCGTGAGTCACCTCGCCGCGGGCTGTTACAACGTGTCGGGGTTCATCTCCACGTCGGGCAAGGCGCTGGAGTGGTTCAAGAACGCGACGGGCAAGACCAATGCGAGCTACGACAGCCTGTTCGACGACATCGCGCAGGTGCCCGCCGGATCCAACCGGCTGCTGTTCCTACCCTACCTCACCGGCGAGCGGG
>PLNO01000052.1 GCA_003141795.1 Spirochaetaceae bacterium | reverse complement strand
CCCTGAGAGTCTCCCCGAGCTGGTGAAGTTCCGCGCGCGCGGAGGCATCTACGGAACGGTGGACACGTTCTTCCCCATGTTCAAGTACTTCGATCGCCCCGATCCTCTCGCCGATTTCATGATCGGTCAGGACTACACGGCGATGGGGGACTACGGAACCAGGACGATCTTCAAGCTGATCAACGGCGGCAAGGTCGACCAGGAGGTCTTCTACACTCCTCTGGAAACGGTCACGAAGGACAACTTCAAAGAGGTCCTCGCGAAAAAGAAGGCGTGGTAACGAAGAGGGCGTAGAAAAGGCTCTCTTCGCCACATAACAGTATTTCGCGCTGGGGCCGCTACGGCGGCCCCAGTGGTCATCTCCGAGCCGAATACGAAAATGGAATGAACGGATGTCGAACCCCATGAACTCACGGGCCGGCGTGTTGAGGAAGGCGCTCTCCTATGACGCGACGCGCGTCCTCCTGGGCACGCTTCTCGTCATGATCGTCACCTCGATATTCTCGCCCTACTTCCTCACCGTCTCCAACATCAGCTCCGTTCTGCGCAGTCAGGCCATCATCGGCATAATGGCGATCGGTGAGCTGTTCGTGATCCTTCTGGGCGGGATCGACATCTCGATCGGCGCGATATTCGGGATCGCCGGCACCGTCTCTTCGCTGCTCCTCGCGGCTCAGGTACCCGTGGCGCTCTGCATCCTCGTGAGCATCGCCTGCGGCGCGCTGGTGGGGCTCGCCAACGGTGTGCTGGTTGCGCGCCTGAAGATGGCCCCCTTCATCGTCACCCTCGGGACGATGGGGATTGTCAGGGGCGTCAACCTTATTCTGACCGGCGCCCAGTCGATGGGGATCTCCAACAAGGCCTTTCTCGCGCTGGATGCAGGCGCGCTCCTGTTCATCCCGGTGCCCCTCATCCTCCTCGCGCTCTTCTTCGTCGGTTCCGATATCTTCCTCAAAGGGACGGTCTTGGGGAGCAGGATCTACGCGATCGGTGGCGATGAGGATGCCGCGCGGATGCTGGGCATCAAGGTCGAAAGGGTGAAGGTGCTCGTCTTCGTCCTCTGCGGAACGCTCGCGGCAGTCGGCGGGGTCATCGGGGCGGCCAAGGTGTCAGCCTCGTATCCGCTTGCAGGAAGCGGGTACGAGTTCGAGGTCATTGCGGCGGTGATCATCGGCGGCGCCCTCATNNACGGTGCTCTGCTCGATCCTCGGCGCCATCTTCATCGGGATGTTGAAGAACTGCATCCTCCAGCTCGGGGTCTCCCAGTACTGGCAGCAGGCGTTGAGCGGGTTCGCCATCATTTTCGTGCTCATCCTTTCCACACGCGCCTTCAAGGGGCGAAAACAGCGTGTTGACGCAAAAGCGGACGGGGAGTAGGCCATGAACGAGCTTTTCCTCGAGACCAGGGGGATTTCAAAACGTTTTCCCGGCACCGTTGCACTCGACGGGGTCAGCCTCTCCGTGTACGCCGGTGAGGTCCTCGGCGTCATCGGCGAGAACGGGGCCGGAAAATCCACCCTGATGAACATCATCAGCGGGGTTTTTGCCGACTACGATGGGGAGATTTTCGTCAATGGCGTACGGGCGGAGATCCGCCACCCGCTCGATTCCAAGCGCCTGGGCATCGTGACCATTCACCAGGAGCTGAGCCTCTTCTCGAACCTGGACATCGGCCACAACATTTTCGCCGGCAACGAGCGGCGCCGGCACGGCGTCTTTCTCGACGCGACTGCCATGTACGGCAAGGCGAAGGAGCTCACGGGCCGACTCGGCCTGACGCTGAACCCGCATACCCTCGTGAAGGATCTCACCGTCGCTCAGAAGCAGATGGTGGAGATCGCGCGGGCCCTGTCCTACGACGCGCGGCTCATCATCATGGACGAGCCGACCTCCTCGTTGTCGGCGCCCGAAATCGACATCCTCGGCGGCATCATCGATTCACTCAAGAAGAGCGGGGTCAGCGTCATTTTCATCACCCACAAGCTCAACGAGATCGAGCGGTTCACCGATCGTGTATGCGTGCTGCGCGACGGGAGGAACGTGGATGTGCTTACCAGGGACCAGTACAGCTACGAACGGTTCATCCAGGGCATGGTGGGCAGGGGGCTCGCGGATTTCTACCGGCGCGAGGAGCGGACGGCGGGTGAGGTCGTGCTGGACGTCAAGGGCCTCTCGACCGGCTTTCTCAAGGAGATCAGCTTCTCCGTCCGGCGCGGCGAAGTGCTAGGCCTCGCCGGATCCGTCGGCTCGGGGCGCACGGAGATCATGGAGGCGCTGTTCGGGATCGATCCCGTCGAGCGAGGCGTCATCATGCTGGAAGGAAGGCAGGTGGCCGTATCCAGCCCCTCCCAGGCGTTGAAGCAGGGCATCGCCCTCGTTCCCGAGGACAGGAAGCTTTCCGGGCTCGTCCTGCACCTGCCCGTGAAGCAGAACATCATCCTGTCCATCCTTTCGCGTATCAGCTCACTCGGCTTCATCCGTTCCCGGGAGAGGACCTCGATCGCCGAGGATTCGGTGCATGCTTTCACGATCAAGGTGTCGAGCATCGACCAGCAGACGGGATCACTCAGCGGCGGGAACCAGCAGAAGGTCGTGCTCTCCAAGTGGCTCGCGACCAAGCCGCGCGTGCTTTTCCTCGACGAGCCGACGCGCGGAATCGACGTCAACGCGAAGCAGGAAATCTACGCGATCATCAATTCGCTTGCCAGGGAGGGATACGCGATCGTGCTCTCCTCCAGCGAGCTCGAGGAGATCATCAAGATGAGCGACCGCATCATCGTGCTCTACGAAGGCAGGATCAAGGGCGAGCTCGACGCCCGCACGGCGAGCGAGGAATCGATCCTCGCGACGGCGCACCGCTAAAGCCATGGCGATGAGCACGATGCGCAGTCCGTCAAAAGGCAGAATGGGAGGATTCCAGGAGATCCTCGGGATTCTTGTCGTGCTTGCTGTTCTTGTCGTGCTTTTCACGCTCCTCAGCGACAAGTTCCTCACCGTCAGCAATCTCTTCCGCATCCTCCTGAACATTTCGACCATCGGGGTAATGGCGCTCGGGGAAGGCCTCGTGATCATCGTCCTGGGCATGGACCTTTCCGTGGGCAGCACCTTCGCCATCGCGGGGATCATCACCGGGCTCGGAATCACCCGCTTCGGGATGGGTGTACCGGCAAGCATCGCCGTCGGGATCGCCTCAGGTGCATTCGTCGGTGCGATCAACGGGGCGCTCATTCTCAACGCCGGACTCAGCGCGTTCATCGCGACTTTCGGGATGCTCAGCGTCATCCGCGGGGTCGCCTACGCGATATCGGGCGGGTACACCATCCCCGTCTACACGAAGAGCTTTACCGACATCGGAATGGCCTCCCTGGGGCCCATTCCCGTGCCGGCGATCGTGCTCGTTGTCGCAGTGGCTCTCTTTGCGGTGATCCTCAGACGCACGACGTTCGGGGCTTCGCTGTTCGCAACCGGCGGGAACGAAAGGGCGTCTCACTATTCGGGAATCAGGACGAAGCGGGTGAAGTATGTCGCCTACATCCTCTGCGGCGCGCTTGCCGCGGTGGCGGGGATACTCAGCACCGCGAAGATCGGGATGGCCTCCTCCACGGCGGGGCTCGGATACGAGCTTGACGTCATAACGGCGGTCATCCTGGGCGGCGTGAGCCTCAAGGGGGGGAAGGGCAGCGCCATCGGCATCATGATCGGCGCGGTGATCATGGGCGTCATCCGCAACGGTCTCCTCATCATGGGCGTATCGGCGTACTACCAGACCACAATCATCGGGTGCATCATCATCGTCGTCGTCATGATCGATACCCTGCGGAACACGGGAACGCTGCGGCTGCAATCACGAAGATCCTGAAGACGGGGCTGGCTCACAGCCCGTACTGCTTGATCTTGTTGAGGATCGTTCTCCTGCTGATGCCCAGCTCCTCCGCGGCTTTGGTGCGGTTGCCAGCCCATTTCTCCAGCGCCTTGACCAGAGCATCACGCTCGAGCTCCATCATCGGCTTCAGGGGCCGGCCAGATCCGGCCGCTGACCCCGCCGCGTGAGAGGTGCGCGGGAAACGGTCAAGGGCGATGTCTGCGGCCATGATCATGTCATCCTCGGAGGTGATGACCGCCCGCTCGAGGATGTTCGAAAGCTCCCTGATGTTGCCCGGATACGAATAGAGCATCAGCGCCTCCAGCGCATCAGGGGCGAGTGTCTTCACGCCCCTGCCAGCGCGCGCCCTGATCTTTTCCAGGAAATTGCCGGCGAGCAGGGGGATGTCCTCCCGGCGGTCGCGGAGCGGAGGCACGCTGATGCGCACCACGTTCAGCCGGTAGTACAGGTCCTCCCTGAATCCTCCGCCGCGCACGAGTGACTCGATGTCCTTGTTCGTGGCTGAGATGATCCGAGCCGCAATGGGAATGTCGCGCGTGCCGCCGAGGCGACGGATCTTCCGTTCCTGGAGGACCCTCAGGAGCTTCACTTGGAGGGGGAACGGCATTTCAGCAATCTCGTCGAGGAAGAGCGTCCCGCCAGCGGCGAGCTCGAAGAGCCCCGTCTTGCGTGTGTCGGCCCCGGTGAATGCGCCCTTCTCGTGGCCGAACAGCTCGCTCTCCACGAGCGTCTCCTGGATGCCACCGATGTTCACGGCGACGAAAGGCTCGGAGGCATTGGGAGACCTCGAATGGATCTCCCGGGCGACGACCTCCTTGCCGGTGCCGCTCTCCCCCGTAATGAGAACGGTCGTGGTCCCCGTGGCGACCTTTTCGATCATCAGGCGCAGAGCGCGGGTTGCCGTGCTCTCCCCGAGCAGCCGTACCGTGCCCTCTGCCGTGCGGGATCCCGCCTCGATGAGGTCTTCCCGCTTTCTGCTCTGCACGACGGCCTTCACCTTGAGGATGAGCTCCGTGGGGTCGAAAGGCTTGATGAGGTAGTCACTCGCTCCGGATTTCAACGCTTTCACGGCATCGTTGATATCCCCGAGGGCGGAGATCATGACCACGGGGGTGCGCAGTCCCTCCGCCCGAATCCATTCCAGCAACGCCTGCCCGTCCATGCCCGGCATTTTCAGATCCAGCACGACGGCGTCGAAGGTCTGATCGGTGAGTCGATCGGCGCCTTCCCTCCCGTCCGTTGCGGTCACCGAATCGATGCCCTCCAGCTCGAACAACCGCTGGATCGATTCCCGGATATTCCTCTCGTCGTCGACGATGAGCACCTTCATGCTTCCGACCTCGGAGCGGGACCGGGCAGGGTCGAGGGGAGGATGACCCGCGCCCTGCACCCCCCGCCGGCCCGGTCCTGCAGATCGATACTGCCCCGCGCCGCGGTGATGAAGCGCAGGCAGATTGCCAGACCGATGCCCGACCCCCTGCTCTTTGTCGTGAAGAAAGGATCGAAGACCCGGGCCCTGTCCATCGGCGGGATTCCCGTCCCACGGTCGAGCACGTCGATCGTCACCTGACCGTTGCCACCGCCGATCTCGATGGCGACCTCCTCCTCCTTCCCGCCACTTTCCAGCGCGTTGCGCAGGAGGTTCTCCAGGATCGACCTCATCCGTTCAGGGTCGATGCGGACGCTGCCGGTCGTGCCGCCCACAAGGGCCCGGCCGCAGAGCCGGGTGCCCACCTCCTCTGCAATGGCCCGGGGATCGACGATCTCTGGATTGCCTGTCGGATCCCGCAGTATGTCGTTCACGCGGTGTGTCAGGCTGGAGAGGAGGCTCACCTCGTCGTCGATGATCGCGATTTCCCGAGCGCCCNNATTGATCTCGTGCGCCAGCGTGCTCGCCGCCGTGCCCAGGACGACGAGGTTTTTCTGCTGCTCGATGCGGGCCCGGTACTCGGCATTGCGCAGGATGAGGAACCGGACGAACACCACGAGTGAGGCAAGCAGAAGCTCCACGATGGGCAAGAGCACGGTCTGGAGTCTCGTG
>PLNO01000192.1 GCA_003141795.1 Spirochaetaceae bacterium | reverse complement strand
CGCGCAGCCTTTGCTTTCGTGCTCTGCCGGGCGCCCCCGGCGCCCGGGGCGGCAGGAGCCAGGATCGTGCGTCCATGGCAGATTGACCTCTGATACAATTATGACCTAATATAGTCTTATGAAGACTATCACCATCTCTTTCTTCAAAGCGCATATCTCCGAGCAACTCAGGAAGGTTCGAAAAGGAGCGCGTATCGTCATAAGCGACCGCGACACTCCAATAGCGGAGGTGGTCCCTTATAGATCCGGGCCGGCTCCTAGAGTTACCGTTCGGGAGCCACGGCTCGCACCGTTTTCCATCCCAAGGTCATCGATCAAGATCGATCATGATCCCCTCGAGTACCTCATGGAAGATAGGGATTCTCGGTGAGGGTCTACGTCGACTCCTCCGCCGTGTTGAGGCACATCCTGAATGCAGATCCCGCGCTTGGAAGAATCGCCACCTTCGACACGGTTGGCTCAAGTGATCTTCTGCTCATAGAATGTCAGAGGGTGCTCCAGCGCGAACGGATGGAGGCGCATCTGGACGATCAGCAGTATTCCGAGTCTTTGGTCCTCCTTGAGGCCATCCTCGATAGCTTCTATGTCATCGAGCTCGGACCGGCCGTCAAGCGACGCGCCGCCGGTCCCTTCCCGACCATCATTGGCACTCTTGACGCAATCCATCTTGCGAGTGCCATCCTCTGGGAAGAGACCGAGGCAAACTCAGATTTTTCCATCCTCACTTACGACAAACAATTCGCGCTCTGCGCCCGGGCGTTGGGAATCCAAGTAACCGCGTGAGCTACGACAGGGACGCGAACGAGGTGGCGTGGGGAAAGCGCGTGCACAGTGAAGGCCGTCAGTGGACCTGAAGACGGTCCCCGGCTGCGGCCTCACCGCCCGGGGGCTGAAGCTGTCAGCCAAGCCGGTGCAGCGCGTAGAGCTCCTGCCGGAAAAGGAAAGGCCCGCAAAGGGGAAGAAACAGGCTCATAGAGATCAAACCAGCGACCGCGCGCCGGGGCGGTGGGAGCCCTGTGCGCGCACTTTTCGCCGCACACATCGGCATTTTGGAATGATCATTCCAAATCTCAGGCTTGCTCCAGGAAAAGACAAAGGAACGAACGGCCCGTGCAGCGGCGCGGGCGTTCTGCGCACGGAGGCGCCGAGGGCGGCGCGGCAGTCGAACGGGTGCCAGGCTCGTGCCTTAGGTTGAGCTCCCCAAGGGGGGAGCAATAATCACGTCGATCCCTTTTTCCTCCAGCCTGTCTTTTTCGAAGGGTTCGATCTTCTCGGTGATCAGCTTGTCGATTTGTTCGAGGCTCGCGAACTGGACGAAATACGTATTTCCCAGTTTTGTGCTGTCACACAGCACGACTACGGTGGACGCGACAGACATCAGGAGTGTCTTGATCTCAGCCTGCGCGATATCGGGCGATGTGGCGCCCTTTTCGTAGGAGAAGCCGTTCACCGTAAAGAACGCCTTGTCGACCGTCAGCCCCGACAGCATCTCCGCCGTCGCCATTCGATACTTCAGGGTGCAGTGGTAACCTTTGCGAACCAGCCCTCCGATGAGCAAAACATCGATGATGTTCTCATTGTCCTCCAGCAGGAGGGCAATGAGAAGGTCATTGGTTATCACCCGGATATTCTTCTTGCTCGCGAGGACCATCGCGAGCTCCATGGTCGTTGTTCCTGTGTCAAGGATGATTGTGTCGCCGTCGTCGATCAACTCCAGGGCAGCCAGAGCGATCCTTTTCTTTTCCTGTACGTTCTTTATCGGCGTTTCATAGGGGTCGGGCTCGAATCCCGAGCGTGTCCTCAGCATCGCTCCGCCATGCGTCCTTATGAGAAGCTTCTCATTCTCCATATCACGCAAGTCATTCCTGATGGTTGTGTTCGAGACTTCCAGGATGGTTACTAGTTCGTTTACGGTCGCCTTCCTGTGTTCGGTAAGGAAGTCAAGTATCTTCAGTTTTCGCTCTTCTGCAAACATGCGTCCCTCCCTCCACAAAAGCGTCCGAGCGTTCCATTGACCCTGTGTCACCAACCGTCACTGAAATCTCGTTGTCCCGAAGACACCTGACCGTCTTGCCGACCCTCGCCCGTGCGGCGCAACAATCGAGGGGTAGTACCCGCCATCGACGCTGCGTAGAGTTTCGCCGCGGCATAGCCATTACAGGCATAACTATACACGTGTCCCCCGAACCTGGACAGGGGTCCCCAACGGCAACGTGACCAAAGGGCGGCCGGCTTCCGCGCGCACGCCGTCAGGAGGCCTAAGCGATCGATCCCCCTCGGGGTCATACCCCCCTGCTGTTACGCCGATTCATCTCTTCGGCACTCTGGTCCGTTGTCGGCACGTGGCCCGGCAGGGGCAGCAGGCATTCATTGATCGTGTCGAGTATCCATTCCTTCTGCGGAAAGAAGGCGTCTTCCATCTCCGCCGGGGGCGTAATATAGTTGCGAGCGCCCACCACTGCCACGGGGGCGTCCAGCGAGTCGAAAGTCATCCGCGTGATGTTCGTCGCCATCGTGTGGAGGAACGAGCCCCTCTCGCACGCGTCTGACGCCAGGACGCAGCGACCGGTCTTGCGCACGGACTCCGCGATGAGGGTGTAGTCGAGGGGGTTGATGAACCGTGCATCGATGACCTCCGCCGACACGTTGTACGTGTCCTGCAGGATGCCGGCGGCCTCGATCGCCCGATAGAGGGTGGCGCCGATGGTCACGATGGTGACGTCCGAACCTTCGCGGCGGACGGCCGGCTGGCCCTCGGGCACTTCGTAGTAACCCGTCGGGACCCCTCCGGCGACAAACTGCTCGCCGATGTCGTAGATTCTCTGGCTCTCGAAGAACACCACCGGGTCGGTGCCTCGGAGCGCGAGGTTCAACATCCCCTTGGCGTCGTACGGGGTGACGGGGAACATCGCTTTCAGCCCCGGGATGTGAGCAGCCAGGCTCGTCCAGTCCTGCGAATGCTGGGCGCCGTACTTGCTGCCCACGGACACGCGCAGGACAACCGGCATCGTGATCTCGTTCGCCGACATGGCCTGCCACTTGCAGATCTGGTTGAAGATTTCGTCCCCCGCCCTGCCCATGAAGTCGCAATACATGAGCTCGGGCAGGGCGCGGCCGCCGCACATCCCATACCCGATTGCGGCCCCGACGATCGATGCTTCCGCGATCGGCGTGTTGAACAGGCGGTGATAGGGAATCGCCTCGGTGAGCCCACGGTAGACGGCGAAGGCGCCGCCCCAGTCACGGACGTCCTCGCCGAATGAGATCATGGTCGGGTCCACGGCGTAGCGGTACATTACGGCCTCGAAGAGGGCGTCGCGCAGGGAGATGACCTGCGCCTTGGGCAATGACTTGCCGTCTGGACCGATTGCGGAACGTGACTTTCGCGCGTTGCCGATGGAACGCGGGCTTTCTTCGGGGCGAAGGAGCATCTCGGGCTGCCGGTCGTCGAACCTCTCGACGTTGCCGTTTGAAAACATCATGTCCCCGATGATTCCCGTCTTCGCCTCTATTCGCGGGGAGACGTCGAGTGAGACTGCCAGGGCGGTGACGTGCTTGATGCGTGCCAGCACCTCGGCGCGTATGCCTAAGAGGTCGGCCTCCGCCGCAATCTTTGCGGAGACCAGATGCTCCCCGAAGGTCTTGATGCAGTCCTGCTCCTGCCACAGCGCCACCTCTTCCTTGGTGCGGTACGTGACCGCGTCCGATGTGGAGTGGCCGGTCGTGCGGTAGGTGACCACGTCCAGCAGCACGGGTCCCCTGCCCTCCCTCAGGATCGGGTACTTTCGCTCGATGGCGTCGGCTACTGCGAGCGGATTCAGCCCGTCGATGCGCTCGGAGTGCATCTGTTCGGGATTGACACCCGCGCCTATGCGCGCCAGCGTCCCGAATCCCATCGTCTCACCCATGGTCTGGCCGCCCATGGCGTAGAAGTTATTGAAGAAATTGAAGAGGACTGGCGGAGCGCCACCGATCTCCTTGGGCCACAGGGTGTGGTACTGGTCCATGGCGGACAGCATGAACGCTTCCCAGACCGGCCCGCAGGCCGAGGACCCGTCGCCGCTGTTGCAGATGACGATTCCTGGTTTGCGGTTGATGCGCTTGTACATGGCTGCGCCAACTGAGATGGTGGCGGAGCCGCCGACGATCGCGTTGTTGGGCATGCTCCCGAAGGGCAGGAAGAATGCGTGCATCGAGCCGCCCATGCCCTTGTTGAATCCGTTGGCCCGCCCGAATATTTCGGCCAGCGTGCCATAGAGCACGTAATCCACGGCAAGCTCTTTCACGGTGCCCTTGTGTCCCTTTTCGACGACGCGGAGGGGCGCTCCGCGCAGGTAGCCTTCCATGACGCCGCTGAGCGTCGTTTCGGACAGCTTGTGCACCGCGGAGAGACATTTGGCCAGGATCTCGCCGTGGCTCCTGTGCGAGCCGAAGATGAAGTCTTCAACGCCCAGGGGAGCGCACTGCCCGACAACAGCGGATTCCTGCCCGATGGAAAGGTGGGCCGGGCCGGCATGATTATAAGCCAGACCTTGAAACGCCCCCTTGGTCTTGATNNTAGCTGATCCCCTCGTAGGAGCCCCGTATCTTCATTTCGGAAAGCATGGTTTCGAACTCGCGTATGGTCACCATGTCGCAGTACATCGCCAGCAGGCGATCACGGCCGTATTTCTTCAGCTCCTTCTTCGCGTCGCTGACATAGCTGTTCAGCGGTATGTTGTGAAGCTCGAGCGAGCCCGGCTTCCGCACCTCCCGGGGATCGACGACGATTGACTTCGGCATGGGTTGTATACACTCCTTCGGTTCGGCTGCGGTTCCCTGGGGAGGGAGCTCGCATGCTCATGGACTTCGCTACTCTGCCATCAAGAGCCCGACGCGCGACAGCATTCCCGCGAGGGTCTGCAGGAAGCGCGCCCCCGTCGTGCCATCGACGACCAGCTTGTTGAACGCAAGAGAAAGACCAATGTAGGGATTTTGCGCGACCGTCCCTTCGGGCCCTTCTACCGCCTTCAGGGCGACAGCGCCGACCCCGAGGCTGGCCGCCTGCGAAAAACCGAGCATTGGGGTCAGCATCTCGACTCCGGTCCCGCCGAAGTCCATGACGGTGAAAGTCCCGACGGCAAGCTCCCCGGAGCTGATCCCACCCTCTCGACAGCGCTTTGTCAGTAGCGAGACTTCCTGCGCAAGTGTTCTCAGTGACAATCGCTGCGCGTTTCGGATAACGGGCACCATGGGACCTCTGGGGGTGTCGACGACGAATCCGATGTCGATGCTGTCAAAGCGTTCCAGGACGCCGTCCGTGATGCGCCCGTTCAATTCGGGGTGGTACGGCAGCGCGCGAGAGACGGCGTACAGCACCATGTCGCTGATCGCGATCTCTCGTAGTCCCATCTCCAGGGGGCTCTCCGCCAGCCTGCGATGGAGAGTCTGCACCTCCCGTGCGTCGGCGAAGCTCATCATCGTCAGAGGTGCGTTGGCCGCAACCTCGGCGAGCGACGAGAGGGCGGAAATTCCTCGGCCACCATTGGTACGCACGTCTCCGATGGCCTCTGCGACGGCGACTGACGGTGCATTCCATTGTGACCGTGTCCCACGCGGCGCACCGGCCAAGAAAACCGCCTTGACGTCGCGTTCGAGGATGCGTCCCCCCGGTCCGCTGCCCTTCAGGCCCGCCAGCGACACACCATTCGAGGCCGCCAGCGCCTTCGCGCGCGGGGAAGCCCTGAGCTTCGACTGCGAAGCCACGTAGCTTTCCGTATTCACGATGAGCCCCTTTCCCGCATGCCGCGGTCTTCAACACCGCTCCCTGGACTTGCAAGGTTCGACGGAGTCTCTTTGGATCGCTTTTTGTTTGAGAGGTGCTTGGAGGCGCCTGTTCTCTGTCCAGCCAAGGCACTTGTACCACCATACTTTCTATTTGTCAATATTAGTACGAAATAGTAACCAATATTCTGTTGTTTCAAAAGTGACAGCGAGACGGGACGGGACTTACTCCTCGACTGCCAGGCAGCAGCCAGAGACATCGATCAGCTCCGTGGGAAGCCGATCGGAAAGCCCCACGAAGATGCTGGGCGACACGTCCCCTCCCGCATCCACAACGACAGTGTGAGGCACGCCTTTCGCAATCGTGAAGAGGCTGACGGCACAATCATTGAAAACCGCCGTCAGCGCGATGAAGTCCCCGGCGTTGAGGGTCCGCCGGGCGGCCTTCTGTGCCAGTTCTCTGCCGCTGAGCACAGAAAGGACGAGATACATGTTCCTCTTGGTTTCCGGCCCGACGAGAAGCCAATCCTCGCAGTCGGTATGCGTCTCAAGCTGATCGATCACAGTCTTGTTGAACGAAACGAGCAACAGACTGTGGGCGCCCGACTCCCGGGAGGAAGCGTAGATGCGATTGAGCACAACGCTCCCCGGCGTCGTTTCCTGGACCGCCTTGTCCGAAGTGATCCTGTAAATCAGTCCCCGCTTCTCGAGGTCCTTCATCACAGCCACAGTCATGCGAGACGGCCTCAGAGAAACAGTACCGTGTCTACTTGACGATGAGATTCCGGCCACCTTTCTCCGAGTTGAGGTAAACGGCGAGTATCGTGAATGCACCGAACACGATCTGCTGCCAGTAGGGGTCCACGGCCGCCGTGTTGAGCCCGTTCTGGATTATCACGACGAGCAGGGCGCCAAGAAGAGTCCTCAGGACGCTTCCCTTTCCCCCTGTCAGGGGAGTGCCGCCGATAACCACCGCTGCAATCGCCAGCAGGGTTACCGGATCGCCGACCGTCGCGAGACTCGTCTTCAGCGTGATTGAATACAGCGCCCCTCCAAGTGCGGCCCCGACGCCCGAAAGGGCGAAGACCCAGAATTTCGTCGAGTTCACCCTGAGGCCGAACATTCGCGCTGCCCGCTCGCTGGCGCCGACCGCAAAGATCGCCCTGCCCAGCGCCGNNGCCGCGGCGGCAAGCGTCACCATGAACGAAGGTATCTTCAGCCAGGTAAACACGAGGCCGTTCAGGCTTCCTGCCACGAAACCGAAGCCGAGAGCCGCGAGGACGCTCCAGTTGCCCAGCACGGGAAATGTCAGGCCGTAGATCACGCATGAAGCCGAGACGATCGCGCCCACCGAAAGGTCGATGGCGCCGGTTACAATGACGAAGGTGGCGCCCAGCGACAGGCACAGGAGTGGAGCGGCGGCAGTGAAAATGTTGGCCAGACTGATCGCACCAATGAAGCGTGGATTGATGCCCGTAAACACGGCCACCAGCGCGATGAGCAGCANNCCCCATCAACCCATCACATCATGTAGCGCACGACGTCGATCTGCGACGGCTTGTTGTCCCGGGACGATTCCATCTCCGCGACGACGAGCCCATCCTTCATCACGAGGAGTCTCGAGCTCAGGCTGATGGTCTCATCGAGGGTGTCCCCGAGCAACACGACTCCTATGCCCTTCTCCGTGATCTCCCTGATGAGCTGGTAGATGTCCTCCTTGGCGCCGACATCGACGCCGCGGGTCGGGTGATTCAGTATCACGACCCTGTTCTCGCCGCAGATCACCCGCGCAAAAACGACCTTCTGCGCGTTGCCGCCGCTGAGCGTGTCCACGCTCACCTTCGGCCCGGAAGCCTTGATATTGAGCTTGCGAATCCAGTCCAGCGCCCGATTCGTACGTTCCCGACCCGAAACGACCCTGTGGCGGCTGATTGCCTTCATGCTGGAAAGGCTGATGTTCTCCGCGACGCTCAGTATGCCGATGATGCCTTCTTCTCTCCGCTCTTTGGGGACGGAGAGTATCCCCGCGCTCAGGGCCTCGGACGGATCCGCAAAGTGGCGCTCCTTGCCGTCGAGGAGTATCTGTCCCACATCGGCGCTGTCATCTCCGCAAAGAACAGAACAGACCTCTTCCTTACCCGAGCCCACCACCCCGCAGATGCCGAGCACCTCTCCCTTGCGGAGGCGGAAGCTGACGTCCTTGAAGAAGCCTTTCAACCCCAGGTTCCTCGCCTCCAGGATGATGATGTCACCGGGGTCGGTCTGGCTGCTCACC
>PLNO01000210.1 GCA_003141795.1 Spirochaetaceae bacterium | reverse complement strand
GAGGAGATCCCCAACGAGGTGCTCGACGCGATGACGTTCCATTTCGCCGATTCGGTACTCGATGCCCTTGCCATTCTCTTTCCCGAGCGGAGCTTCGGAAATGCGGCGGAGACGCCGCGCCCGGAGACGCCCGCATCGGGAGGGGTTGTCGACGCCCTGCGTCGAGCGCCGGCCGAGCCCCCCATGGACCAGCCCGCGCTGTAGGCGCGAGGGGACCTGAACCGGGGTCGGGGAGCGCTGCACCTCCTCAGCCGTGAGATACCTGCGCGCTCCTCATGTGGACGATCTGCAGTTGCGCTATGTACCTTAGAGGCATGAAGCGACACAATCGACCGCTCAACGCGGCTCTCCTCTTTTCGGTCCTCCTCCTGGCAGTCCCCTTCGCCGTCTTTGCGCAGGCGATGTCCAACTCCGCGCCCGTTCAGGGAACGATCTCGGAGATCACGTCGGGGAGCATCACGGTGACGGGCGCGGACGGCCTTGCCCGCAAGGTCCTCCTGACCTCCGCAACGACCGTTCGGCAGAGCCAGACGGCGACACTCGATCAGATCAAGCCGGGTGACGCGCTGGGCGTGGCGGCGCGCAGGGACGGGGATTCGTTGATCGCAACGGCCATCAACATCTTCCCCCCCGAGGTCTACCAGGCGGTGCGAAAGGGACAGTTCGGCATGACCGACGGGCAGGTGATGACGAACGCCCTGGTCACCCAGTACGTAAAAGCGGTGAACGGCTGTGACCTCACCATGACCTACGCCGACGGAACGGCGAAGATCACCGTTCCCGACAGCGCGCTGATCCATCGTCTGGTGGCGGTGAAGGTCTCCGCCCTCGCCGTCGGGCAGAAGGTGACCGTGCGCGTATCCGCCTCTGCCGGCGGAGGGCTCACCGCGACCTCGATAGGGATCGATCCGCCCGCCAAGGGGTAACAGGCCATCGGGGCTCTTGAACAAGAGCCCCGTGCGCTGCACAGTTCTTGCTCATGACCCCATTATCCAGAAGAATGTCCTCCATCCACAAGTCGTTCATCCGGGAGATCCTCAAGGCCGCCGTGGATCCCCGGATCATCTCCTTTGCCGGCGGGCTCCCCAATCCCCGGTTTTTTCCCATCCGGGAGCTCGAGGAAGCCTCGCGCAAGGTGCTTTCCACGGAGGGTGCCTCTGCGCTTCAATATGCCACGACTGAGGGTTTCCCTCCGTTGCGAGAGAAGATCGCCGAGCGTTACGCGGCAAAGGGTACCCGGGTCAGCCCCGACGAGATCCTCGTGCTCAACGGCTCCCAGCAGGGTCTGGACCTCGCCGCGAAGATTTTCGTCGATCAGGGCGACACGATCCTCGTGGAACGACCCTCCTATCTCGCCGCACTGCAGTGCTTCGCGTTCTTCGAGCCGCACTTCAGTGCGCTGCCCCTCGATCACGAGGGCGTCTGCGCACGGGAGCTCGGTCAGGCCCTCCAGAACGGCTCGCCCAAGCTTTTCTACGCCATTCCCAATTTCCAGAACCCTTCGGGTATCAGCTACACCGCCGAGCGGCGCAGGGAGGTGGCACGGCTCCTTGCCCGTTCTTCCACGATGCTCCTGGAGGACGATCCCTACGGGGAGCTGCGCTTCATGGGGACGGAAAGCCCCGCGCTCAGGACCTGGGTGCAGCGCGAAGGGGGGAACACGGACTCGACCATGCTCCTGGGCACTTTCTCCAAGATCGTTTCCCCCGGCGTGCGGCTCGGCTGGATCTGCGCGGGAGGGGACGTGAGGGAACAGCTCATCATCGCGAAGCAGGCGGCCGATCTCCACTCCAACGAGCTTACCCAGCGCATCGTGCACCGCTACCTCTGCGACAATGACGTGGAGGAGCATATCGCCGTGATTCGGGAGGCCTATCGGCGCCAGAGGGATACGATGGTTGCCGCGGTGCACGCCCTGTTCCCCGCCGAGGTTTCCTGCACGGAGCCCGAGGGGGGGATGTTCCTCTGGATGACGCTTCCCGAGGGGATGTCGTCACTCGCGTTCTTCGAGAAGTCACTCGCCGAGAAGGTGACCTTCGTGCCCGGGGAGGCGTTCTACGCTGACGGGGGAGGGCAGAACACGCTGCGCTTGAACTTCTCCAACACGGACGAGGCGGACATCGAGCGGGGCATGGCGACGCTTGCCCAGGTCTACTCTGGCATGAGGTAGGGGGCGGCCCTTTTTTCCTTGCAATTTTCCCCCGTGCCCCCTACCATGGATTGAACGCTCCGGGGGGTGGCTCTGCGGCTCAGAAGCATCCGGTCCAAGATCATCGTCTCCTTTTCCCTCGTGATCCTCATCCCGTTGCTGACGCTGGGCATCCTCGGCCCGCTCATCTCTGCACGGACCATTGAAGCGGAGGCCACGTCCCACACGGCGCAGCTCATCCGGCAGGTCACGCGCACCATAGAGTTCTACGTGCAGGAGATGGACAGCATCATCTCCGTCGTGACCGCCGACAGCGACGTGCGGACCTTCTTCGGATTCGTGGGGACCCCGGAGTCCTTCACTGCTGCGCGCGCGGATGGTGCGCGGCATCTCCTGCGCGCGGTGTCGGACGCGCATTCGGAAATCGCAGGGATCCTGCTCGCCAGCGCCGACGACTTTTCCCTGAGCAACGAGATCCAGCCCATTACGCGGGACCCCCTCACCGACGAGGGCTGGTACCGCAGGGCGGTGGAGAACCTCGGCACCGTTCAGCTCCTCCCGCGCCCCATCGGGAGGAACCTGCGCAACAACGCGGAGTACAGCGCCGACGACGTGGTCTCCATCGTCAAGGCGGTGGTGGATGCCCGCACCGGGCGGTGCAAGGGGGTCGTGCTCATTGACCTGAAGCTGCAGGTGCTGGAAGACATCTTCGTGGACATGACCGTGAGCCAGGGCGGCTTCCTCTTCATCGATGCCCCCGGAGGCGCCATCGTGTACGCCCCCGTCAATCCGGTCGTCTACCGCGTGCGGGACGAATGGATGGACTCCGGCCAGACCAGCATGGTCAGGAGGATCCGCGGCGCGGACTACCAGATCCTGTTCCAGGCATCCGACTACACCCACTGGAGGACCGTCGGGGTGTTCCCCCTGAACGAGATCATGAGCAAGGTGAGCGTCATCCGCAACTACTCGCTCCTGATCGCGCTCATCACGCTTGTCCTCGGCGTCATCATCTCGATCATCTTCGCCTCCTCCATTGCCCGGCCGGTGATCGCCCTGGAGTCCCTGATGAAGGAGGCGGAAGAGGGGAACCTCGGCGTGCGCTACGAAGGCACGCAGGGCGACGAGATCGGGCACCTGGGCCAGAGCTTCAACGCGATGATCGAAGAGATCCAGAAGCTCATCGACATGGTCTATCGGGAGCAGCAGGGCAAGCGGGAGACCGAGCTGAAGATGCTCCAGGAGCAGATCAAGCCGCACTTCCTGTACAACACGCTGGATACGATCCAGTGGATGGCGAAAGAGCACGGCGCAGCGGACATCGTCGAGGTCGTCGGCGCTCTCACGAGCCTCTTCCGCATCGGCCTGTCGCGCGGCAAGGAGATGGTGCACGTCAGCGACGAGCTCGAGCACGTGCGCAGCTACCTCGTCATCATGAAGGCACGCTACGAGGAGAAGTTCGATTTCTTCTTCTCCGTGGACGATGCCACCCTGCCCTACATGGTATTGAAGCTCACGCTGCAGCCCCTGGTGGAAAACGCCATCTACCACGGAATCAAGGAGCGCCGGGGGCACGGCTCCATCCACGTGGAGGCGACGATCCGCGACAGCATGCTCGTCCTGCGTGTACGGGACGACGGGGCAGGCATGAGCCCGGAAAAGCTCGCCGAGGTCCGAGCGCACCTCAGCGCGGCCCCTTCCCCCGATGAGGGGAGCTCGGGGTACGGCGTGCGCAACGTCCACGAGCGGATCCAGCTTTCCTTCGGGGCGCGCTACGGGCTTCGTTTCCAGAGCTCGCTGAACGAGGGGACGACGGTCGAGGTCCTTCATCCTTTGATCCTGGCGGAGGAGTGATCCGATGTGGACGGTGATGATAGCTGACGACGAGCCGAAGATCCGTCGGGGCCTGAAGAGCTCCATCGCCGAGCTGCGGGACGACATGGATGTCGTCGCGGAAGCGGAGGACGGGGAATCCGCGCTCGCCCTCGCCGCGGAGAAGAAGCCCGACATCCTGCTCATCGACATCCGCATGCCGTTCCTCAACGGCCTCGAGCTGATCGAGCGGCTCAACGAGGTCTGGAGCGACTGCGTGGTCATCGTGGTCACGGGCCATGACGAGTTCGAGTACGCGAAAAAGGCCCTCGAGCTGCGGGTGTTCGAGTACGTCCTGAAGCCCGTATCCCGCAATCAGCTCGCCGGCTNNGGGCGCGGGAGCAGCTGGAGCGGACCATGCCGTTGCTCCAGGAGCGGTTCATGAGGGACCTCGTCAACGGCCGCCTCTCGCGAACGGAGACCGACGAGCAGGCCGCCTTCCTCGGCGTACGGATCGCAGAGCGCCAGTCGATGGCCCTCATCCACGTGGTGGAAGGCTTTCCCCACTCCGACCTGCCGATGGAGCGCGACAGGCGCCTGACGCTCCTTGCCGTCCAGGGTATCATCGCCGAGGTCATGCACGACCTGAAGCTGATTTCGTCTTTCTTCGACGAGAACGGAGACATCGTCTGCCTCGCTGAATGCTCCAATGACGCAGCCTGGGGCGCCGCGCTGGGTGCGGTGGAGTCCCGTGTGGCGGAAACGCTCTCCCTCGCGCTCGTCGTCGCGCAAGCAGGCGTCGGAGGAGGTGTACAGGGCATCGCCGACACCTATGAGACACTGGAAGCGGAGGTGGCCCGCAAGAACGGGAACAGCGGGATCGTCGTGCAGGCGCAGAACTACATCGACGCGCAGTACAGCAAGCCCGAGCTGTCCCTCGAAGAGGTCGCCGGAGCGGTGGAGATCAGCCCGGGGTATCTCAGCAGGCTGCTGAAACAGGAGACGGGGTTCTCCTTCGTCGACTATCTCACCCGCGTGCGGATCAACAAGGCCGTGCAGATCATGAGCGACCCAGCGGTCAAGGTGTACGAAGTGGCGGAGGCGGTCGGCTACCAGAGCCAGCACTACTTCAGCAGGGCGTTCAAGAAGGTCTTCGGTCGGCCGCCGCAATCCTTTCGTCGGGGAGCGGGGGAGGGGGCCAATCGCCCATGAGGGGTCGCGCTGTGAGGCTCATCGCACTGGCGCTGCTGGCCGCGGCGTGCATTTCGTGCAACAGGGAGGCCGAAACTCCCCCCGCGTACCAGTACATCATCGGCGTCTCCCTGGCAAACCTCTCCGAGCCGTGGCGCGTCACCATGGCGGAGGAGATCAAAGCGGAGGCGCTGGCGTACGACAACCTGCGCGTCGTCTTTACCGATGCCGCGGACTCCAACGGCCGCCAGATCCTGGACGTGCACAAGCTGCTGGACTCTGGAATCGATCTGCTCATCATCTCCCCCAACGACACGAGCGCGCTGACCCCCGTCATCGCGGAAGCCAACACGAAGATCCCGGTCATCCTTCTGGATCGGTCGGTGGAAGGATACAACTACTCGCTTTTCATCGGTCCGGACAACCGGCTCATCGGAAAGCAGGCCGGTCAGTACATTGAGGAGCTGCTCGGCGCCAACGGGGGGCGGGTGCTGGAGATCCTCGGCAGGTCGGGCTCTCCGCCCGTGCTTGACCGCAGCATCGGCTTCAAGGAGGCCATCAGCCACTCGCCGCACATCACCATTGCCGGCACCATCATCGCCGACTGGCTGCGCGACAAGGCGGAGGACGAGTGTACGGCCTGGCTGCGCGTTCACGGGAAGGTGGACGTCGTCTTCGCGCAGAACGACGCCATGGCGTACGGAGCCTACCGCGCCGCGGAGAAGCTGGGGATCAGCGGTGTGCGATTCGTCGGCATCGACGGGCTCCCCGGGGCGCAGGGGGGGATCGAGCTCGTCAGAAATCACGTTCTTACCGCCACCTTCACCTGCCCGACGGGCGGCAAGGAGGCGGTGATCTACGGGATGGACGTCCTGCGCCACGAGGGCGGGATCCCGAAGAAGATGATCCTCCGCACCTCCCTGGTGACCGAGTCGATCCTCGCCAACGGCGCTCTGGCCTCTTCTCCCCGGCAGCGCCTGGCCCCCGACCATCGCATTGTCCTGGGCTTCGCCCAGGTGGGCAAAGAGAGCGAATGGCGCCTGGCGAACACGGAATCGATCAAGACGGCGGCGCGTAAAGCCGGCATCGACCTCATGTTANNCTTCATAGCGCGCAAGGTCGATGCCATCGCCTTTTCCCCCATTGTCGAATCGGGGTGGGAGCCCGTCTTGAAGGAGGCCAAGGCTGCAGGCATTCCGGTCTTCCTCTCCGACCGAACGGTGGACGTGAAGGATGAATCCCTCTGGGTCACCTTCATGGGGTCCGACTTCGTGGAGGAGGGACGCCGGGCGGCGCACTGGCTCGTGGATCGCATGAATACGAAGGAACCGGTGAACATCGTGGAGCTCTCCGGTACCGTCGGATCCGCGCCCGCCATCGATCGCACGATCGGCTTCGAAGAGGTCATGAAGGACCACCCCAACTACCGCATCGTGGCCTCGGAGAGCGGGGATTTCTTCCGCGGGGTCGGCAAGGAGGTCATGGCCACGATACTGGCAAGACTGCGCTCCAGCGGAACGAAGATCGACGTCCTGTTCGCGCACAACGACGACATGGCACTCGGCGCCATCGACGCCATGAAGGAGGCGGGAATGAAGCCGGGGCGGGACGTGACGATCGTCTCCGTGGATGCGGTGCGGGGCGCCTTCAATGCCATGATCGCGGGGACCCTGAATTGTTCCGTGGAATGCAACCCGCTGCTCGGCCCGCAGCTCATGAAGGCGGTCAAGGACTACGAGTCAGGCAAGGACCTTCCCGTCCGCCTCATCACCGCGGAGGAGGTGTTTCCTGCCGAGGTGGCCCGTCAGGTGCTTCCCACCCGCAAATACTAGGCGAGCCAGCGGGCTGCGGCTTCGCGGAGCGCTGGCTCCATTGTCAGGGAGAAGCGCGCCCCGTTGGAGGCGACCTCCAGGTACCGCGCCATTGCGCGGATCCTCGTGATCCGCGATCGGGGGACGATGAAGGAATCCTCACCGTAATTATGTGACGATTCCAGAGGGTCGCACATGTAGACGAGCTCGTAAGGATTGACGACCAAGAGCTGGCCCCGTTCCACGTCGTCGCGTGACCTGCGGGGGACAATGGTAAAACGGCTGGCCACGGGCGCGCCCTCGCGGAACCTGACGAAGGGTGTGCGGATAAGGCGTCTCCACTTGACGGGGAGATCCCGGCCCTGCTCTTCTTCCTGCGGGAGCGACAACGGAGGGCCGGCAAGCCTCTCCCGCAGCCCCAGGAGGACCGGCCTGAGGCTGGAGCGCGCCAGCGTGTTGAAGCGAATCGTCAGCCTTTCCGCTGAGGAGAGGATGCTGAGCCTGCTGTAGAGAAGGATCGTGACGTCCTCTATCGCGGAAATCCTGTCGAGGGGAATGACCACCTTTACCCCGCGTTCGCGCTCTCCCGTCCACAAGCCGACGGCTCTTGTGCCGATTCCCAATACGCTCGACGGCGATATGGCCCGGTGTCCCTCGCGTCCCGTTGGCCGCGCCGCGCGAGGGAGCAGGAAGACTTGATGGAGCCCTTCGATACGACAGCTTTCGTCCAACGTCTTCATCGCGCCGGAAGGGATGTCCTCCGCGCGGTGCGGCGAATGTGGATAGATTTCCTGGATCCCGCGGTCGTACGGGTTCTCCCGGCTTTCCTCGTACTCGAGCTCCCAGGTTTCGGCAGGATCGTGCGGTGTGCGGGCCGCGGTATCCACAATGCTCATTTCGCCGCCTGCACCTTTCCGGCCTCTTTGGGAATGCCGGTGACGGTCGTCGCTTTCCACCCTTCGAAGACCCTCTGGAGGAAGCAGAACACGAAGACGAGGAAACCGATCACGATCCTCGTCCACCAGGAGTTCAGCGTGCCCTGGAACACGATCAGCACCTGGATGCTCCCGTACACGAGCACGCCCAGCACCGTGCCCAGGATGCTCCCGACGCCGCCCGTGAGCAGGGTACCACCGATCACCACGGTGGCGATCGTGTCCAGCTCCATTCCCTTGCCGTTCAGTCCGTAGCCGGAGAGTGTGTAGAAAGTGAACACGACTCCGGCCAGTGCGGCGCAGAAACCGCTCAGCGCGTAGATGGCGATCTTCGTGCGGGCGACCGGCAGCCCCATCAACAGCGCAGACTGCTCGCTGCCGCCTATCGCGAAGACCGTGCGGCCGAACTTCGTGTAGCGCGAAACGAAGAACCCGACGACGACGACGGCTATGGCGATCAGCGCGCCAGGCGAAAGGAAACTGTTCTCCGAGATCTTGATCTGGGCATGCGCCACGGATTCGAAGAAATCGTTCTTGACGGCGATCGTGAAGAGACTGACGACGTAGCAGAGACCCCGTGCGAGGTACAGCCCTGCCAACGTGATGATGAAGGGCGGCAGGTCGAAGGCCTGTATCAGATACCCCATGAAAAGACCCAGCGCGATCCCCATGAGGAGCACGAGCGGAATGACGAGGGCCGGGCTCATGTGGGCTTTTTCCAGGAGGCTCGCCGTCACCATCCCGGACAGGGCGAGCATGGACCCCACGGAGAGGTCGATGCCGCCGGAGATGATCACGAAGGTCATGCCCACCGCGAGGATGAGGAGGTACGCGTTGTCGATGAAGAGGTTGAGAAAGTTCTGCAGGGAGAAGAACCCCGGAAAGAGGACCGAGCCCGATCCGAACATGACGATGAACAACCCGAGGGTGACGAGGACCGGAAGGTTCCGGGAGCCGATGAGGCGTCGCCTGTTCATGTCGTGACCTCCCGTCCGGAAAACACCCGCGTGATGCGGGATCTGAACCTCTCCGACTGCACGAGACAGACCGCCCAGACGACGAACGCCTTGACGACGGGGGCGATATCGGCCGGGACGCCGAACGCGTAGATCGTCGTCGTGAGGGTCTGGATGATGAGCGCGCCGATGATGCTTCCCAGCAGGTAGAACTTGCCCCCGTTGAGCGACGTGCCCCCCAGGACGACGGCGAGGATCGCGTCCAGCTCGAAGAGGTTCCCCGCATTGTTGCCGTCGGCGCTCATGACGGTGGAGCACACGATGAGTCCCGCGATGCCCGCGCAGAGTCCGCTGAACGCGTAGACCCAGAAGATGATGTTCTTGGCGTTGATGCCGGAGAAGCGGGCCGCGGTCGGGTTGATTCCCACGGCCTCTATAAACATGCCCACCGCGGTCCTTCGGGTGACCAGGGACGTGAGAAGCAGCAGGAAGAGCACGATGTAGATGGAGAAGGGGAGGCCCAGGACGTATCCTTGCCCCAGGATGGCGAACGGTTTGGCGTAGAGCCAGATGACCATCGCGTTGGTGAACACCATCGCGATACCGCGGCCCGCGACGAAAAGGATCAGCGTCGCGATGATCGGCTGCATGCGGACCCGCGACACGAGCATCCCGTTCCACATGCCTGCTGCCGTGGACACCAGGAGGGCGGCGACCATGGCCACCGCGATGGGGTATTTGGGATGGCCGGCGAGGTCTCCCCCGATGAGGATCGCCACGGCGCCTGCCGATACGGCCACGACCGAACCGACTGAGATGTCGATGCCGTGCGTCGCGATGACCAGCGTCATACCGATGGCCAGGAGCATGATCGGGGCGCCGTTCTTCAAAATGTCGATAAGGTTGCCGTACAGGTGACCTGCTTTGACCTCCAGGTGGAAGAAGTGGGGCGTGAAGAACACGTTGAAGAGCATGAGGACCGCAAGGGCGACGAGGGGCCACAGGAGCTTGCTTCGACTCAGCGTTTTCCAGATCTTCATGCTAATTCCCTCCCGCGATCGTTCGCATGATGCTGTTCTCGTTCATCTCTTCGCCGTGCAATTCCGCGATCTTCACCTTGTCCTTCAGGACGGCAATGCGGCTGCTGCAGCGGACCACCTCCTCGAACTCGGCTGAGATGAAGATGACGCCGATGCCCTGCTTGCTGAGGTTCAGGATCAGCTCCATGATCTCCAGCTTCGCTCCGACGTCGATGCCGCGCGTCGGCTCGTCCAGGATGAGCACGATCGGGTTGGTGGCGAGCCATCGGGCGAGCATCACTTTCTGCTGGTTGCCTCCGCTCAGCTGACCGGCCCTGCTGTTCGCGCTCGGGGTCTTGATCGCCAGGGCCTTGATCATTTCGTCGGCGATCTCCATCTGCTTGCGGGTCGCGATGTGGTTGAAGATCCCGCGCCGGGCCTGCAGGGCGAGCACGATGTTTTCCCGAACGGTGAGCTCCGCGAAAATGCCCTCGTTCTTCCTGTCCTCCGAGCAGAAGCCCATCCCTGCCATCATTGCGCTTCGGGGAGAGTTGACCGCCGTCTTCTTTCCCTTTATACGGATTTCGCCCTGGCTCGCCCCGTCGATCCCGAAGATGAGCCGTGCCATTTCCGTTCTGCCCGAGCCCAGGAGCCCCGCCAGCCCGAGCACGTCCCCCTCGTTCAGATCGAGATCGAAGGGCGCGATGGAGCCGCGCAACCCGAGGGACTTCACGGTAAGCACACCCTGTATGTCCTTGCCTGCGAACGCTGCCGCCCTCTTTCGCTGATCCTTGTCCGCCGCATAGCTGAACTCCGACAATTCCTTGCCGAGCATCTTGGCGATCAATTCCAGCTTCGGCAGCGTTTCGGTCCTGTGCTCTCCCACGAACTCGCCGTTTTTCAGGATCGTGATCCTGTCCGATATCTGGTAGGTCTGATCCAGGAAATGGGTGATGAAGATGATGGCCATTCCCTGATCCCGCAATGACCTGATGACCTTGAAGAGCTGCTCCACCTCGGTCTCATCGAGGCTGGACGTCGGCTCGTCGAGGATCAGGATCTTCGAGGAGATATCGAGGACCCTGGCGATCGCCACCATCTGCTGAACGGCAAGGGAGTAGGACGAGAGGATCTGCGTCACGTCGATGACGAGGTTGAGCTGCTTCAGGATGTCCTCGGCCCTTCGCGTCAGTTTTTTCCAGTCGATCGTTCCCAAACGCATGGGCTGCCTTCCGGCGAAGATGTTCTCAGCGACCGAAAGGTTCGGACAGAGGTTGACCTCCTGGTACACGGTGCTGATCCCCAGCCTCTGTGCGGCGAGGGGAGAATCGGGCCTGAACGGCTTGCCCTCCAGCAGCATTTCCCCCGCGTCGTGCGTGTAGACGCCGGTGAGCACCTTGACCAGGGTCGACTTGCCCGCGCCGTTCTGACCCATGAGGGCGTGCACTTCTCCCCTGAAGAGCCGGAAATCCACGTTCGACAATGCCTGGACGCCGGGGAAACTCTTGCTGATGTTCTTCATTTCCAGTATGGGAGTGCTTTCGGACATTCTCACGCCTCCTCCTGTGTCGTGATCGGCGTATCAGCGGACCGTACATCGAGGCCATCCCGGATCCGGGATGGCCTCTCGTTCACCGAACAGAAAAGCCGAAACTGCGATCAGTACTGGCGGCTCGGCAGTGCCGCTTCGGCGTTCATTGCGTCGAACTGGCTTTCAATCGTCCAGATGCGGGCGGGGAGCTTCTTCCCTGCCCTGAGATCCTTGATGGCCTGCACGGCCTGGGGCCCGAGCAGCGGGTTGCACTCGATGGTGGCATTCGCCTCGCCGGCGACGATGGCCTGGAACATTCCCTTCACCGCGTCCATGCTGACGATGGTGATGTCCTTGCCGGGCTGCAATCCAGCCTCCTTGATGGCCTGGATCGCGCCGAGCGCCATCTGGTCGTTATGCGCAAAGAGGACCTGGATCTTCGGGTCGGCCTTCAGGAACGCTTCCATGACCTGCTTGCCCTGCGAAGAGGTGAAGTCACCGTCCTGCGAGTGGGCGATGTTCCAGTTGGCATGGTCCTTGGAGATGTGCCGGAAGCCTTCGGCCCTTTCAACGGCGGGAGCGGAGCCCGTGGTGCCCTGGAGCTCGGCGATGTCGATCGGAGTCGTCCCGTCATCGATGCCCTTGTCCTTAAGGTACTTGGCGAGCCAGAGCCCTGCCTTCTCCCCTTCCTTGATGAAATCGGATCCCATGATCGTCAGCCTGTACTTCTGGTCTTCCTTGGCGACGTCCCTGTCGATCATGATGACGGGAATCTTCGCCTTCTGCGCCTCTGCCAGGACGGGGCCGTAGCCCGTCTCGACCAGCGCCGTGAACAGGATCACGTCGACCTTGCGCGCGATGAACGAGCGCAGTGCCTTGATCTGGTTCTCCTGTTTCTGCTGTGCATCGGAGTAAACCAGAACGAGGGACGGTTCTTCGCCAATGGCGGTCTGAACGGACATCGTATCGGCGGTTCGCCATTCGCTCTCAGAACCGATCTGAGAGAAACCCACGACCCAGGTCTTGGGCGCGGCGATCGCGGCCACGGAGACCACCATCATCGCCACAGCCACGAATGCAAGGACTTTTCCCCAGCTCTTCATCAAGATTCCTCCTCCGAAAGAACTCTTGCGTTTCTTTTCTCCGCCTCTCTCGACGGAGAAAACCCTCATACTGTTTCCCGTTTCCCGCCAGCTCACCGCTCGACGGATTCTCTCCTGTGCTTTCTTCTCTCCCTGCCAGTTTCCTCCTTCGTTCCGATCATTTGGGGACATTCAGATATTTGTAGAGCTTCTTGTTGGTGAGCACCTGTTCGACGTCGAACTTCAGCGGACCGATGACTTGCGTGATCTTGCCGGCCGCGTTCACGAGATTGATCGTGTTGTTGATGGCGATGATCTGTACCTTCCCCTTGAGGTCCAGCACGTCACCGTACTTGAGGTCGTTCTCGTCCCCGTCGGCGGTGACGTAGACCTGCCGCCCGAGGTACTGCATGACGACCAGCTTGTCCTTGTACTTCGGGTCGGGGGTGGCACCCTTCGGCTTGGGGAAGCTCACGAGCTTGGGCTTCCCTTTGAGAATGTCGGGCACCTTCTTGACGAGCTCTCCCGAGTCCGGCTCGTCGATCTCGTACACTGCGTTGGGATTGTTGGCCGGCGTGACCTCTATCCAGTCCCGTTCCACGTTGATGCGGATCTCGGCGTTGGCGGGGATGATGTCGCCCACCTTGACCACGATCCACTGGCCGGTGCCCACCCTGGAGCTGACCGAGCCGTCGGATGTCTCCGAATACAACCCGACGCACACCAGCGTTCCCGGTTTGGCATCGGCCGCGTACACTCCGGCCGCGGCCAGCGTGAACAGCGCCAGAACCACCATACCTCGAAGGATCTTTCTCATTACATGCTCCTGTCGATCGTGAAATCAGGCGACCGCCGTTGCTTATAGCATGCAATGCGAGTTTTCCCTCTTAGACAAATCGGCTATTTTGTGCACTTTTCGGCGATGAGGCGAGGGGAGGAGGTAACGAGCGAGCTTGGATCGCTGAAGGGGACCGAATCAGCGGCGGATCTCAGTCCGCGGCGGCGATGCGGACCTCCCGTACGGGCTCGGCTCGCACGGAGCGGACCTCCGCGATCTCCTTGCCGACGAGCTCGGTCTTCATCGCCATGGCGGATTCGCTGACGACGACGCTGCCCTCGCGCCGCGGCGTGATGCGCAGGCACAGGGGCGCGTCGTTCAATCGCGACTGGAGCCCCGACAGGCCGATCTCCCATTCGCGACCGTTGGCGAAGTTGTCGGCGACGAGCGCGCCGTCGATGAAGGCGTTGCCCATATCCCCGTCATAGTCGACGCAGAGAAGGAGCTCATGCACGCCCTCGAACGACGAGCGCGGCACCCTGACCTCGACCGGACCCGCCGCCGTGTGGGAGACGGCGATCGGGGTCGCACGGCCGGGCAGATCGACTCGTACCCTTGTGCTCTGCGGCTTCTGGTCTATGGAGAGCGCTCCGGAATCGATTGCAAGCCTGGCCGTCATGCGCGGGAACACCTCCATCGAAAGGCTCCGCGCCTCCGCTCCCCGGTGGGTGAGCACTATGCGGCCGGCATCCTCGTGGAGGTCGCAATCCGCGATCACGAGCCTTTCGCGCCCCCACGCCGTGAGGCGATGGCAGCCGAGGGATTCCGCTTCGGAGAGCGTATGGACCGCGATCCTGCGCCCGGAGGCGCTTCGGAGCGTCATCGGCGAGCCCAGGCCCGTGGTCGGCCAGAGCCAGAGACGGCTGCCCTCGAAGGTGCTTTCCGCGTCCCCACCGGGGGCTTCGGCGAGAGTGTTTCGATCCCAGCAATACTCGGCCCGCATGCCGTCATGCGCGAAGAAGAAATAATGGAGGGTTCCGTCGACGTCGATACGGGCGAGCGGCTGGGTCGTCGCTCCGATCAATCGAAGATCGGCGATGGCGAGGTTGAACGGGAGGATCGCGCTGTCTTCGCGGCGCACGGTGAGCCCCCCTGTACGGGGAAGACGCAGCTCACCATCGGAAAGTGGCAGTCGGAAGGCGACGTCGTGATGGTCCTTCATCGCCACATGGTCCTGGTAGTTGCAGAGGAAGAGGAAGCCTTCCTCCCCCCCTGCCCGGGCCGCGTAGCGCAGCGTCTCCGTGTCGGTGGCTGCGATTGCAGCCGCTCCCTCCGGGAGCAGCGTCCGCATGGCGACCATGCGCCGGCCGAAGCTCTGCAGGAAGAGGTGGAGCCTGCGCAGGCGTCGGGCCGATTCGCGGACCTGGCCGAACTCTCCGACCGGGGCCTGGAAATCGTAGGAGATCCGCGGCGTCACGTGCTCGTTGAGGAACGCGTGCCTTCCGACGGGGTTGGAGCCGCCGTGGTACATGTAATAGCCGAGGAGGCTGCAGCCACCGGCGATCTTCACGAGCGCCATAGCCTCCGCGCTCTGCGGCTCCACGGCGAACCTGTACCCGTACCACGACTGCATGCCGCCGCCCAGCTCGCAGCAGGCGAAGGGGAGGGCCGAGGGATCATAGGGGGGATCGAAGATGCCGTAGGAAACCCCTGATGCGTGAAAGTCCCTGAACACGTATTCCCCCGTCGGTGCATGCTCGGGCCGGTTGGGCGTCACGTTCCAGGGGCAGTAGGCGTAGCCGCCGTACAGGGGGAGCGTTTCCCCCGGGAGGATCGCAGCACCTCCCCATCCCGTCACCGTGTACAGCGGCACCACCATTCCCGCTTCCAACGCCATGGCCTTCAGCCTGCGCAGGTGGTCCACCCCGTCGAATCCCGCGGGCACGTACTCCATACACAGCCGCGGGGTCGTCTCCCAGGGCGCGCCGGCGTGGAAGAGCTCGTTTTCAAGCTGGATTCCGATGACGGGTCCGGCGTCCTTGAAGTACAGCCCCGCAAGCTGCCGACCGATCTCACCGTACAGGCGCCGCACGAACCCCAGATACGGCTCGTCATTGGACCTCACCCGGAAGGGGCGGCCGTAGAGCCAGTCGGGAAGACCACCGTTCCTCACCTCCCCGTGGCAGAACGGCCCGATGCGCACGATGGCGAGCATCCCCGTCTCGGCGCACGCCGCGATGAAGCCCCGCAAGTCCCTGTTCCCCGACCAATCGAAAACTCCCTGCTCCTCCTCATGGTGGATCCAAAACACGTATAGCGAGGCGATGTCGACTCCCCCCGCCTTCATCGCGAGCAGGCTGTCCTTCCAGCGCTCCCGCGGGAGGCGCGCGAAGTGGATCTCTCCCGCGACGGGAAGCCAGGGAGCGCCGTTCCAGGTCAAGGACGCAGTTGTCACACCGATCGTGTCCCCCTGAGGGTTTCGTCCGCCCAGCCGCGGGAGCGCGGGGCGCACCGGCACGTCCGTCGCCGGCAGGTCAACCCAGAGATCGCTCATGCTTTTCCTCCTTGCTGGTGAGGGGAGTGACCGCCGGGACCCGGATCTCGACGCGGGTTCCCGCGCCCGGCGCGCTCGCGAAGACGAGGCCGTAGCCTTCCCCGTAGTTCAGAAAGAGCCTTTCGTGGATGTTGCGCACGCCGTAGCCGTGGTGATCGGCGGATTGCAGCGTTCCCGACATGACGCTCCGGAGCGTCTCCTCCGACATGCCGGCCCCGTCATCCTCGACGGAGACCACGAGCGCGGGGCCGTCCAGGGCGGCGCTGATCCGGATGGTCCCCTTCTCGTCGGGCTTCAGCATGATCCCGTGCAGGATGGCGTTCTCGACGAGCGGCTGTGCGACGAGCTTGAGGATCGGGCAGTCCAGCAGCTCCTCCGGCACGTCGACCTCCAGGCGTATGGAGTCCTCGTAGCGCATGTTCTGGATCTGGACGTACGCGCGGGCGTGCTCGATCTCGTCGCGGAGCCTCACCGTGTCTTCCCCGCGGCCAAGGCTCAGCTTGTAGAAGCGCGACAGAGCGTTGACCACCGCCCGTATCTCCTCCGCCTCGTATTTCAGCGACATCCAGTTGATCAGGTCGAGGGTGTTGTAGAGGAAATGGGGATTGATCTGTGCCTGCAGCGCCTTGAGCTCGAGCTGCTTCACCTCTTTTCCCAGGCGGTACTTCTCGTCGACGAGCTGCTCGATCTCGGAGATCATGATGTTGAAGCTCTCGGTAAGCTGGCCGATCTCGTCCCTGTTCTGCGGCCGGAGCGTGACGGAGAAATCGCCGTTGACCACTTTTTTCATGCCCGCCATGAGGTCCTGGAACCGCCGTGTCGCGGAGCGGGACACGACGAGGGCGAAGAGCATGCTCAACGGGATGATGAGGAGGAGCACGAGGAGCATCTGACGCAGGGGTCGGGAGCTCAGCCGCACGATGTCCCGATAGGGCACGACGAGGAGGAGCGTCCAGTCCGAGTTCTCGATACCCTGCGTGCCGACGAGGAAGGCCCCCGCGCCGGGAAGCGAAACCGTGCTCCACGAAACCCCGCCCGGGCCGACCGAACTGCGCGCCGAGGCCTTCCGCCAGAGCTCACCGTCCCGCTTGAGCGAAACGACCCCGGCCGAGCTTACCGTCTGGCCCTGCTCGTTGAGGAGCAGCACCGCCGTCGATTCGGTGAGGAGGGCATTTCCCAGCGTTGCGCGCAACACCTGCTCGGGAATATCGAACTGGATGATGCCGGTGAGCTCGTTGATGTCCTGGCTGCTGAAGACACTGCGGGCCACGCGCACGAAGGAGCGCCCCGCAGGGCTTCCCTGCTCTTCGTCGACGAACCACCACGTGCGCCTGTTGTCGGCGAGCAGGTGGCGGAACCATGACCGCCCGGCCACCGCGGAGAAGGGGATGAACCTGTCATTGCGGTAGACCGAGGCCAGGCTGTACCTCATGTAGAAGCGGATGCCTGCGACGTCGGGGTTGACGCTGGTGGGGTAGAGGAGCTTCTCCAGCGCTTGCGAGTCGATGGGCCAGCGCCCGATCTCCTGCGTGTAGTAGCCCGACCTTCGCTCGAATATCTCCTGCAGGGACTGGTTCGTGCCCAGAAGGTAGAGCAGATTGCGGACGGATTCCGTTTTGAATTGCAGGTAATCCCTGGTCTGACCGAAGACGTGCTCGGCGGAGCGCAGGGTCTGCGTCTCGTTCTGCCGCACGGAGAGCACCGTGTTGACGGCGAGGAAAAGGCAGAGGGATAGCGCGACGAAGAGGAAATAGCTCACGAAGAGCTTGCGACGTATGCTGAAATCACGGAAGGCGTGGAGGTTCATGGCCGAGTCCGGGGGACGGAGTCACGGAACTCGGTCGGCGTGCAGCCAACGTGCTTCTTGAACAGCGCCGAGAAATAGTTGGCATCCTGGTAGCCCACCCGGGAACTGATCTCGTTCGTGCGCAGCGTCCCCGCGCGCAGGAGCTCCTTTGCGCGGTCGATGCGGATTTGCGTGATGTATTCGGTCAGGTTCGTCCCCGTGACGGCTTTGAACAGCGCGCTCAAGTACGTTCGGCTCAGACCCGCGCGCTCCGCAATCCCCTGCAGCGTGAGGTTCGGGTCCGCGAAGCTCGTCCTGACGTGGCGTTGGATCGAAAGGATCCGCCGGGGGTGGGTCTCCTGCTCGGAGCGGCACTCGGATGCGCTGTCCAGAAGCGAGTCGAGCAGCCCTGTGAGCTCATCGAGGCCCGAGCTCCTTCGGATCTCCTCCCAGATGTAGGTCGTCCCGCGCTGAAGCGCGAC
>PLNO01000087.1 GCA_003141795.1 Spirochaetaceae bacterium | reverse complement strand
CAGAGCGGTTGAATGGGACGGTCTCGAAAACCGTTGTGGCCTTCGGGCCACCGTGGGTTCGAATCCCACCCTCTCCGTAGGCAAGGATGCCGAGCCGAGCCGAGTCCAGGGATGGACGGAAGGCGAGGCGTAGACCGCGGCGTACGCGGTAGAATGTGCCCATAGCTCAGCTGGATAGAGCATTGGATTGCGGATCCAAAGGTCGGAGGTTCGAATCCTCTTGGGCACGTAGCAAATCTGGGATCGCCGCTTGTACGTCCATGTACGCGGCGACCCTACGCCCATCCGTGGGCTTGGAGAGATGCGAGAGCGGTCGAATCGGACGGTCTCGAAAACCGTTGAGCTGCTTGCGGCTCCGTGGGTTCGAATCCCACTCTCTCCGTGAGCTTTTTGAGAGTCGGGAGTGCGTGACGGGGAGCAGTTTCGTGCACGCCCACCACGGCATGTCAGATGCCCTGGAGAGATGACCGAGTGGCCTAAGGTGCACGCTTGGAAGGCGTGTGTACTCGTAAGGGTACCGGGGGTTCGAATCCCCCTCTCTCCGTACAACCCCTTTAGCGTTGATATTCAGGTCATACGCTATGAGCTGCTGCCCAACCCCGTCAGGCCCGGAAGGGAGCAGCGGTAAGCAGCGTGTTCATGAGCCGTACCCGGCTTGAATGGAGCTGGAGGGGTTGCTTTTTTCAAAGCCCGCCGGCTCGGAGCCGATGCGGGTGAGTCGGCGTGGAGGCCGCTGCGATGTCGTACGAAGTCACTGCAACCCGCAAGCGTCCGCAGAGCTTTGCCGAGCTGGTTGGGCAGGAGTTCGTGGCAGCCACGCTCACAAGCTCCATCCGCCAGGGTCGCATCGCCCATGCCTACCTCTTTGCCGGTCCCCGCGGGGTCGGCAAGACCTCCGTCGCGCGCATCCTCGCCCGGGCGCTCAACTGCGAAAAAGGCCCCACCGACACGCCGTGCGGTGTCTGCTCGAGCTGTCGGGAGATCGCGCGCGGCGCCTCTCTGGACGTGATCGAGATCGACGGCGCCTCCAACACGAGCGTGAACGACGTGCGGGAGATCCGCGACGAGGTGCTCTTCGCGCCGAACGCCGCACGCTACAAGGTCTACATCATCGACGAAGTGCACATGCTCTCCAACAGCGCCTTCAATGCGCTCTTGAAGACCATCGAGGAGCCGCCCCCCTACATCGTGTTCATTTTCGCCACGACGGAAGTCCACAAGGTCCCCGCGACGATCAGGTCGCGCTGCCAGCAGTACAACTTCCGCATGATCTCCACCGCCGAGATCAAGGACAAGCTCATCGAAGCGTCCAAGGACCTGGGGGTCGAGGCGGAGGAGCGCGCGCTGATCTGGATCGCCAAAGAGGCAACAGGATCGCTGCGCGACGCGTATACGCTGCTCGACCAGGTCGTTTCCTTTTCCGAAGGCGGCATCACCCTGGAGCGCATCCGGGAAAAGCTGGGCGTGCTGGGCATCGAGGAGCTGAACGATTTCGCGCGGCTGCTCCGGGCCGGGGATGCCGGAAAGGTGCTGGAACGGATGGACGCCGTGCTCGCCACGGGCGTGTCCATCGAGCAGTTCGTCACGAACCTCGCCGAGTATTTCCGCAACCTCCTGTTCCTGAAGAGCGGCATCGCGAAGGACACGCTCCTCGGGTATGCCCCGTCGGATTTCGACGCCGGGGTGCTCGCATCCCTCAGTGCCGCGCAGATCGAGAAAGCGATCGAGCTGCTCTTCTCCCTCTACAGGAACATCCGTTTTTCCCTGAATCAGAGGTTCGAGCTCGAGCTCGTGCTGTCCCGACTCGCTGGCCTTGATTCCATGATCACCCCCTCGGAGATCCGCGAGGTGCTTGCCGAGATGCGGGGAGAGATCCTTTCTTCGCCGGGAGCGCGGACGGTAGCCGCTGCCCCGACCCCCGAAGCTGCCGCACCGGAGGTCCCCGTGGATCTCGGCCAGCTGATGAAGAAGCTCGCTGAGACCATCCGCAGGGAGAAGCCGGCTCTCGCCTCGGCGCTGGACAGGGTTGAATCCGTCACCCGGGATGGCGACGATCTGGTGCTCTCCTTCTCCGCCAGGGATCATTTCCATGGCGAGGTCGTGCAGAAGGACAAGGACATGCTCACGACGCGCCTCGCGTCGCAGGTGCCGGGGATTGCGCGGTTGCGATTGGTCTACCACGAGGTGAAGACCGAGCCTGAGAAGGTGGATCAGCGTGTCGAGCTTCTCCGCAAGGTGTTTCGCGGCGAGGTCGTGAAGGGAGACGGTCATGGCGACCAATCCGTTTGAGATGTTCAAGCAGCTCCAGGGTCTTCAATCCCGCATGGGGGAGATCCAGGAGAAGCTCAAGACCGTGCACGTCAGCGGCTCCGCGGGCGGCGGCATGGTGACCGTCGAGATGAACGGTCAGATGCAGGTGGAGAAGGTGACCATCGCCCCCGAGGCCGTGGACCCCCGGGACATCCCGATGCTGCAGGACCTCATCCTCGCGGCGTTCACCGACGCCATGGACCGCATGAAGGAAAAGATCCGCGACGAGGTGTCGCAGGCAACGGGCATGATGGGCCTGCCGCCGGGGATGTTCGGGATCTAAGCATGAACGCTCTGGAGCGGCTGATCGGCAACCTCGCGCGACTGCCGGGCCTGGGCAAGAAGAGCGCGTCCCGCATCGCCTACTTCCTCCTGCGCACCGATGAAACGCTGGCAAGGTCTTTGGCCGAGGACCTGGGTCGTCTCCGCCAGACCATCCATACCTGCAGCGTCTGCGGCACGTATACCGACATCGACCCCTGCGGCATCTGTACGTCCCCCGACAGGGATCGATCGTCGATCTGCGTCGTGGAAGACCCCCGTGACGTTCTTACGATCGAATCGATCCATGAGCACCGAGGCCTCTACCACGTGTTGATGGGAGCCATCTCCCCGATCGACGGGATCGGGCCGGACAATCTGCGCATTGCGGGGCTCCTCTCCCGCGTGCGGGAAGGCGGTGTGCACGAAGTGATCCTCGCGACGAATCCAACCGTTGAGGGGGAAACCACCGCGCTCTACCTCGTGAACCTCCTGAAGGTTTCCGGGGTGAAGGTGTCGCGGATCGCGTTCGGATTGCCTGTGGGCGGGGACCTCGAGTTTGCCGACAAGCAGACCCTTGCGAGGTCCTTCAAGGGACGGAGCACGTTCTAGGGAGAGGTGCCGGGGATGCGCAACGCATCGCCGGCTATTAAAGCATTTAGAGCTTGTCCACCAAAATCGAGCACTTGCCCGAAGGAATGGGGAGCGTTTTGCTGCGCGCCCCGAACAGGTCGATCGTCAGGTAGTACAGCTTTTCGCTCTCCAGATGCACTTCCCAGCCCCGGTTGCTCTTGGCGCTGAGGATGGAGATCAGGTTGCGCTTCAGCGCGAGGTCTCCGATGCCCATGGCTTCCAGCGTCGGGATCGTCCAGTCCACCGTCTTTCGCGGGAGCGATATGTTCAGGCCAATGATGTTCTCCAGCATCAGCGACACGGTGGTGAGCGCCGTGTACGGCAGGTACATGGTCCGGGGGAAGCCCTTCTTGCCAGGCCATTTCGCGGGGCCTTCCGTGTGCGGGGCGTACGCCTCGTACAGCGAACCCTTCTTTCCATTGCCGGTGTAGAGACCGTCCAGGACGTGGTAGAGGTGGCGGATGGCGAACTCCCGTGCGAGGTCGTGCCGCTTGTACTTCTCCAGCCCCTTGATCACCATGTAGTTGAACGGAGGATAGACCGACCCCCGGTAGCCCGATCCTTGCGGGTCGAAGCGCTTGTCGTTGACGGCGAGCGTGGGAAACGGATTCTCGATGCCGAACTCGTGAGGATCCACCAGGTGCTCGATGAGCCTTTCCCCACGGGCCTCATTGGGGATCTCCGCAATGAGGGGCCAGAAGGAAGCGATGGTCCGCACCTTCAGCCGCTTCTCCGCCTGGTCGAGGTCGAAGTAGAAACCTTCCCGCTCGTCCCACATGAGCGCGTTGATCTTCGTTTTCAGGGAGAAGTAGGCCTTCTTGTAGGTGTAGTTGGTTTCCTTGTCATTGATGATGTCGGCGAGCTCGGAGATGTAAAAGGCGGACAGCGCCATCTGTGAATTGAAATCGATCGGGTAACACATCTCCTCCCGGGGAGAGTTTTCCATCATTGTCGCAGCCAGGGGAACCGAGTACAGCCCGTTGGGAGTTTTGAAGTTCTCCTCGATCCACCGGTAGTACTTCTCCAGGGCGGGGAGCACCTCACGGATGCGCTTTTTTACGCCGAGCTTGTGGTAGATGTTGAACTCTGCCCAGGCGAACAGAGGGGGCAGGATACCCTTGGGGTTGTCCTTCGAGTGCACGGGTTTGCCGTCAGACTCGCGGTATTCGCCCCGGATTGCCCCGGATTCCTCCTGTTTTGCGTAAAAATTGTCCAAGGCTGACATAACAGGGTAGATCCGGTTGGAATACACGAGGAAAAAAGTCGAAAAACAGGCGTCGAACTGGTTGATGCGGCCGCTCTCCGGGTGGGCGAAGAACTTGCTGTGAAGGCCGTTGTCCTCAGTCCCTTTTTTCCAGTAGTCCTTGATCAATACCCACGTTTCATCATAGAGAGAAACAAGATCCTGATCATAGAAATGTATCTTAGGGAAATCCTTCTTTACCACTCACGTTCCTCGTTTGCGCGTGTCGTATTGTACCATGCCGGTGGTCAAGGTCACAATGAAATTTCCCCCTGTGGGACACACTTCTCCCTCCGACATGGCATTATGCGTCGAGACGGGAATACTTCTGACTTCTTTTGAGGCCTATTTCACCGAAATCAATGTAAAGACTCGAGCAGGGCAGCGTCAAGCATAAATGCCGTAAAACTGAAATCTCAGGATCCTGACAGCGGCTGAACCTTGACACAGGTGAAAGTGGCGGATTAACTTCCCCCATGGATGCCGGTGAGCTCGCCGTCACTGCCCGAATGGCCCGCCTTTCGCTCTCAGCGAAGGAATTATCGAAGCTGGGAACGGCCGTCGAGCAGATGCTGGCCTATTTTTCCCACATGAAAGAGATCAATGTCGAGGGTCTGGCACCCACCACGCACGCCCTATTGCGAGAAAACAGGATACGGGAGGACGTGGAGCGGGGTACGGACGTTTCCGACCCCCTTTTGAAGAACGCTCCCGAGCGCGAAGAGCGTTTCATCGTCGTTCCGAACGTACTCTGACACCAACAGCGCCCGGCGCAGAGGGAGCTTGCCCGCAATGAACACAGCACTTCTCATTTTGAACCTCCCCAGCTCACGAGAAGAGATGCCGTCTGTGCAATGGGACTCGTTTGGTGGTGCAAAATGAGAAGTGCGCCTCGGGGAGACGCGAAGGGGGCTCGTCCGTCATGAATTGGAATGGCTTGGCGACATCCAAAGGGGCATGGGAGAAGTGGAAGGCGTTTGTCCAGGCGCGCCAGAGGGACATCGGCTGCTACCTCCAATTCGCTCCTGAGCTCGGCGCTGCCCAGCCCTCGGCCCCCACCGATGCGCCCCTTGCCGGAATACCCTTTGCCGTCAAGGACAACATCGCCGTCCAGGGCTTTCGCCTCACCTGCGGCTCCCGTATGCTCAGCGATTTCCTCTCCCCGTACACGGCGACCGCGGTGTCCCGTCTCCAGATGGCAGGCGCCGTTGTCG
>PLNO01000208.1 GCA_003141795.1 Spirochaetaceae bacterium | reverse complement strand
CGTTGAACTTCTTGAAATGGTCTATGTCGAACATCACGAGGCTGAAGGTGGATTTGTAGCGCCGTGCCCTCTCCAGCTCCTCGTCCAGCGTCTTCTCGAAGAAGTGGTGGGAGAAAAGGCCGGTCATCCTGTCCGTCGTGGCCTGGCGGAAAAGGCTCGCGTTCTCTATCGCTATCGAAGCGAAACGCACGATGCGCGTGATGTACTGGATTTCCTGAAGATCGTAGGTGGCACCCGACCCCTTCTTGGGGAGGAGCATGACACCGATGGAGCCCTTGTCCGTGCGCAGAGGCACGATGACGTCCACGGCGAGCTCGGCGAGCCTGTTCACGACGTCCCGATCGGGGAAGTTCTCCTGCAGGTAGGAGAACGGGATCTGGCTGTACTCGTCCTTGTCAACGAAGGCCAGCAGGGGCTGCAGCGAAGGCAGCGTGAATCCGATGTCTTCCTTCTTCAGGCCCTTGTAGGAAATGATGTTGATGGTGCTTTCGTCGATCTCCCCGGGAAGGGCGAAGGTGACAGTTTCAGTTTCGAACTTCGAGACGAAGCTCCATGCGACGTTTTTGATGACGTTTTCGATCTCCAGCTGGGCCGTGATCTGAAAGGCGATCTCGAGGATCTCCTTGAGGTCCTGGTTCTCCCTGTCAAGCGGCACATCGTGAAGCTCATCGACAAGACCGCTACTCATTGGGCGAGTATACAGCAGCTGGGGATGAATGCCAAGTTTCCGATTTCACGCTATGGGCGGGAATGGAACTCCCTGTCCATGGGGTAGAAAACGAGCCCGGAGACGGGTTTCGGGTAGAAATGGGTCGATTTTCTCGGCATTTTCTCGGCATTGTCGGCGATGGTGAGCACATCCGAAAGCGCGGTGGGGTTGAGGATGAACGCCACCTGCATCTCTCCCGAGCGCACGCGCGAAATCGCCTCATCGACATCCTTCGTGTAGGAAATGCTCGTCGACAGGCTGAGCTGCTCCTCGGTGATGCCGAGGATCTGATCGAGGATGAGCGTGTTGAGGATGTTGACGTCAAGGAGCTTCCAGGCCGAGGTGGTGTCCAGCCGCACGAGCTCCTCGTAGGCCTCCTCGTCGCGGAGCGTGAGCAGGTAGTACCCGTTGGTGTTCACGATGTATGCGCCGAAGGTGTGCTCGCCCGCTCCGACGTCGGCGAGGTCCCGCAGCCAGCGCCGGCGCACCTCCGCCTCGTCGCCGTTCTTGAAAACGTACTTCTTCACGTGGAAATGCTCGAGGATGTCGGCCCCGAGCTTGAAGATGCTCTCCACCTGGATGCCGTGCAGCATCCTGTGCGTGGGGAGGATCGTGAGGCCTTCGTGCTCGGAGTTCACCAGGAACATCATGATGTACTCCCAGGGCGCCTCGGGTCCCGCGTCCGGGTAGCGCTCACGCAGCCTGTCGCGGATGGTGAGCATGGTCTGGTAGCGGTGATGCCCGTCGGCGACGTACAGCTTCAGCCGGGCCATGGTGCGGTGGATGATCTCGCACTTCTCGGGGTCCATGAGGCGCCACATGCGGTGGCGCACGCCGATGGGCTGTTCGACGAAGTCGATGATCGGCGCCTCCCTGCTCACCTCGTCGAGGATGTTGTCGATCATGTACGCCTTGTCCTGGTAGAGGCTCCAGATGTACTCGAACTGGGTGCGCGTTGCCGCCGTGAGGGTGATCCTGTCCTCCAGGGGCCCCTTCAACACCTTCTCGTGGGGGAGGATCCTGCGCTCCGCGTAGTCGCGCAGCCGGACGGACCCGATGAACCCACGCACATGCTTGCGTCCGATGCCGGGCAGGTCGAACTCCTGCTCGTAGACCCAGAAGGAGGGGCGGACCGTTTCCCGCAGCACGCCCTCGGACCGCCAGCTCTGCATGAAATCCCGCGCGCGTGTATAGCGGTTGTTCGCGTCGTTGTCGCCCGGTTCTTCCTTGTTGAGGATCAGACGGATGACGTTGTAGGGATGCTGGGCGTAGTAGGCGTCCTGCTGCTCCGCAGAGATGACGTCGTAGGGCTGCGAGAGGCAGAGGCCGATGTCTTTCACGACGGAAGGGTCATAGTGCAGGGCTCGGAAGGGTCGCACATCATTGATGCTGTCGGGCATCGGAGGACTCCTTTTGCGCGCACGATAGCTCCGATCCCCGCGGGGGTCAAGGAGCGGGGGTGAGGGAAGTCCGCGCAGCGCGCCCGCCCCCGCGCACCCGCCGATCTGTTGTACAAGCCCTCGGTTGGTGGCACTATCCTGACGGGGCGGCGCACCGCGACGTGCTGTCCTCCCCGGGACGGAGTCGTGCATGAAGGTGCTGCTCGTTCATCCCAATCGCTTGAGGCCCCCGGTCGCACCGGTCGGGCTCGACTATCTCGCCGACAGCCTTCGGGCCGCGGGCCACGAACCCCTGCTCCTCGACCTGTGTTTCTCGGACAGCATCGACTCCGACATCGAAGCCGCGGCTGAGCGGGGTGCCGATCTCGTCGGCCTCACGGTGAGGAACGTCGAGGACGGCGACACGTTCCTCCTCCCCGGCATCCGCGACATCATCGGCTCCCTGCGCGAGCGTTTCGACGCTCCCCTCGTCCTGGGCGGCGCAGGGCTTTCCCTCATGCCCGAGGCGATCATCGATTACTGCGGCGCCGATTTCGCCATCGCAGGCGACGGCGAACAGCCGCTCGTGAACCTCGCCGATGCGCTGCGCGACGCTGCTGACGTGGACAGGGTGCCCGGCCTGCTCTGGTGGGACGACGGCGGGCTGCAGCGCACCCCGGGCGCCGGCCTGCCGCTGGACCGGCTTCCCCCGCGGACCCGCTCGTTCATCGACAACCTCACGTATTTCCGGGAAGGCGGTGAGGTGGGTTTCGAAACGAGGCGGGGATGCCCCATGGAGTGCAGCTACTGTGCCGATCCTGTCGGGAAGGGGCGCCAGTGCCGGGTCCTGCCGCCGGCTCGTGTGGTGGCGGAGCTGAAAGCGCTTCTGGCCCAGGGGATCGACCGCTTCCACACGTGCGACTGCGAGTTCAACATCCCCCTCGAGCACGGCCAGGCGGTCTGCCGGGCCATCATCGAGTGCGGGCTGGGGGAGAAGATCCGCTGGCGCGCGCTATGCTCGCCGGTCCCCTTCGACGCGGAGACCGCCCTCCTCTTCCGCAGGGCCGGATGCGTCGGCATCCAGTTCGGCGCCGACAGCGGAAACGCCGACATGCTGCGACGGTTCGGCCGGCGTTTCGGCCCCGATGATATGTCGCGCACCGCCGACCATTGCAGAGCGGCCGGCATACCGTTCCGCTGCGACGTCCTCATCGGCGGCCCCGGGGAGACGAAGGAGACGGCGCGGGAAACAATCGATCTGATGCGACGCATATCTCCGGAGCGGGTCGGTGTCAACGTCGGCGTTCGGCTTTTCAGCGGCACGCCGCTCGCCCGACAGGTCCGTGCCGCAGGCCCCGTGGAGATCAACCGTGACCTCGTCGGCGCCAGGCTCGACAATGAAGGCTTCCTGAGGCCGCTCTTCCATCTTTCGGCAGCCCTGGGGCCCGACCCCGAGGCCTGGCTGCGGGAGGAGGTCCGCGGGGACGAAAGGTTCCAGTTCACCCGCGGAGGGACAAGCCCATGACCCCCGATGCTCCCCGGTTTCTCGGCGGCAGCTTTCTCGTTTCCGAGATCACCCTCAAGGACCCCAACTTCCGACGCGCCGTCATCCTCATGATCTCCCATGACGAGAACGGCGCCTTCGGTCTCGTGGTGAATCACCCGTCGGCCTTCACCCTCGGTGAGATCGTGGAGGGGCTGGAGGAAACCCCGGCCGCCACTCTGCCCGTCTTCATCGGCGGACCCGTGCAGCAGGACGTCCTGTTCCTCATCCACGAGCCGATCCCGGGATTCCCGGAAAATCCTGGCGCCGAACAGCCGGTCGACGGGGTGATCTCCGAGCCGGCGACACAGGCCCTCATCGACTACCTCGTCAACGACTGGAGCAGTCTGGCGGATGAGGAGCGGCCGATGATCCGATTTTTCGCCGGCTATTCCGGATGGGGCCCCGGGCAGGTGGAAGGGGAGCTGCAGGCGGAGGCATGGATCGTCGTAAAGGCGACGCGGGAGATCGTCTTCCGCCCCGACGCGGCCGGCGCGTGGGAAGAGGCCTTTGCCGGGAAGGGGCCCCTGTACCGCATCATCCTCCAGACCGGATTCAAGCCCTCGATGAACTAGCAGAGCTGGAACAGCAGAGCCTGACTGCCGACCGCGGAGATCACGGAGCCATTGCGGGACCGACCGACGTCCGACTGCTCCCCGGCGGAGAGAAGGACGTCCCGACCATTCATCGAGATCCACGCTTTTCCTGACAGAACGCGAACCGTGGAGAGCGTGCGAGGGACACTCAGGGCCTCCCCCTGAACGAGGACGATTCGAAGCGGAACAGGCTCTGACTCGACAAATGACCTCCTACCGAAATCGTTCAGAAGGACGGGAATATCGATCGAGCTCATATCAGTCTCCTTCCTCCGCTGGCGCGGGGGTGACACGGGATGATTCCTTGTACGTTGAAAGGACGATGTTCGTGATTGACCTGCCCGCCTCCGCGCTGCCACGGATGGCGGAGAGAAGCTTCTCCAGCTGTTTCGGCCCGGCGGCCCGGACCTTGAGGATGTAGCAGTCCTCTCCGGCGACGTTGTGGCACTCGAGGATGTCGATCTCCTCCGCGCAGAGCTTCTTGATGCCGTCGCTGGCGGCCTCATGGGAGTTCACCGTGAGACGGACGAAGGCGAGGACCGACTTGCCGAGCTTGTCCGGGTCGACGACGGCAACGTACCCTTTGATGATGCCCTTGCGTTCCATCTTCTTGACGCGCTCGTGAACGGAGGAGACGGTGAGCCCCACCTCCTCCGCCATCTCCGCATTGGACAGCCGGGCATTGCGCTGCAGCAGGTCGAGGATCTTTCTGTCAGTCACATCGATCATGCTTCAATCATACACCGAATACGAGATATCGTCAAATATTATTCGTCATTTTATCTATATTGACATATAATATTCGGTACAACGGTCATTATCCGCCGATTCATCGGTGCGCACAGGGGAAAGCAACTCTCCTTGCAACCTCCCACTGTCTCCAGTACACTTCCCCCATGAGAAAGCTCATCCAGCAGTACGCGAAGGATCTCACCTCGGGAAGGCTCGGTTCGGGATACGAGCATTCGTTCAGGGTGTACCACCTCGCCCGCGAAATAGGAGAAGGTGTGGAGCACGATGAGGACGTTCTGCACGCCGCATGCTTCCTCCACGACATCGAAATGTCGGTCGGGCATCCCAAGAGCTCCGCGGACAGGGCGGAGGCGATCCTCCACGAGACGGGGTTCGTGCCGGAGAAGATCCCCCTCGTCATCGACGCCATCCTCTCCCACATGCCCAACGGCAACCCCGCCTCCGTGGAGAGCAAGCTTCTGTTCGACGCGAACCTGCTCGATTCGATCGGCGCGGTGGGTTTCGCCCGGCTCTCCGTGGGCGCCTTCATCTGGTACAACATGAAGACGATGCAGGAGATAATGCAGTACATCTCACGCGAGCTGTCCTTCACGGAAAAGTTCCATTTCGACAAGAGCAGGGAGCTCGCAAAGGACAAGATCGCCTTCACCCGGGCGGCCATCGACCAGTTCTCCAGAGAGCTTCACCTGTAGAGAGCTGCCATGCCCCGCTTCTCGCGCCGTTTCCTCGCCGAAGGTCACCTCATCGACTCGGGGCTCCTCACACGGATGCTCAACATCGTCGTCGACATCGGCGGCGACTACCAGATCGCNNATTCTTTCGCCATGGGAAAGATCCGCACGGACACCTCCCATCTGGAGCTCACGGTGAGCTGCGACACGGAGGCGCAACTGGAGTCCCTCACGGGTCTCCTCGTGAGCCAGGGCTGCTACGAGAAGGAAGTCGACGAGGCGCTCCTCAAGCCGGCGCCCGCCGACTCGTGCGTTCCCCCCGATTTCTACGCCACCACCAACAGGCGCACGCAGGTCTTCCGCGGCGGGGTCTGACGCGACGTCACGGACATGCGCATGGACGCCGTCATCGTGGACCGGGGCGGCGGTCTTGCCTGCCGTCTCATCAGGGACGTGAGGGCCGGGGACAAGGTCGTGTGCACGAACCGCTCCGTGCGCATCTTCCCGCTCTTCCAGGAGCAGGACAGCGAGGAGTTCGGCTTCATGGCGAGCGACGTGAGCTCGGAGCGCAGCGTCGATGTCGCCACCTCACTCGTCGCGGAGGAGCTCGACCGCCAGAAGCGCCTCGGGGGCCGGGTCGTCGTCGTCGCGGGCCCCGTGGTGATCCATACCGGCGGCGGACCCTCCCTCGCCTCCCTGGTGCGCGGCGGCCATGTCGCGGGCCTCCTGGCCGGCAATGCCCTGGCCGTGCACGACGTGGAGAGCTCCCTCTACGGCACGTCCCTCGGGATCGACCTCACCACCGGCAAACCCGTGTTCGAGGGTCACCGCAACCACATCAGGGCCATCAACACGATCTTCGCCCACGGCAGCATCGAAGCCGCCGTGGGGGCCGGCGCCGTGAAGAGCGGGGTCATGTACGAATGCGTGAAGGCCCGGGTCCCCTTCGTCCTGGCGGGATCGCTGCGCGACGACGGCCCCCTCCCCGACACCGTGATGGACATGCTCGCCGCCCAGCGCGCCTACATGAGCCTGGTCAAGGACGCCACCGTGGTCATCATGCTCTCCAGCATGCTGCACTCCATCGCCACCGGCAACATGATCCCCGCATGGACAAAGACCATATGCGTTGACATCAACCCCGCGGTCGTGACAAAACTCTCCGACAGGGGATCGGGTCAGACCATCGGCATCGTCACCGACGTCGGGCTCTTCCTCCGATCGCTCGCGGACAAACTCCAGAGGTAACACGTCCATGACATCATCCCAACCCGCTCGGGAGCTCCACCCCCTCGAGGTCAAGGTCCTCCTCCACTACACCCCGAAGGACACGATCAGCCACGCAGGCCTCGTCGCCGATCTCGGGTACAACCTCGGACAGGCGAACCAGGCCCTGAGCTGGCTCGCGGCCAAGGGGTACGCAGCGGAAACGGCGCGCGTTCCGCGCACGCTGTTCGAGCTCACCGACTTCGGCAGGGAGTGCATCCAGCGCGGCACCTACGAGCAGAGGATCGTCGACCTGCTGAGGGCCGACGGCCCTCTCCCCCTTCCCGAGATCGCCAAACGCCTCGGCATCGAGGCCAAGGACGTCGGCAGCGCGTTCGGCGGCCTCTCCAAGGACGGGGTGCTCGCCATGGACGCTGACAAGCGCGCGGCAGTGGCGGCGGTGGACATCCTGCGGCCCCGGCAGGAGGCGATCCAGGCATTGCTCAGGAAAGCGGAGAGCGGCCCCCTGGAGGAGAACACCCTGGCCGCGGCTGAGAAGGAGCTCGCGACGTCGCAGGCGCGCAAGCGCGGCTCGGCTGCGAGCCTCTTTCGTCTGGTGGAGCGGGAGGACGTCGCATACGCCCTCACCCCCGAGTCCGTGGCAGCGGCAGCTGCCCTTTCCCGGACCGGCGCCACCGGTGAGGAAGCCGGCGCGCTCACCCCGGACATGCTGAAGACCGGCTCGTGGCGGAGCGTCCAGTTCCGGCGGTACAACATCGACGTGCCCCCGACGCGCGTGCCCGTAGGGCGCGGAAACCCGTACTGCTCGTTCCTCGCCCGGCTGAAGGACAAGCTCGCATCCCTCGGGTTCGAGGAGTTCGACGGTCCGCTCGTGGAGACGGAGTTCTGGAACGGCGACGCGCTGTTCATGCCCCAGTTCCACTCGGCGCGCGACATCCACGACGTGTATTACGTCAAGGAGCCGACTCACGCGAAGAAGATCGACCAGCCGTGGCTCGACCAGGTTGCAGCGACCCACGAGAACGGATGGACGACCGGTAGCAGGGGCTGGAGCTACAGGTTCGACCACGACTTCACCCGCCGGCTGATCCTCCGCAGCCAGGGCACCGTGCTTTCCGCCAAACAGCTCCCCACGGCACGGGTGCCGGGCAAGTACTTCGGCGTGGTCCGCTGCTTCCGTTACGACAAGGTGGACGCCACGCATCTTTCGGACTTCTACCAGACCGAAGGCATCGTCCTCGGTGAAGAGGTGAACCTCCGCACCCTCCTCGGGCTCCTGAAGATGTTCGCGGAGGAAGTCGCCATGGCCAAAGAGGTGAAGTACGTTCCCGGCTTCTTCCCGTTCACCGAGCCCTCGGTTGAGGTGCACATCAAGCACCCCACGCTGGGCTGGTTCGAGCTGGGCGGTTCGGGGATCTTCCGGCCCGAGGTGACCGAGCCCCTCGGCATCAAGGTGCCCGTGCTCGCGTGGGGCCTCGGGATCGACAGGATGGCCCTCACCTCCATGGGGCTGCACGACATCCGCGAGCTCTTCTCCAACTCAATAGAGGACGTTCGCGCCAGGAGGGCGAAATAATGCCGAAGATCGACGTCAACGAAGAGCTGTTCTTCAAGACACTGGGGCGACGCTATGAGCAGGCGGAGCTCGTCGAGCTCCTCACCACGGCCAAGGCGGAGCTCGACGATTGGCCGAAGGGCGAAGGGGTGCTGCGCATCGAGCTGAACGACACGAACAGGCCCGATCTCTGGTCGACCCTCGGTCTGGCCCGGCAGCTCGCAATCTTCCTCACCGGGAAAATCCCCTCCTATCCCTTCTTCTCGCGTCCGTCGGATGTGAAAAAAACGGCGGAGCGGCGCGTCATCGTCGACAAGAACATGAAGGACGTCCGGCCCTTCATCGCCTCCTTCGTGGCCGAAGGCAGGGAAGTCACGGACGCTCTCCTCCGTGAGATCATCCAGTCGCAGGAGAAGCTCTGCGGCAACTACGGCCGCAAGCGCGTGCTCATCGCCATGGGCGTCTCCCGGGCCGACCTCGTGACCTGGCCCGTGCACTACGCGGGCGCGAACCCCGACTCCACGCGCTTCATCCCGCTTGATTTCACCGAACCCATGTCAATGCGGGAGATCATCACCCGCCACCCGAAGGGCAAGGAGTACGGCCACATCGTCGCGCGCTCCCCGCTCTTCCCTCTGCTCTCCGACGGCAAGGGAAACGTGCTCACCTTCCCTCCCGTCATTAACTCCGCGCTCATCGGAGGGGTGAAGCCGGGAGACAGACGGCTGTTCATCGATCTCACCGGACCCGACCTCCCGTCCGTTCTCACCGCGTGCGCCATCACGGCGTGCGACTTCGCGGACATGGGATTCACCATCCTCCCCGTGGAGGTGGAATACGGGTTCGACACGCCGATGGGTCGGAAGATCGTCACTCCCTTCTACTTCCAGAAGGAGACGGTCCTCGAGGTCGCCGAGGCTGAAAAGAGGCTCGGCGACTCGTTCACCCCCGAGCAGGCCGCATCCTACATCAGGAAGCTGGGAAGCACGGTGACCGTTGAAGCCCGCACGCTGCGCGTGACCCCCGCGGAGTACAGGAACGACTTCCTCCACCCCGTCGACGCCGTGGAGGAGATCATGATCGGCCGAGGCATGGCCTCCTTCACGCCGATCCTCCCGCGGGATTTCACCGTGGGCCGCATCTCCGCCGCGGAAGAGTACAACCGCAAGGCGCGGGAGATCATGATCGGCCTGGGCTACCAGGAGATGATCTACCCGTACCTCGGCTCGAAACGCGACTTCATCGAGCGCATGGGCACGGACGGCGCGGATGCAATCGAGATCGGAAACCCCATGACGGAAAGCGCCGACATGGTGAGGAACTCGATCATCCCGAACCTCCTTGCCTCAGAGGCGGAGTCCGCTCACGCCGTGTACCCCCACCGCATCTTCGAGATCGGCAAGGTCGCGATGAAGGACCCGTCGCTCGATTACGGCTCACGGACCGACGCTCTGCTCGCGTTCCTGTTCGCCGACAGGGAGGCGGGGTTCAATGAGGTGAACGCGCACGTGCTCGCGCTCCTGTACTACATGTCGCTGGAAGCACTCCTTACCCCGCTTTCCGACCCCCGGTTCATCCCGGGCAGAGCCGCAGCGGTGAACGTGGGCGGAAGACGGATCGGCATGATCGGCGAGATCCATCCGCAATGCCTCACCAACTGGGGCATCGAGATGCCCTGTGTCGTGGCGGAGCTCAACCTCGATTTCATGAGGGGAGAGTAGAATGGAAGCGAAGATCGAGGTCGTCCCGCTGAAGTGGACGGAGAACGCGAACATCATCGTGGGTCAGACCCACTTCATCAAAAGCGCTGAGGACATCGCGGAGATCATGAACGGCGCCGTCCCCGGCGCGAAGTACGGCCTCGCCTTCTGCGAGGCTTCGGGGCCCTGCCTGATCAGGACCGAGGGGAGCGACCCCGCGCTCGTTGCCGACGCCGTGCGCTGTGCACAGGACGTCGCGGCCGGCCACACCTTCTTCCTCGTCCTGGGAAACGTCTTCCCCATCAACGTGCTCAACCAGATCAAGGCCTGCCCCGAGGTCTGCCGCATCTTCTGCGCGACGGGCAATCCCGTGCAGGTGCTGGTGGCAGGCACAGCGCAGGGCAGGGGCATCATGGGCGTGATCGATGGCTCCTCCCCCAGGGGTGTTGAGGGGGACGCGGACAAGGCCGACCGTCGCGCGATGCTGCGGAGGTTCGGGTACAAGTTCTGATGAGAAATGCGGGTTAAACCCGGACCCATTGGCCCTTCTGGTTGCTTTCGGCTATTTTGTCACAGAGTTGGAGCTCCCTTAAGCCGTCTTTGAAGGTCGGGAATTTCGGTGGATTCTTGCGGTCCCCCTCCGCATATGCATACACTTCCTTGAAAAGCTGTTTCGACGTATCCGGGAATCCCTCCTGGTGACCGCCCGGAAACGAAATGAGTTCACGGCTCTCGGGATACACGAGGGAGGGATCCTTCATCATGAGCTGGTTGTTTCCGTCCCGCCGTCCGATCCAGATACCGTTCGGGCTTTCCGAGTTCCACGAGTTCCTTCGCCTCGGCGACGGTCGTCGCCAGGGGCTTTTCGCACATCACGTTCTTGCCCGCCAGGAGCGCCTCTTTCGCCATCGTATAATGAAAGTTGTTGGGCGTGCAGATATGGACCGAAGTAATTCCTTCATTCGCGAGCAGCTTCTTGTAGTCGCCGTATCGCGCCGCAATACCGAGCTGGTCCGCCTTTGCGTTCGCGGTCTCATCATCCTTGTCGGCCAGCGCGACCACTTCGACGTTCGGCAGACGCCTGAGCGCCTCGATATGCGCCGGCCCTATGAATCCCGTCCCGATCACTCCGACTCTCATCTTGTGCATTGTTCTCTCCTTGGCGTAAACGACGTTTGTAGCAAGCTGCTAGCTGTTTTCAACGTCTCAGCCGCGAGCGCCTACTTTCCGAATCTCTTATAGGCCGCTTCCATGATCTCACCGGTGCGGGTTGCCCCGAAACGGGACGTTCCGACCTCCCGAACCCTTATCGCCATATCCAGATCACGTACTCCGCCCGCCGCCTTGACCTGCACCTGCGGAGAAACGGACTTACGCATCAGGGCGAGGTCCTCGAGCGTCGCGCCGCTTTTCGCGAAACCCGTGGAGGTTTTCACAAAATCGGCACCGGCTTCCTCGCACAGCTTGCATGCGGCAACCTTCAGGTCGTCGGTAAGATAGGCATTTTCGAGAATGACCTTGACGATCGCGCTACGCTTGTGAGCCGTATCGACGACGGCTTTGATGTCGCCCTTTACGTACTCGAAGTCCTTGCTCAGCAGCTTTCCGATATGAAGCACCATGTCGATCTCGACCGCGCCGTCTTCTATGGCCTGCTCGGCCTCGAAAACCTTCGTCTTTGTCGTGCAGTACCCATGCGGGAAGCCCACGACGGCTCCGACCTTGACGTCGGTACCCTTCAGGAACTTCCTGGCGAACTTTACGTCAGTCGGTACGCAGCAAACGGACGCGACGTCGTACTTCTTGGCGATTCCGCACTCCCGTTCGATGTCTTCAGCGGTGAGTTCTGGCCGAAGCAGAGAATGATCGATCATTTTCGCGATGTCTCGACTGGTTAATTCCATAAAATCCTCCAAAATTGGATATGTGATCATGTTGAGGCTCTTCCAGAAATCCAAGCAGGGGCTCGCGCCCTGGTGGAATATGGTCGCCGAACTACATCAACCGGGAGGGGAGCCCCTATTCAGGAAAAGCATAACTAGAAATTCTAGGTGGCGCACAGCTCCTTCTTGGGGTGTCTTTAGATATCGAAGCGGGCGGGGACGTATCAAACAAGAGGCGTGACCTTGAAGTACCTCCCAAGCCTCCGCGTCGGTGAGGACGCCCCCGAGAAGGTGGTGAGCCAAAGGCGGCCAAAAAGATGAAACGGCTGGCCAGACAGGCCCGACAGAAAGCTTCAGTGTCAACTGCGCAGCTGGATATGAAATGTGCCTGGGGCTGCAAGAAGAACAGGCCAGGGGAACGTCACCTTCTGGAAGGGCTACAAACCGCACTTGACGTGACAGACATGGGCATTCCTGTCACCGCGGTAGTAACGGGCGCCAAGGTGCACGATTCTCAGCGCCACACTCTCGTTTTTTATGATCATCCATCGTCCAGCATCTTGAGATTTCCACGGATATCAGCAATTTGGAATGATCATTCCAAAAGTGGGGCTTGCTTTCGGAAAAAGCCTCATGTTCTGGTTGACGGCAGGAACGAGGGCCCCGGTCGCCGTATGCCTTGACAGCCCAATCCCAACACCTACATTGAGGAGTCAAAGGGGAAGACGTCGATGCTGTGTGCCCTTTCAGTTGCCACCGGAGGCCAGCTCCAGGCCATGGCGCTCCGCAATATGTAGGCGGCCCGAGGTCATGGCGCTCGACCCCCGGTTGGAAGGCCCGCGGCTCGTTGTCGATCTCGGCGGCACGTGCGTCCGCACGGCTTTCGTCCATGCGTCGGGAGCCATCGACGCCACCACCCGCAGGAGCGACAAAATCGCGAAGTCCATCGCCACCCGGCAGGGGCTTCGGGACCTGGTGGTGGAGGCCATCATCTCCCGCGGCCTTCAACAACGCGTGCACGTTCTCTCTCTTGCCGGTCCCATCTCTCCCGACAACCGCGTGATCAGGAAATACACGAACGTACTGGAGGACGACTTCGACATCCCCATCTCGGAGATGGTGGAGCAGGAGGTCCGGCGGAGGACGGGGACGACAATCGCGTTCTTCGTGATCAAGGATGCGGTGGCGGCTTCCATGGCGGAGATGGGCCCGTCGGGTGCGGCCCCGGACCGGGACGAGGTGATTGCCCTCATCCTCGGCACCGGCACCGGCGGCGCTCCCTGCCGGCGACGGGGTGACGGGCAGATCGACTTCCCCGACGCCCTGGCGGACATCGGTCACCACCAGGTGGATCCACGGAACACCGAGCCCTGCAACTGCGGCAGCGTGGGATGTGTGGAGCTTTCCACCAGTGGCACGGGTGTGGTGAGGACGTTCAACCGGCGCTCCCGGGAGCTTGAGGCCTATCAGGAATCCGCCCTCCAGCGGGCTCTGGCCAGGGCCCCCGGGTCGATCGGCGCGGAGGACATCGCGTGGGCGGCGGCCCGCGGGGACGGATTCACCCTGGACCTCCTTCGCGAGGCGGCTGGTGCCCTTGCTCTTCTCCTGAAAAACATCTTCACGTCCCATCCCGGCATGACGGTGGTCCTGGTGGGTGGATTCGCGCTGGGCGTGGGTGCGCCGCTTCTCACCTGCGTCCGCGAAGCGCTGATGAGGATCGGCATCCCCTTCATCCGGAGGTCGGAGCTTTCCGAATACGTGGAATCCCGGGTGCTGCTGGGCAGGATTCCCGGGGACGACACGAATCTCGTCGGTGCGCGGCTGTTTCTCTCCCAGGCGGAGAGGGAGTCCTGACCGCTAGGGCCACGCCCGCCTCTACTCGCCGTTCAGTCCCGTGATGATGCGCTCGACCGCCTCGATGGTGGTCTTCTTCGGGTCGATGTCGTCGGCGACAAGAGCGCCGCGACGCAGGACCACAATGCGGTCCACCACCTGGAAGACGTGGTGGATGTTATGGGCAATGAAGATGCAGGAATGCCCGGAATCCCGGGCGCTGCGCACAAAGTGAAGAACGCCGCGGGTCTCCTCGACGCCCAGATTGTTGGTGGGCTCATCCAGGATGATCAGGTCGCTCTTGAAATACAGCGCGCGGGCAATCGCGACCGCCTGGCGCTCACCTCCGGAGATCGCGTTCACCAGGGTGGTGGGCGGGATGTCCTTGGTGATGCCCACCTGCTTCAGCAGCTCGCGCGAAACCTGGTTCATCTTCCTGTCGTCGAGACGGTCGAAGAAGCGCAGACCCTTGATGGGCTCCCGGCCCAGGAAGAGGTTGCGCGCGATGGAGAGCTCGTTCACGAGCGCCGAGTCCTGGTAGATGGTCTCGATGCCCTGCGCGATGGCATCCGTGGTGCTGTGGATGTCGACCTTGCGGCCGCGAACCGAGATCTCCCCGGTGGTGGCCGTGATGGCGCCGGACAGGATCTTGATGAGTGTCGACTTGCCCGCGCCGTTGTCCCCCAGCAGCCCGACGATCTCCTTTTCATTCACGGTGAAGTTGACGCCTCGCAGCGCTTCGACGCGGCCGTAGGACTTGCTGATATTGCTCATGCGAACCAGTTCCATCGTCTTATACCTCCGCCCGTCCTCTGCGTTCCAGTGTTGCGTGGAGACCGACCATGGCCAGGATGATCGCGCCGATGAAGATGTTGTAGGCGAGGCCGGGCACGCCCACCATCACGATGCCGTTGCGCATCAGGCGCAGGATGAGCACGCCGATCACCGTCCCGATGACCGTTCCCCGCCCGCCGTTGAGCGCCGTACCGCCGATCACCACCATGGCGATGATCTCCAGCTCATAGCCCGTGCCGCTGTTCGGGTTCGCCGAGGTTGTGCGGATCGAGCTGATGATCCCGGCGAGCGCGGAGGCCATGGCGGTCAGCACGAAGAGACCGGTCTTGGTCCATCTGACGTTGACACCGCGCGCCCGCGCCGCGCTGGCGTTGCCGCCGACCGCCTGGATCCAGTTCCCCGTCCTGGTCCGTGTCAGCACGTAGCCGAGCACGATGGCCAGGCCGATGAACCAGAACAGCGACGCATAGAGGTGGAATCCGCCGATGTTTATTTCACCGACCAGGATATTGGCCAGTCGCGAGCCTTCGGCGCTCCAGGTGCGCTGCGGGAAACCGTCCGTCAGAAAAAGCGCGGCCCCGCGCAGGACGAGGAGCATGCCCAGGGTGACCAGGAAAGAGGTGATCCGCAACTTGGTCACGAACCATCCGTTGATCAGGCCGATCAGCGCCGCCACGCCCATCGCGATCCAGAATCCGACCGTGAGGGAGGTGGCCCCGCTGTTCTTGAGCGTCCACATCAGCACCGCAGAGAAGCCGAAGACCGACCCCACCGAGAGATCAAACTCCCCCGACGTCATGAGGAGGGTCATCCCCAGCGCCATGATTCCCAGCTCGACGGTGAAGTCCAACGCGTTGCCGATATTGAGTGGCGAGAGGAACCCGGTCTTGAGGGACTGGAAGATGATGATTTCAGCGACGAGGAGGAGGAAAGGCCCCAGCTCGCGTCTGGTAAGCAGGCGCAGGATGAGCGGACGTTGTTGCATGATTGATCGTCCTTCCAGCTAAAGGTTTGGCGCGAAGGGGAAAAGACGGGCATTCGCGGGGACTGAGTCCGCCGCGAATGCCCACAAATCGCACGGGGTACCGTGCGCGCCCTGCAATCGTTTTATTTCCCGGAGAGGATCTTGTCGAAGATCATCGCGGTGTCTTTTTCGTACAGCTTGCCGGTAATGATGTTGAATCCGGGCGGGATGCCGCTGGATCCCATGGCCGCGATCGAAAGTGCCATGTAACTGGTGGCAAGCGGATCCTGCCACTGGCCGGCGTTCACGTAGCCCTGCAGGACTTCCTGAGTGGTGTCGTTCGAGTTGCCCCATCCGACCACAGGGATGCTGCCCTTGGGAATTCCCACGCGGTCGAACACGCGCTTGATGCTGCCGGTGACCAGGTCGCCGAGCCCGATGATTGCCTTCACCTTCCCGCGGTTGGCGGTGAGGTAATCGGTCATGCGGCTGATGACTTCGGCCTGGTCGTACTTGGCGTCGGTCACTTCCCACTTGATGCCGAGCGGCTTGAACACGCTCGCCACGCCCGCCTCTTCCTGCACGCCGTAGGTGGCGCCGGGGACCTCGACAGGCATCCACACGAAGTCACCCGATTTGACGAGCTTATGATCGACGAGGTATTGCGCCCAGTTGTGGCCGAACACCGTGTTGTCGCCGCCGACATACGCATCGAATCTCGCCGTCGGGTCCGGCGAGTTGAAGTTGACGATCGTGATGCCCGCGGCATGCGCCTGGGCGACGACCTTCACCAGGCTCCCGGGATCCGGGCTGGTGGTGACGATGCCCGCCGCTCCTGCGGCAATGGCGGAGCGGATGGCCTCCTGCTGGGAGGGCACATCGTTGCTGTGGAAGGACGTATTGACGGTGTTGCCCGTGTCCTTCGCCCACTGCTTGGCGCCGGCCAGGAAATACGTCCAGACCGGGTCCGCAGGCGAACCGTGCGAGATCCAGTAGAAGGTCTTGTGCTGCGCGAAAGCCGTGAACGGAACGGCAAGCGCGAACAGCACAACGGAGAACAGAAGCGCCATTCTCTTTAACATTTACTTTCCCCCTGTGACAAGATTGGCCGCGCCGGCGTCTCAGCCGGGACGCGCGACCTTTCCGATTTTAGCTCATAAATTGTAAGAGCGGAAATTCCATTTGTCAAGCATTGTAAAGAAATCCACTTCCGGCGGACGCGGCGGCCCACCTACGACTCCCCGCCCAACAGTCACCGCCATTCTTTCGAACCAGTCCGACCAGTGGGGATCGACGTCACCGACGACTGAAATCCGGTACGTGTGTGGTTCATCTGATTCCGGCATCGCTCTTGCTCTCTGTTCTCTTTCGAGACTACTCACGCGGCGAGGGAGAAGTGACTATACGAAAGGGGAGGATTTCGGGGGGATCAGCTCTTCCCGTTCGCGTCGTTCATCTTCCACAGGGCGGTTGCCTGCGCAAAATGATCGCGAAGCAGGGCGACAGCGCGCGGTGGATCGCTCTGGATGCAGCGCAGCACTTCTGCGTGCATCTCGGGCCATTCGCGCTCCATCGTGTGGTAGGTCTTCTGGTGCATGAGGGTCATGTTGACGTGCAGGCTGAGCTGACGGGAAAAGGTGTTCAGGAGCTCGTTGCCGGCCAGGCCGATGAGCTCATTGTGGAACCGGCGGTCAAGCTCGATTGCGCGCTGCTCCCGAACGTCGGGATCCGCTTCCTCGGCGAGCCTGCGCATGTCTTCCACGACCCCCTGCATTCGCGCGATCGTGCCCTGATCCAAACGGCCATTGCTGCGCGTCACCGCGTACGCTTCGAGGGCTTCCCGCAGCTCGTACACCTCCAGGATCATACGGCGCGAGGGAACGCGGACGCGGCAGGCGCTGCGGGGCTTGATCGTGACCACGCCCTCGAACTCCAGGCGCTTCACGGCCTCCCGTACGGGCATGCTGCTCACCGAGAGGTCGGCGGCGACCTTCTTGATGCTGATCGTATCCCCGTATCGGATTGATCCGGTGATGATGAGGTCCAGAAGGTATTCATAAACACGGTCAACGAGGCTGCGGGTGTCGATGACCTGTGACGGGTCTGCGTTCGCTGTTTCGCTCATACGCCAGAGAAAGGATTGTATCACTATGCCTGCCTGATTCGTCAAGAGAATGATTGGCCAGCGGCCCCGGCGCACCCTTGCGAGGATTCACCTCGCAGCGTACGGGGGTCCCCTTTCGACATATTGATAATAACCTTCCATAAAAAAAGCCCGCCCCGATGTCGTTTGCTGAGTGTTGCTCAAACAGTGGGGCGAGCTGAGGCGCCTGACTAAGTTCTGATATCTAATATATCAGTACCACGCGCAGAAGATATTGTCAAGCATTTCCGTAAAATATTTTCGGGGTAGAATCGGTCCCGTTTCACGCGCCCTACGGGTGGACAAAAAACACCGTCTTTGGAATACTTGCCTTCCGGAGCCCCCCTTTGCCAGTGTTCCTGTTTTTGATCGGATTCCCGCTGCTCGTGGCGGTATGCCTCCTGCTTGCGCGCTCGCAGTCGCTGCGGAGCGTCGTTGTCGTGTTCGCGTCCATCGTCATCGCGGTGGGCGCCCTCAGCCTGATGTTCCCGGCGGTTGCCGGTAGGGAGCTGCCGTTCGCGCTCCCGATGGAGGCGCTGAGCTGGACCGTGTTCGCACTCGAGCTGGCCGTCGCGGGGTTCATCTTCGCGCTGGGCATCCGCCACACACGGCACTTCGTGTCCCTGCTCGCCCTCCTGCAGGCGGGGCTCGCCGTGGTGACCGAGGTGCTCTACGGCGGGGTGATCGAGTCGGCCCGCCCGATAGGCGCCGACAAGTTCTCCCTCATCATGGCCATCATCGTGGGGATCGTCGGCAGCCTCATAGCGGTGTACAGCATCGGCTACATGAAGGCCTACCATGGGCATCACACGGACTTCCGGGACAGGCGGCCGCTGTTCTTCTTCCTGCAGTTCGTATTCCTCTCCGCGATGTTCGGCGTGTTCTTCTCCAACAGCCTGTCGTTCCTCCTCCTGTTCTGGGAAATCACGACGCTCTGCTCGTTCCTCCTCATCGGATACAACGGCACCCCCGAGGCCAGGGGCCGTGCCTTCCATGCACTGACCCTCAACATGCTGGGCGGGCTCGCCTTTGCCGGGGCGCTCCTCTACCTCAGCGCCACCGCGGGGACGGTGGAGCTGGACCGGCTGCTCACCATGGAGAAGGGAGCGGCGCTCCTCCCCGCGGCGCTCCTGGCGTTCGCCGGCATGACGAAGTCCGCGCAGATGCCCTTCTCCTCGTGGCTCCTAGGCGCGATGGTCGCCCCCACCCCCGTGTCGGCGCTGCTGCATTCCAGCACCATGGTGAAGGCGGGGGTCTACCTCGTGCTGCGCCTGGCCCCCGTGCTGCGCGGCACCGTCGCGGGCACCATGGTCGCGCTCATCGGGGGGGTCACCTTCCTCATTGCGTCGCTCATCGCGATTTCCCAGAGTGATGCCAAGCGCGTGCTCGCGTGGTCGACGATCGCGAACCTCGGCCTCATCGTCCTCTGCGGCGGCATCGGAACCTACGAGGCGCTGTGGGCCGGCATCCTCCTCATCCTCTTCCACGCGGTGACCAAGGCCCTGCTCTTCCTCTGCGTCGGCACCTACGAGCAGAAGACGAACACGCGTGATATCGAGAGCATGTCGGGTCTCATCACGACGATGCCGAGGCTCTCCATCATGATCCAGATCGGGATCGCCGGCATGTTCCTCGCGCCATTCGGGATGCTCGTGAGCAAGTGGGCGGTCCTCAGGGCGCTGGTCGATTCGAACCCGCTCCTCGTCGTGTTCGTCGTCTTCGGCAGCTCCGCCACGCTTTTCTTCTGGGTGAAGTGGATGGGCAAGCTCCTGCAGGTCACCACGGCGAAGCCCGCCGATGAGACGGGGATCGCCGGGTGGCAGTGGTTCGCCCTGTCCGCCCTCTCCGCCCTCACCGTGGCGCTCGTCGGGTTCTACCCCGTGGTGTCCGCGCAGTTCATCGAGCCGTACGTGCGCAGCCTCTACGGAATGGTGACGACGATCAGCCAGGGAAACATCGTGATCATGTCCATCATGCTGGGCATGGTGGCACTCTTCCCGCTGACATTCTTCGTCTACCGGCGCAAAGTGCGCGTCGTCGAGGCCTACCTCGGGGGCGCGAACGCAGACTCCAGCTCCTCCTTCCTCGGTGCAGGCGGGAAGAAGGTGGAGGTGGAGATGAGCAACTACTACCTCACCCGGATCTTCGGGGAGAAGCGGCTCATGCTCGCGGGCACCATCGCGTGCGCCGCCCTCATCTTCGTCATGTTCGGAGTGGCGCTGTGAGCCCCGTGGAGACCCTCATCGTGGCCGCAGTGGCGGTCGTGGCCGCGCCCTTTGCAGGCGGGCTGCTCTCCGGGATCGACCGCAGGCTTTCCGCGCGGATGCAGTCCCGCCAGGGGCCTCCGCTCCTGCAGCCCTTCTACGACGTTGCGAAGCTCTTCCAGAAGGAGACGATCGTCGTTCGAAGGAGCCAGAACTTCTACATCTACTTCTTCCTCGCCTTCATGGTGTTCACCACCGCGCTGTTCTTCACGGGAAGCGATCTCCTCCTCACGATCTTCGCCCTGACACTCGCCGGGATATTCCTGGTGCTCGGCGCCTACAAGGCGAGCTCCCCGTACAGCTTCATCGGCGCCGAGCGCGAGCTCCTCATGATGATGGCCTACGAGCCCATGGTCCTGCTCACCGGCGTCGGCATGTACCTCGTGACGCGCAGCTTCATCGTCGCGGACATCGCCCGCTACCCGCAGATCCTCGCCCAGTACCTCCCGGGCCTCTTCCTCGGCTTCGTCTTCGCGCTGCTCTTCAAGCTCCGCAAGAGCCCCTTCGATCTGTCAGCCTCCCATCATGCGCACCAGGAGATCGTGCGGGGCATCACGACGGAGTTTTCCGGCAGGACCCTCGCGCTCATCGAGATCGCCCACTGGTACGAGACCACGGTGGTGCTGGGCATCGTCGCCCTGTTCTTCGCCTCCGTGCCATGGCTCGCCGCGGTCGTGACGGCCGCGGTGTTCTTTCTCGTGATATTCGTCGACAACGTTTTTGCCCGTGTGAAGTGGCAGCTCGCTCTGGCGAGCGCGTGGATCGTGGCCGTCGCGCTCGGGGTCGGCAACATCCTCGTCGTCTTCTTCCTGCGATGAAAGGCTTGTGATATGGGTGCCTTCACGAGATCCCCCTGGGTCATGCATTACGACGCCTCCAGCTGCAATGGCTGCGACATCGAGGTGGTGGCGAGCCTCACCCCGCTGTACGACGTGGAGCGCCTCGGGGTGATGAACACCGGCAACCCGAAGCATGCCGACATCTTTCTCGTCACAGGCTCCGTGAACGCGCAGAACGTGAAGGTGCTCCGCACCCTCTACGAGCAGATGCCCGACCCGCGGGTCGTCGTGGCGGTGGGGATCTGCGCCACGTCGGGCTGCGTGTTCAGGGAGTGCTACAATGTGATGGGAGGCGTGGATACCGTGCTTCCCGTGGACGTCTACGTGCCGGGCTGCCCGCCGCGACCCGAAGGG
>PLNO01000338.1 GCA_003141795.1 Spirochaetaceae bacterium | reverse complement strand
CAAGTGGTGCATCTATCCGATGTACGACTACCAGCACCCGCTCTCCGACTCCATCGAGGGGGTGACGCATTCGCTGTGCAGCCAGGAGTACGAGATCCATCGCCCTCTCTACGACTGGTTCCTGGAGAACCTCGGGATCTTCCACAGCAGGCAGATCGAGTTCGCCCGACTCAACCTCACCCACACGGTGATGAGCAAGCGCTGGCTGCTGGAGCTCGTGAAGGAGGGGCGGGTCAGGGGGTGGGACGATCCCCGCATGCCGACGCTGGTGGGCCTGCGCCGACGCGGCTACACGCCCGAGGCGATCCGTGATTTCGTCTCCCGCGTGGGCATGTCCAAGACGGTGAGCACGGTGGAGATCGCGCTTCTCGAGCATTGCCTCAGGGAGGACCTGAACCGCCGCTGCCGCCGTGCGATGGCCGTGCTCCATCCTGTGAAGCTCGTCATCGAGAACTGGCCCGCCGGCCAGGTGGAGGAGCTGGAGGCGGTGAACAACCCCGAGGACCCCTCGGCGGGAACGCGTCTCGTCCCTTTCTCCGGAGAGCTCTACATCGAGCAGGATGATTTCAGGGAAGTGCCGCCGCCGAAGTATTATCGGCTGTACCCGGGCAATCAGGTCAGGCTGCGCTACGGGTACATCGTGACCTGTACCGGGCTCTCGAAGGATCCGACGACCGGCGCGGTCACCGAAATCCGCTGCACCTACGATCCTGCCACACGCGGCGGCAATGCGCCGGACAACCGCAAGGTGAAGGCGACCATTCACTGGGTATCCGCCCGCCATGCCGTGAAGGTGGAGGCGCGATTGTACGACCACCTCTTCCTCTCGGAGTTTCCCCAGGAAGTGTCACCGGGCATCGATTGGAAGGACGGCATCAATCCCTCCTCTCTCGAGGACGTGAGCGACGCAATGGTGGAGCCGAGCCTGGCAGGAGCGAAACAGGGGGAGAGGTTCCAGTTCGAGAGGCTGGGCTACTTTTCCGTGGATCCCGATACGGCGCCGGGGAAGCTCGTGTTCAACCGAACCGTCTCGTTGAAGGATACCTGGGCGCGGATCGAGAAGAAGGGATCCGCAGTGTCCAAAAAGGCGTAGGCGATGGCTCGGGGTCGCGGCGGGCACGTAGCCGCCGTTCAACGATGAGCCGTCCCTGTTAACATTCGCCCTTGGCTGGTGGAGGGGTGGCCATCCATGTTATTGTAATGCAAAGAAAGACGTGGCATGAGACCGAAAGCCTTGAAACCACCTTTTGATCCGAACGTTTTCCTTACCAAGGTAGACGGGAAAAACAAGATCGTCAGATACCATGGCAAAGATAGCATCTTCGTCCAAGGCGACCCTGCGGATGCGATATTTCATATCCAGGAAGGGCAGGTCAAGCTCTGTGTCCTTTCCCGACAGGGGAAGGAGGCGGTCGTCGCCATTCTGAAGGCCGGTGACTTTTTCGGCGAGGGATGCCTTGCAGGTCAGCCGTTGCGCATGTCAACGGCCGTAGCTCTTTCCGAGTGTGCGATCATGAAGCTGGGAAAGACTGAAGTGATCCGTGTGCTTCGTGAAGAGCGCAGCTTTTCCGAGATATTCATGGCGCACCTGCTCTCCCGCAATATCAAGATCGAAGAGGATCTGGTCGATCAATTGTTCAACTCGAGTGAAAAGAGGCTGGCGAGGGTGCTTCTCCTGCTGGCGGACTTCGGCAAACAAGGTGAGCCGAAGCTCGTGATCCCGAAAATGAGTCAGGAAACCCTTGCGGAGATAATCGGTACCACCCGCTCGAGGGTCAGCTTCTTCATGAATCGATTCCGCGCGCTCGGATTCATCAACTATGCCGGTGACACTCTCGAGGTACACAGTTCCCTGCTGACCATTGTCTTGCACGATTGATCCAGGACCGAGCAGACCGGGGCCGATCTCATTCTTCGTTCACGAACGTGCCGACGGTCTGATCGGGTGCGAGTTCACCTGACTATCACGCGGGTCTGTTGGATCCTCGACAGATCGTCCGCGGTCATGTGAACGATCTTGTTCGTAACGGTGATGAGCAGACCGCCTTCTGTCGACGTATACGTTCCCAGCCGAGGGGACATTCCCTTGGAACCCTGGGTGAGTGGCACGATGGACTGGACTGCCCCGGATATCAGCAAGCCGCCGTTTGCGAGGTAGAGGGTGAAGTAGCTATCCGCCCCACTGACGAAGGCAGAGGTTGCCGGGTTGGCGGTTACCGAATATGAGGAGGAGTAGACGTCGAGGTATGTCGGACCCGGATAGTAACGGGTGTTATCATACAGAGTGTAATAGCAGTTGTACGTCCCGCCAACGATCGGGTAGTCCACGCCATACGAGACGGTGCTGGGAAATCCCCCGACGCTCAAGTAGTCAACAGTGTAGTCATGAACGAGCTGGCCGTTGATAGTCCCCGACATGCCGCAACCCGCAATGAAAAGGATGAAGCTGATAGCAAGAAGCGCAATTCCGGCTCGTCGGGCGACTCTTTTCGTTCCTCTGATCTGTTTCATGTGTGTACTTTCCTTTCGTAAATATCAATTTTTTCCATCATCATGTCCGGGGGACAGCGCCCATCCTCTTCTCTCGCCTGGGTGTCCTCCACACACCCCCTGGCCGCGCCAATCCATTCTGTTGCGTCCACGAGTCGCCGCCCCAGAAGGCCATGTAGACATAGGGTGACGATTGTACAGGCTCATCGAGGATTGCACGGACCCTGGCCTTCAACATCTCTCCGTCGAGTGGCTTGGGGAGGAAGGGGAGATTGACATCGTGGCTGACGATCTCGTCCAGGTCCGAGCTGGACATCACCAGTACCTTGATTCCAGGCCGCTCCTGCAGCAGGTGAGAGCAAAGGTCGATGCAATTGAGTCGCGGCATGATCACGTCAGTGAGTACCAGATCGATTGCACCGGGGTATTTTCGCGAAAGCTCCAGTGCTTCGTGGCCGTCGGAGGCGGAGAGAACGGAGTAGCCTTCGCTTTGCATCATTATCGTTACAAGATTGCGAATGAGGACATTACCGTAGGCAATAAGAAGAACAGGCTGATTATCACGCAGGTCCGGCAGATGCTGGCGACCAGGGCTTTGATCAAGTCCGGTCGTATTCTTCTCGGTGCGGCATTCAGTGATCAACACTTTTATTTCCTTTCTCGCGTAATAGACGGGAATAGCTCAAAAGCGATCCCTCTCATTTTTAATCTCTGCGGTCTCCCTTGATGGTAGAGGCGTGAAGTGCTGTCGACAGTTCAAATTTGCTCATGCGTCGGACCGAACATGCGCTTTCCAGTTGTACTGGCGTCTTGACGGCACGGCGTTGCTGTCCTGTCGGGGTGAGCAATAGTGAACAGGTGATATCCGTTCGCCTCCTTTATCCTTGACAGGAAGGATACGGTACTCATCCAGCGGCCCATTGTCGCACGCCTCGTGCCTGTGGGTCGGCCGAAAGGGATTGAAAATGGCGACACAAGAACTCGGCTCTTTCATGAACCTCCCCGTTTTGGGCGAACACCAGATCGTCATTCTCGTAGCTGACGATGAAGTCCTCATTCGCAATCTCGTGACGATTCTTCTGCAAGGCGAAGGGTACTCCGTTCTTTCGGCCTCCGACGGGTATGAAGCACTGGAGCTTTCCCATCGGTACCCAGGAGCGATCGATCTGGTTCTCACCGACGTGAAAATGCCGCGCCTCAACGGTACCGATCTGTGTGTCCGCCTGCTCCATGAGCGGCCCGGAATCAAAGCACTCATCATGTCGGGGACGGAGATGAGTGAAATCGTGGATCAGAATATCGATTTGCCGTTCTTACCGAAACCTTTCGATGGGGAGACGCTGAAAGCGAGAGTGTGGGCCATCCTCGCCACACCTTCGGTGATGCTGAAGCCTGAACCAGGCCAGGCATACGAGGCGGCAGGCAGCGGTCAGGGCCATGGAATCCTCGCGTGAGAAAACCGTGCGCAATAGAATCAGGGCAACAGACCATCCGTTAGAGGGAGATGCACTATGAAGCTCGATAGACACCACGCCGTCATTCTTTCCTTGCTTGTGGGCGCGCTCACGGCTGCGGCCCCCGCATGGACCGATCCACCTTCGATGGTCGGTCGCGTTGGCCTGGTCAGCGGCACGGTTTCGTTTCAATCGGGGAGCATGGAGGAATGGGCGCCCGCGACGCTCAATTATCCAATGACCGCCGGGGACCGGCTCTGGACGGATAGAGGAGGGCGCACGGAAATCACTCTTCCTTCCACGGCGATCAGGTTGGACTCGGGAACGGAAATAGCGTTCCTCAACTTCGACGACCAGACCGTTCAAATCCAGCTTTCCGTCGGATCGGTGAGCATCCGTCTGGAAAGCCTCGATCCCGACAATGTGTTCGAGATCGCCACTCCGAACGCCAGCGTCTCCCTTCTCGAGCCGGGAAACTACCGCCTCGACGTGCAGGGCGATGGAACCACGCGGATCGTCGTGCGGCACGGCACCGCCGAGGTGGCGATGGTCGACGCGACCTTCGACGTCCCGGCCGGCCGGACCGTCACTCTCTCCGGCGCTGACTCTGGTGCATACAATGTCATCAGTGCGCCTGCGGTCGATCAGTGGGATAGGTGGAGCATGGATCGGGACGCGCGGGAGGACCGTGCGTTATCCCAACGTCATGTTTCGAACGAAATGATCGGGGCAGAGGACCTCGACGAAAGCGGCACCTGGCTCCAGGTTGCGGGCTATGGCTCGGTTTGGTCGCCCCGGCAGGTCCCTGCGAATTGGGCTCCGTACCGTTTCGGGCACTGGGCGTGGGTCGAACCATGGGGCTGGACCTGGATCGACAACGCCTCCTGGGGATTCGCCCCTTTCCATTATGGACGATGGGCATTCCTAAGTGCGCGATGGGTCTGGATCCCCGGCACCGTCGAAGTTCGTCCGGTCTATGCGCCCGCTCTCGTCGTGTTCGTCGGAGGAAATGGCTGGAGGCCGACCTCGGGGGAAGGCGTCGGCTGGTTCCCTCTGGGCCCGCGCGAAATCTACGTTCCGCCGTACCAGGTGAGCAACGCATACGTCCAGCGGGTCAATAACGCAAACGTCGCTAATTTCACCTTGCGGGCCGATGAACAGATCAACGTTTCCCAGACCGTCTATGTCAACCGGACAGCACCGAGGGCAATGACGTTCGTCTCGCACGATGTCTTCGTCCAGGCGCGTCCCGTCTCTGGGGGAATGCTCCCCGTGACGAATACGGAGATCTCACGCGCGCCCGTCTTGGGAATGACCGCCAACGTTGCGCCTCAAAGAGAAAGCGTGCTCGCGCGACCTCAGGCCGTAAACACGGTCGTCGCTCATCCGCCTGCCCAGCAGGACAACAGGCGCGTGTACTCGCGCATCGCGCCACTTCCCGCCCCCGTACCTTTTGCCGCGCGTCAGCAGACGCTCAACGCCAATCCCGGTCACCCGCTCAGCTCTGATGAACTGCTGCGCCTCCAACGAAACACGCCGCAGCCTCCGCGGACTGGAGTGGTTGTCGTAGCGCCGCGGCCGGCACAACAGCCGGTGCGGCAGGTACCAGCACCGGTGCAGGTGAAGCCGCAGGCAGCGCAGCAGCAGCCCGCCCGGCAGGTACCAGCACCGGTGCAGGTGAAGCCGCAGGCGGCGCAGCAGCAGCCCGCCCGGACGCTGCCGGCACCGGTGCTGGTGAAGCCGCAGGCGGCGCAGCAGCAGCCCGCCCGGACGCTGCCGGCTCCAGCGCAAGTGAAGCCCGATAACGGCGAACGCGCGAAGGTGAGCGCTCTGATAGACAGGCTCAGGACGAGCACTCTTCCCCAGGCCGATCAACGTCTGGCCGCGGCGAGGGCGGCCCGAGGGATTCGGCTCGATGTGAATGCGGTCGCGGCTCAGCTTTCGGCTGCTCGGGCGGAGCTTGCGAAGGCTGAACAGCTGTTGGCGCAGGGAAACACCAGCCAGGCAATGCAGTCCGCCACGTCCGTCCAGAGTACGATCGACGGGCAGCTTCGCCTGATCTCTGCGGCTACTCAGGCTGCTTCAAGTGGCCAGAACAAGCAGTAGGGAAAAGGCCCTAAAAGCGTCGGGATTGGCCGAGAAAGACTGCGACGGATTGCGGTACGAGCGCAATGTGCCATACCGAACAGTCCCAGCCGATTCACGGCGCTATTTTTTGCTTTGGTAAGAATCACTTCGTGCAGAGGGGAGATCGTCTTCTGCTGTGCATGACGGATTCGCCTGTCAGAAAAGGAGAAATCATTATGAGGGGCAAAACTGAAGTGGCCAAGGGCCGAATCAAGGAAGCAGCGGGCGCTTTGGCCGACAACAACGAGCTTCGCAAGGAAGGAAAGGCGGACCAGGAGATCGGCAACGCCAAGGTGGCTGCTGAGAAGATGATCGAGAAGATCGAGAAGAGCACTCGAACAGTAATCGACAAGATATAGGGCGTCACGAAGTTGCAAACGGTGAGATGAACCGCAGAGGAGTTGTACTTTATGAGAAAACTCATTTTTCTGGGATTCCCGCTTCTTTTAGTCCTGTTGCTTTCCTCGTGCATGAGCACGACGGACCTTCCGAGAGATACGGTGAAGCTCGGTGAACAGGAAGTCAATTTCAAGGCAGACCACGACGTCATCCAGGTCGGGGCGTATCAGGGTTCTTTCAAGGCTCTCTTCTTCGTCGTGCATCTGAACAATATCCAGCTCTATGATCTGGTCGTGACGTACGGAAACGGCGACAAGGAAAAGTTCGACACCCGGCTGACATTCGACGAAGGAACGCGATCCCGCGCTCTGCCTTTGGACGGCGGGAATCGGCAGATCCAACAGATTTCGTTCACCTACAAGACGGTTGGAGATTGGGTCGACGGGAAAGCGCGCGTGATGGTGTACGGGATTAAAAGCTGGCAGTGATTCTGAGAGCTGGTCCCACTAGAGGCTTTTCCGACTCGGCTCGTGATCCCTGCCGAGCGTGCATCGATGGGTTCGCCTTCAGCAAGGTTCAGTGCCATGGCGGACCCATTTTCCGACGCGCGTGGTTCCGGAGTCTTCTGGGTCGTCCTGGCGAATGACTGGCCTACTGGTTTCGGTGATCGTTACCCTGATCACTCCTCTGCCCATTGTCTTGCCTGTCGCGGTCGCGTTCGTGTCCGCCAAAGTTTGGCCATACGAGGCAGGATGCAAGCGAGAGACTGACGACGACCGCAAGAACTGCAATCTTGATTTTCAAGGCTATTTCCTTTCCAGAACATCGGCAGCGCATGTTTCCCGAGAAACAACGGAGACATATTTTCCGTTGCCAAATACACGCTCGCCTCTTTTGACATTCAGCGAGTGGTTCGTTCTTTTGGCCGATGGGGTGCGGGTCAAAAAGCGGGCACGTGCCCGCATGGTCCTGCGCCTCCTCTCTGAATCCCAGGTTTCGACGAGAGTGTTGGACACGGCTTCGGATTCTAGCCCGTGCGCGCGCAGGTCGGTAACGGCGAAATCGATCGATCCGGGGTGCCTCCGCGCAAAGTCCAACGCGAGCTGACAGTCGGAAGCGGACAGAACGAAAGCTCCCTCCGTATGCATCAGAATCGCAACGAGACTTTGAATCATGCCTTCATCACGCGCAAAGATGTTGACGACTTTGTCGATGCCCCAGGACCGGAAATCCGATCTCTCATTCGCTGGCAAGCCCTTGTGAATTGGCATCGTCATCTCCTCTGAAACTTTCCGTGTATCTTTCGACTTTTGCATCACAATCGTACCACAAAGAAATAGCTCGAACCTGTTCACTATTGCTCACTGTGACACGGCTCGTTGCGAGTAACTTACAAAGCGCCCTGAGAATTACGAAGACACTCCGGGCCGACCTTGTGGAGGTTCATATGGCAGGAAAGTTTGATGACAAAAGGATCAATGAGGCTCTCGAGCTCCTCAATGAATTGGCAAAAGAAAAAGCGGCAGAGTTGCAGGACATGATCGGTGAAAGGTATGGAAGCTTGAAGTCCGCGCTCGGAGCGGCAGGCGAAAAAGGGGAGAGTCAGGCGAGCGACGCCATTGACCGTGGCAAGGAGAAGGCGACGGAGCTCGTGTCAAAAGTGGATGAAAACGTGCGTAAAAATCCATGGCCCTACATCGGTGGCACCGCGCTCGGATTCCTGATACTGGGCTTTTTCCTGGGCAAGCCGAGGAAGTAGCAATCGCTCGGAGGTGGCTCCGAGAGATTGTTCAACGCCCATGAAAATCTGGAATGAACTTCTCCAACGGCTGGTCGGGTCTGTCATCGACTCGTTCGTATCCTCGTTGAAGATACAAACGGCGATCGTCTACCTGAACCTCATAAAGGGGGCCCGTCGCCTGTCGATCCTCTTTTGTCTGCTCATTGGATGCGCTGTGGTATTTGCGTGCGGCTTCCTGTTGGTTCCGGTGGGCCTCTGCCTGTTCATGCCTTGGAGCCCGGAAACGAAAGCCATCGTTGCGGTATCCACTGGCGCGGCGTACATCATCATTCCCCTGATAGTGATCATGGTTCTTTTTTCTCAAAAAAGGTGGATGAGATTTTCGCGGGCGGACGTGCTGTTGCGTGATGCATTGGGGCACAAACCGTGATAGGTGCATGAAAGGAAGAGAATAAAGTGAAAGAAGACAGACACGAAACGAACCATGAAATGCCCCCGCTGGGGGAAACACCGCCGAAGAAACGCAATTCCAGGCTGATCCTTGTTGTCATCGTCGTCGCCCTGATCGGGGCGGGTTTCGGCACAGGAGCTCTTCTCGCATCAACCCGCTTCCACTCCGCCGAGTCGTTATGGCAGCAGGAAAAGACGCAGCTTCAGACCAAGATCGCGGATCAGGTGGTGGATATCTCGGCGGGAAAGTCGCGTGAGCTTCTCTGGCAGCTGGGCGACGGGATGTCGACGGTGTATGTGGACTTGTCGGACAAGAACTTCGGCCTTGCGCACGATGCCATGTCGGCAATGACGGTAATCCTTACCAAGGCGGCATCGGAGGCTGATCCGAAGATGAGGGCTCAGTTGCAGGAGTTTCAACCACTCATGGCGGATATCGATAGAAGTGCGATGACCTTCAGTCCGGAAGCGAAAGTGAAAGCCCGGGAAGCGCGTGCGCTTCTGCAAAAGCTGATTGGCGTAAGCGCGCTCTAAAGAGGAGAGAACAATGAGCATATTGTTGATCGTCGCGATTGTCCTTTTTGTCGCATGGCTTGTCGGTATGGGTACACGATACACCCTTGGTGGGTTGGTGCATATCGCGCTGGGAATAGCCGTCATTCTTGTCATCGTCTGGCTGTTGCGCGCGGTTCTCAGGGTCTTTTAGTCAAGAAATAAAATGAGAGAGGAGTGTCTTCAATGAGCGTCCAAAGAATCGTCGGAATCATACTGCTTGCAGGAGGCGTCGTTCTTATCATCCTGGGAGTAACTGCTTCGAGATCGTTCGGCAATCAGATGAGCAATTTCTTTACCGGACACCTTACCGAGAATACCCTGTGGTATCTGATCGGCGGTATCGTCGCTGCCGTCGTGGGCTTGGTGATGCTGTTGGGTCGTTTCGGCAGACGATAAGTTCACAATCGATGAATGAGGAGATTTGAAATGAAGAAGATGATCCTGATTCTTGCCGTTTTCGCAGCCTTGCCGGCCGCGGCATTCGCCGACTGGGGAGTCGGGGGTGCCGCATTCTACAAGTCGCCTGTACTGATGGGACAACAGGTTGATATCAGCAATGTGAACGTCAATCAGTTCAGCTTCGGCGGGGATCTGAGGTTCAAGCTGGATTGGTTCCAGGCGGAGGGCCTGCTGCTCTATTCAGCGGGTGACATACAGAGTCTCAACATGTATCTGGACGCAGGATTGGCTCTGGACGTGTCGATTCTCCGTTTGTCTCTCGGGGTAGGGCCCAATTTTTCGAGCAATTTCGGGCAAAGTTATCCGATCCAGGCGGGGCTGAACGCCAAGATTGGCGCTGATATCAAGCTGGGATCGGTCTCGATCGGCGCCTCCTATATCATGGCCTTGAACCTTTCCAACGGTTTCAATGTTCAGACCAGCTCCGGGCTGGTGGGTGTTCAGGCGATTTTCTGGCTGTAGGCCGGATCGATCTCTTGACGATGGAAGGAGGAGGAGCGCCTTGAAGCTGACTTTGAAACGTAAGGAAGCGAATGTACTGTTGATTCTCGGCGGTATCCTCCTCGTCCTGTGGCTGCTGGGACTCGGGACTTCCCATGCACTGGGTGGTTTCATCTATGTCGTGCTGGTCATCGGCCTTATTCTCGTCGCCGTTGCGCTGGTGACTCGCTATCGACGACGCGGATAGCTCCGAATCCCCTCTCGAGAGGGAGGGGGTTCGGGTGGCCTGCGTCGTGGTTGAGCAAATCTGAACAGCAGGATGCGTCGAAACGTCTTACTATTTTCCATTGAAGAACCGACCTTGTTAGCACCCGGTTTCGTCCCTCATGACTTTTATGCCGGCTGGGAGGTTGACGATGGCTTCTCTAGAGCGCATCAAGATGGAAACGAATACCAAAACCAGAGCAAAGAAGACGTTTGACATAGGGCTCTTTCTCGGCAAAGCCGACGGCAAGAAGAGGGTCGTTGCCTATCACGAAAAGGACCTCGTCTTCTCGCAGGGCGATGCCGCAGTCGACCTTTTTTACGTGCTCACCGGCAAGGTCAAATTGTCCGTCATTTCCCGGCAGGGCAGGGAAGCGGTAGTTGCCGTCGTTGCACGCGGGTTTTTTTTTGGAGAGGGATGTCTGGCGGGACAGCACATGCGAATATCGACTGCCATGGCTCTGGTGGAAAGCTCCGTCGCGGTAGTCCCGAAAGATGACGTGATCCGACTGCTCCATGAAGAGAAGCGTTTTTCGGAGGCGTTCGTCGCACATCTGCTTTCCCGCAACATCGAGATCGAAAAAGACCTGGTCGAACAGTTGTTCAACTCGAGCGAAAAACGGCTGGCGCGCGTCCTTCTTCATCTGGCAGACTTCGGAAAGCAAGGCGAGCCGAAGCTCGTGATTCCAAGGATGAGTCAGGAGACGCTTGCCGAGATCGTCGGCACCACCCGCACGAAGGTCAGTTTTTTCATGAGTCGATTCCGCGCGTTAGGCTTCATCGACTACCACGGTGATTCCCTGGAAGTCCACACCTCGCTTTTGAGTGTCGTCCTGCATGATTGAGGTGGGCACAAGGACACTGAAGCTTGAATGCGGGCTGGGCGGGGAATCCCAATCGGCTGTGAAGGAAACGAATGGTCGGGTCCACAAGGGCGGGGGGTAAAAATCCGCGCAGTAGCAAGATCCACGCGGTAGCGTGGATGGGCAGGGCAGGGAGGCCGCATCCGTCCGACCCTATGACGGGGAATGCGGCATCTCCATTCAAACAGAAATCAGGAGGATGGTTCGGCTTCCTGGTTTCCCTGAGGCGTTTCCTGAGCAGGGGCGGTCCCGTCCGGCGTCTGGCCCTCTGACGGCGTTTCGTCAGTCTGGCCCTCGACCCCCTCACCTTCCCCCCCGTTCTTCANNTTCCTGTTTTTTCAGGCGAGCAAGCTCTTTGCGCCGCTTTTCGCTCTGGTATGGTGATCTGCCCACGTGATCCTCCTCTGTGCATGCCCTGTGCTCCCAAGGGGAAGCTCACGGCCCGAATCCGTTCCAGTGAGGTGGAATCCAGAAGGGAGGTCCGGTTCGTGCATCTGATCGAACCGGTGCCTCCCCCCTTTACGCGAGAAGACCTAGTAGTAGCGGCTCTTGCTCCCGCCGCTGCGGTTGCTGTCACGCGGCTTATCGTTCGNNCCATCTCGACGAAGCCGAAGCCTTTCGCGCGCCCGGTGTACCGGTCGGTGATGACGTTCACGGACACCACCTCGCCGTACTGGGCGAAGAGCTGCCGAAGCGTGTCTTCGCTCGTATTATAGTTCATGTTGCCGACATAGATTTTCTTCGCCATGTCGATCCCCCTTTTCGCGCGGGGCTTCCCCCGCCGTTCCAGATGTGAGTAGAACCTGCCGACGACAGGCTCACGACGCTCCCGTCGATACGGTGTGCGGACGCTTTTGGCAACTTGAGCGGTGTGTCGAAACGGGGGAAAAAGAATGGATTCGATGGGAAAGGATTACTTTATGGGGCAGTAATT
>PLNO01000168.1 GCA_003141795.1 Spirochaetaceae bacterium | reverse complement strand
GTCCTTCCGGCGCCGGCGAGCCCCGAGATCCCCAGGATCTCCCCGCGGCGGAGCGTCAGGCTCACCCCGTCGATCACGCCCTCCTGGCGCATGTCGCGCGCTTCGAAAACCACGCCCCCGAGCTCGATCTCCTCTTTGGCGTAGAGCGTGTCGAGGGTCCGCCCGACCATCCAAGAGACGAGCTGATCGCGTGTGACCTGGGAGACGACGGCGGTCGTGACGTATTCGCCATCGCGGATGACCGTGACGCGGTCGGCGATCTCGAAGACCTCGTCGAGTCGATGGCTGATATAGAGCATGGAGACCCCGTGCGCCCGCAGCTTCTTGATGGTCTCAAAGAGGGTGTCGACTTCCCTGCTGGTGAGGGCGGCGGTCGGCTCGTCGAGGANNGCCTTCGCGATCTCCACCATCTGCTTCGATGCGACGCTCAACTGAGAAACGCGCTCATCGAGGTCGAGTTCCATCCCCAGCCGCCCGAAGATCTCGCGCGCTTTCGCACGCATTGCGGGATAGTCGAGGATGGAGGCGAACTTCACGAACCCTGCCAGGGGTCGGCGAAGCTCGTGCCCCATGAAGATGTTCTCCAGTATCGTGAGGTCCGGGAAGAGGCTCGTCTCCTGGAAGATGATGGCGATCCCCTTTGCGTAAGCGTCGTTGGGGTTGTGCACGATCAAGGGCTTGCCATTCAGCTTCATTTCCCCGGAATCGGGCGGGTACACCCCCGTGATCAGCTTCATGAGGGTCGACTTGCCGGCGCCGTTCTCCCCGCACACCGCGTGGACCTCGCCGAGCCTCAGGTCGATGTTCATGTTCGAGAGGGCCCTCACGCCGGGGAAGGTCTTGGTGATGCCTTCCATCTGGAGCACCAGTTCAGTCGTATCTATCATAGTCGTCGTGTGTGTCGTCACGATTGTATTCTACCCTGAGAACCGCCAGGCTGTCCGAGAAGCGCGATGCTTCCCGGACAGGCCCCGCGGTATCAAGCTTTCGTGTCTACCGTCTATTTATTGAAGAAAGACATGCCGCTCGTCAGGTCGGGATAGCCCCGGAAACGGGCGATGTTCTTGAGGTTCCAGACGATCGGATCGCCGAGGATGATGACGTTGTCCGCCATGATCTTGTGACCGGCGGCGGGATACAGCACGGGGGTCTTTGCGTCCATGAAGCTCACCGTCATGTTCTTGCCGCTGAGCGGGGACTTGAATGTCGCGCCGGCGGGTGCCTTGCCCTGGAGCACGGCAGAGGTGACGTAGAGGGTCAGGTAGCCGAGGTCGAAGGGCTGCCAGAGGACAACGGCCGACATCTTGCCCTGCTCCATGTCCTTGCGCGAGGACTCGGGAACGGAGACGCCGACGATCTTGATGGCGTCCTTCATTCCGAGCTGGTCGCGGGCGGCGGAGACCGCGGGCACGGTCAGGGATGAAAGGGCGATGATGCCCTTGAGGTTCTTGTTCGCGCTGAGAAGCGATTTGACCTTCTCTTCCGCCGTTCCCTGGTCATTTCCCGCGTAGACGATCTGGTCGTCGCCGACGAGCATGTTGATGTGCTTGTAGGCGGTCGTCTTCTTGCTGTTGTATTCCCCGATGATGGCCTTGAGCCAGGCATTCTGGTTGGGGGAGTCGTTGGTCGTGGAGATGAGGGCTACCGTGGCCTTGTTCGACGCGGTGTAATTGCTCAGGTCTCCCGCGAGCCCCTTCAGAAGCTGGATCGCGATCTGATCCCCTTCGGCCTGATTCACGAAGAAGTCACGCGCGGTCGGATTGACGTCCGCGTCCCAGGTGATGATCTTGATGCCCTTCGCCCGTGCCGCGCGCAGAGTATCGGCGAAGCTCTCGGGGTCGAGGGCCGAGACGAGGATCGCGTCGTAGCCCTTGTCGATGAAGCTCTGGATATAGTTTTTCTGGTTGGCGGCCGAGGTCTGCGACATCGTGTCGCCGATCCAGTCGACCTTGATGTTCTTCAGCTCTTTCTCGGCCTGACGGAATCCGCGCTCGCAGGCGATGAAGTAGTCCTCAGCGATGAACTTGGGGATGACTCCGACTTTGTAGGTCTTCTGCGCGAACACGGGCGCAACGGAGACCAACACCAACAGAGCCACCATCGACCACAGCAGTTTTCTCATGGCTTCCTCCTTAAACATTCAGCGGAACAAACGTTCCGCCAGTTCACACATTGATTTACGCGAGCCCCTTGACCGCATCGCAGAGGCACAACACCGTCTCAGGTGAAACGTCGGCCTGGATGATGTGCGCGGGGGCCATCAGATACCCGCCCCGCCCTCCCATGATGCGCGCCCTGCTCGCCACCTCCCGGCGAATCGCCTCCGGGTTGCCTTCGGGGAGAAGACGTTGTTGATCTATTCCCCCGAAGAACGCGATACGACCTCCATATCTGTCCTGAAGCTCCTGCGCCTCGGAGCCGGGGACGTTGGGCTGGACCGGATTGTAGATGTCGACACCCAGCTCGATGAAATCGTCGATGAGCGGGGCAACGGCCCCGTCGGAGTGGAAGGCGACAAGCAGCGCGGGGTTCGCCTTCTTCAATTGCGCGATGATGCGCGCATGGCGCGGTTTCAGACGCTCGCGCCACATGTCCGGGGAGATCAGCATGGAGGTCTGGGTACCCAGGTCCTCGCCAAGCCAGATCGCGTCGACGCCGAGTGAAACCAGCTGCAGCGCCAGGGCTGTCGTCCATTGCTCGATCATGTCGTTGAGCTTTTCAATCCAGGCCTTCTCCAAAGAGAAGTCGATGAGGTACTTTTCCATGCCGACCAGATGCCAGGCAAGCTCGAAGAGGGAGAGCTCTGCGTCGCCGATCACGAAGAAATCCTTCCCGAAGCGTTGGATGTCCATGCGGGCAGCCTCGAATCTGCCGGGGGCACGGGGATCGGGGAGTGAATAGGCGGCAAGCTCCGTCTCGGAGTCCACCTCGGCGAGCGGACATTTCACGACTTCCATGTACAGCTCGGTCGGTCTCATCCCCATGCCGAACTCGTCGATGAGAACGCCCGATCCGGCGGGCAGCGGCGTGAAGCCGCGGGCAACGGTGCCCCCAACAACTATGCAGTCCGATCCCAGTGCGGTACGAATGGCGTTGGCCGAGATTCGATAGGTCAAGTCCTCGTAGTAGGAATGCGCGTACTGTGGAGCCATGCCGAGCCTCCGGCCGAGCTCCTCGGTCAAAGATCGACAGAGGTCGAACTGGAAAGGAACCCTGTCCGGCAGTCCCTCGATCTTTCCGAGCGCTCGCAGCGTGCGCTCGCGACCCGACATCATAGCGTGACTCCCATCAATCCCTGACGCTGAAATCTGCCCGGCGAAGTGGCGGATGCCTACCGGACAATGTAGCTGCATTATCAGGCCTGTCCAGTGAATTGTGAATGGATTTTCTCGTGAATAGTGATGGAGAATCCGTGCCATGACGCGTAACGATACCGGCGCGGGACTTTGCGCTGTGGCCGTCGTGCGCGCCAGTTCGTTATTATTGGAATATGCGACGCATTCTTGCAGTGTCGATGCTCTCTATAGTCTGCCTATGCCCGCTTGTCGGGGCTCAGGACTGGCCGACTTTTGGATGGGATGTCAGCCGCTCCAGTGCGCCAAACCACGGGACGGGCCTCAGCGCGGACAGAATCAATGCACTCTCACGGCAGCAGGTGGTGCTTGATGGAACGGTGGATGGATCTGCCATCTATCTTCACGGGGCGGTCGTAGGCGGGTCTGCCCATGATGCCTTTTTCGTCACGACCACGTACGGTAAAACCATTGCGATAGACGCGGACAGCGGCGCAGTGCTCTGGGAGTACACGCCGGCCGGCTACCAGAGCTTGAAAACCACCTATCGAATCACGAATGCAACCCCCGTCGCAGATGACGATCGGAAGTTCATCTATGCCGCCGCCCCCGATGGCATGGTCAGGAAGCTCGCGGTGGCGGATGGCCGGGCGGTATGGGCTACGGCAATCACCCGGCTCGCCCAGCGCGAGAAAATTGCATCGCCACTGTCCTTTTTCCATGGCAAGGTAATCGCGGCAACGGACGGGTACATCGGCGATCAGCCGCCCTACCAGGGTCACGTGGCAATTCTTGACGCCGCGACCGGCTCCCTCCTCCACGTGTGGAACTCGCTGTCCAGCGATCGTCACGAGCTCCTCGACCCTTCTACTGTTCCGCAGAGCGATTCGGGGATCTGGGGACGCGCCGGCGTCGTCATCGACCCGTCGACAGGCAATCTCTATATCGCGACGGGAAACGGCATGTGGGACGGCAAGGTGAATTGGGGAGATGCCGTGATAGAGCTTGATCCGGACGCAACGCACATCCTGGGAAACTACACGCCCGTCAACACCACGGAGCTCAACGACGAAGACGCGGATCTCGGATCCACCTCGCCGGTCCTCCTGGGCAACGGGTTGATTGCCCAGGGGGGAAAGGACCGCATCATCCGCGTGCTCGACTGGCGGACGATGCGCGGAACCGCCCCGCATCGCGGCGGCGAGTCGAGCACGGTCCCCACACCCTCCGGGAACCGTCTCTTCACTGCCCCCGCGCTTCTGCATGTTGACGGCACCACCTGGGTGTTCGCGGCGGATAATGGCGCAACCTCAGCCTGGACGCTCGACGGCACATCTCTCCAGCTCCGGTGGCGGGCAGAGAAGGGGGGAACGAGTCCCGTGGTGGCCGGTGGCATGCTCTTCGTCTATGACCCGCACGGCGGATTGCAGATCTACGAGGCGATAACGGGGCTGCGAATCGCTACTCTGCCGTGCGGCGCGGGGCACTGGAACAGCCCGATCGTCGCCGATGGCCGCATTGCCTTGCCCGAGGGGAATGCGAACTCGCACAGTACGAGCGGAATCATCGACATCTGGCGCTTGAAGAAATAGGAGACGGCGCCGCGTCGTCTCACTTGCCCGGGGCGTCGATCCCTAATAGACTCGCTCCTCGTGGACGTGCCCCTGGACATCTTCGGCCTCAGCTCCGACACCTTTGGTGAAGCTGCCTCCCGGCTGCTCCCGAGCGGCGCCGGCATCTATGGCCGCGTGTACGCGGCTGCCTTCGCCACGGGCCACCTGGAGCCAGAGCTGTTTGGGGCTTCTCCCTCCTCCACTGCGGCGTGGCACCGGCACTTCCGAGCTGCCCTGCTTCAGCCCCGGCGTCTGGACGAGGAGGAAGGCGAGATAGGGGTTACCCGCAAAGCCGTCCTCGCCGCCGCTGACGGACGGGAGGTGGAGTGCGTGAGCATCCCGATGCCGGGACAGGCGGGAGATCTGCCACGACGCACCCTCTGCCTGTCCTCGCAGGCGGGATGCCGCATGGGGTGCGCATTCTGCGAGACGGGCCGAAAAGGCCTGGCCCGTAACCTTACCGCCGCGGAGATCGTGGCGGAGGTGGTCACGGCGCGGGCCGTCCTCGGGTGGGATTGCCGGAATCTCGTCTTCATGGGAATGGGCGAGCCACTGGACAACTTCCCCGAGCTGGCGCAAGCCCTGGCCGTCCTCTCGGACCGCCGGGGATTCGCATACGCCGCGGAGCGGATAACGGTCTGCACGTGCGGGCCGGCGGGAGGCGTCACACGTCTGGCTGGCCTGGGGCGCGGGAGGCTGAACCTCTCCATCAGCCTCAACGCGGGTGACGATGCAGTGCGGGACCGCCTCATGCCGGTGAATCGCAGTCACCGGCTTTCCGCGCTGGCAGACGAGCTTCGGCGCTTTCCGCAAAGAAAAAACTTCGTTCTCGGGGTCAACTACTGTCTCATACCCGGGCAGAATGATTCGCGGGATGACGCGCAGCGCGCAGCGGCTTACTGCGGAGGACTTGGTCGGACGCTCCTGAACCTCATCCCGTACAATCCCGGTACACGGCCTTTGAGTCGGGCACCGATCCCTGAAGAGACGGTCCAGTTCGCAGGCTGGCTGGAGCAGGCGGGAATGCACGTCCGTTGCCGTGCCGCCAAGGGGTCCTCGATCATGGCAGGGTGCGGCCAGCTCGGCTCAGCGGCACACGCTGGCCTGCCCCGGCTTGCACAGGAACGCGACATAATAGTATGACACTCCTGTCACCACCTAACATCGCCGGAGGTCATCCTCCAAGGAGCTGGAAAATGAAGAATAGCAGAGGCTCGACTTTTCTCATGGCCCTCCTCATCGTGCCGTTGGCGGCGCTCACGCTCGTCTCCTGCGGCGCAGGAGGAGGCGCCTCGGGCAAGCAGAAAGGCGGGTCGGTCGTCTTCGCCCTCACCGGCGACATCGTGGCCCTCGACCCTTCGCAGGCCTACGATTTCACGACGAACCCCGTTGTGAACGAGATCACCGAGGGACTCCTCAAGTTCAGCCCCGCAGGTGAGCTCCTCCCGAACCTCGCCGAGAAGTGGGAAAGCCCGGATCCCAAGACCTACCTCTACACGATCAGGAAGGGCGTGAAGTTCTCCGACGGCACGCCCCTCACCGCGGACGACGTCGTGTTCTCCCTCAACAGGACGCGCGATCCCAAGACCGCCTCGCCCCTGGCATGGATGTTCGGCAGCGTCGCCGAGATCGCGAAGGTCGACGACTCGACGGTGAAGGTCACCCTGAGCCAGCCCGACGCGCAGTGGCGCTACGCGGTGGCGACCACGGCCGGCCACGTCATCAGCAAGGCGTACTTCGAAGCCCACGCGGCGACCTTCGGCAAGCCGGACGGCGGGCTCCTGGGCACCGGACCGTTCGTCTACAAGTCATGGAAGGCGGGAAGCGAGATCGTCCTGGAAAAGAACAAGAACTACTGGGACGCCGCCAACGGGCCTTTCATCGACAAGGTCACGTTCAAGATCATCGAGGAAAGCGCCACCCGCGTCACCGGGCTCAAGACCGGTGAGATCACGGCCACGGCGACCCTTCCCGTCGATCTCGTGCCGGTCGTCGAAGGCATGAGCGGCGTGACGGTGCAGGGCGTTGAAGGCTTCACCGACGACTGGATCGCTTTCAACACGAAGCGCGGTCCGTTCAGCGACGCGAACGCGCGCAGGGCGGCGATCTACGCGTTCAACGTGCAGGCGGTGATGGACGCCATCGTCAAGGACACGGGCGTCGCGGCCAAGAACCAGCCCGTGGGCCCCGCGTTGTGGACCTTCGGCAAGGACAAGTGGCAGGCCTTCCAGGACAAGGCCGAGGGCTACGCCTTCGGCCTGGCCAAGGCCAAGGCCGCGCTCGCCAAGTCCCGCTCCCCCAAGGGATTCAAGGCCACGCTCGTCACGGACTCCAACAGCTTCAGGATCAACACGGCGCAGGCCCTCCAGCAGAACCTCAAGGCGATCGGGATCGACCTTGAGATCGAGAAGGTGACCGACCAGGAGCTCACCACGAGGCAGAACTCGGGCAAGCGCGACTACGACGTCATCATGGGCGGCTGGGGCGCGGACTACCCCGATCCAGCGGCGAACATCCAGCCCTTCTACCTGTCGTCGAACGCGGGTGACGGGGGCACGAATTACGCCGCATACGCGAACAAGAAGGTCGACGCCCTCCTGAACGAGCAGTCCACGCTGGCGGACGATACCCTCCGCGCGGATCGTCTCATCCAGGCGCTGACCCTGGCGAACGCGGACGCGCCCTACGTCTTCGTCGATCACCCGAAGATCTTCTTCGCGGCCTCGAAGAAGCTCGGCGGCTACACGCTGTCGCCGATCTGGTACTGGGACTCGATCCTGAGGAACGCGTACCTGGGCAAGTAGCGTGGGACGTTACGTCGCCCGACGGCTCCTCCAGTTCGTCCCCGTGCTCATCGTCGCGAGCGTCGTGGTGTTCCTCATGGCGCACCTTACGCCGAGCGACCCAGCCGTCGTCCTTGCAGGCGGCAGGCAGACCTCGGCGGAGACCCTCGCGGCGATACGGGCCAAGTACCGGCTCACCGAGCCCCTCCCCGTCCAGTACCTCTACTGGGCGGGGAATGCCCTGCGCGGTGACCTGGGGGAGAGCTTCAAGCTGAAGCAGGATGTCGGGGCGATGATCGCGGCGCGGCTGCCCGTCACGCTCCAGCTGATCGCTATGGCCGTCGTCCTCTCCCTGGTCGTCTCCGTTCCGCTCGGAACCTTCGCCGCCCTGCGCAAGGACCGGGCGGCGGACCGGATCGTGTCGATACTCAGCCTCGCGGGGCTCTCCTCTCCCGTTTTTCTCACCGGTCTTTTCTGCGTGCTCCTCTTCTCCTACACCCTCGGCTGGCTCCCGTCCATCGGCGCGGGGGCCAATGTCTGGGAGAACTTCCGCTACCTCCTTCTTCCCTCCTCCGCGCTCGCCCTCAACATGGTGGCGCAGAGCCTCAGGATAACGAGGAACGGAATGATCCAGGCCATGGAATCGAACTACGTGCAGACGGCGATCGTGAAGGGCCTTCCGAGGGGGATGGTCGTCTTCAAGCATGCCCTTCGCAACGCCCTGATTCCCCTCGTCACCGTCTCCGGCCTCCAGCTCGGGTTCCTCCTTACCGGCACCGTGCTCGTGGAGTACACCTTCGGCATCGGGGGGGTCGGCGGGCTCCTCGTCACCGCAATCCAGAACGCCGACTATCCGGTGGTGCAAGGCACGACCCTCTTTGTCGTGGCCTTCTTTCTCGTCGTGAATCTGGTCGTCGACGTGCTCTACGCGGTCATCGATCCGAGGATACGCTACTCGTGAGCCGGCGCAGGGCCACTTTCGACCACGGGAGCATGACGGCCCGGTTCGTGCGACGCGGCTCGGGAAAAGCGGTCGTCGCCATTGCAGGCATCATCGTCCTCCTCGTCACGCTGGCGGCGGCGCTCGCCCCCGTCGTCGCGCCCTACACGCCCGACGTGCAGGAAATGTCTCTCTCCCTTCACGGGGGAAGCTCCACGCATCTGCTCGGGACCGACAAGCTCGGACGGGACACGTTCTCCCGTCTCCTGTACGGGGCCCGCACGACGCTCCTCTCCGCGCTCTTCGTTGTCATCCTCTCCACTGTCGTCGGCGTCGTTCTGGGTCTTGTCGCGGGGTACTTCGAGGGTGCGGTGGATCTCGTGGTCTCCCGCACGCTGGACATACTCCTGTCCTTTCCCGCGCTTCTTCTCGCCCTCATCATCGTCGCGGCCTTTGGCCGGGGGATCTCCAATGCTGTCGTCGCTCTTGCCATCGTCTACGTTCCGATGATCGCCCGTCTCGTGCGCTCCGCGTGTCTCGTTGAGAAGCGGCTGCCCTACGTCGAGGCGGCGCGCGCCCTGGGGTACTCGGATGCCCGCGTCATGTTCCGCCACATCCTTCCCAACACGGTCCCGCGCCTCCTCGTCCAGGCGCCGATCGATTTCGGATACTCCATCCTCGACCTCGCAGCCCTGAGCTTCCTCGGCCTCGGGGTCCAGCCGCCGACGGCGGATTGGGGGTCCATGCTCGCCGAGGGGCGGGACTACCTCCTCCTCTCGCCCCGTCTCGCCATCGTGCCGGGGCTTGCCATCATGGTCGTCGTCGTCGCCTTCAACCTCCTCGGCGACGGCCTGCGCACGCGGCTGGAGCGCTCCGGGGGGGGAGGATGAGCGCCACCGAGCTCCTCGTCGTCGAGAACCTCTCCGTCACGTTCGACTCGGAGCAGGGGCCCGCCCGGGCGGTGCGCGGCGTGAGCTTCGCCGTGCGGGCCGGCGAAACCCTCGCCGTTGTCGGCGAGTCGGGCTGCGGGAAAAGCGTCAGCGCCAGGGCGATCCTGCGGCTCCACGACCCGGCGACCACGCAGGTCTCGGGAAGAGTCCTGCTCGAGGGAAGGGACCTTCTCGCATTACCCGAGCGCGAGATGCGCGAGGTGCGCGGCTCGGCAATCTCGATGATCTTTCAGGATCCCATGACCTCGCTCAACCCCCTGATGCGGGTGGGAGACCAGGTGGCCGAGGTGTTCCGCGTGCGAAAGGGCATGCCGCGCGAGCAGGCGAAGGCGGCTTCGCTCGATCTGTTCACGAGGGTCGGGATCGCCGACCCCCGGCGGAGGTTTGACCAGTACCCCCACGAGTTCTCGGGCGGGATGCTCCAGCGCGTCATGATCCTCATCGCCGCGGCCGCCGGCCCCCGGCTCATGGTCGCGGACGAGCCGACGACCTCCCTCGACGTCACCGTCCAGGCCCAGATACTCGCCCTGATCGACGGGTTGAAGTCCGAGCTCGGCATGTCGGTCCTCCTCATCACGCACGACATGGGGATCGTCGCGGAGCACGCATCCAGCATCGCGGTCATGTACGCGGGCCGCATCGTCGAAACCGGCCCGACAGCCGAGGTGCTTGCGCAACCGCGACACCCCTACACGGAGGGCCTCCTCGAGGCCATTCCGAGGCCGGGGAGCCGTGGCGGTCGTCTGCGTACGATCGAAAGCTCGCCGCCCGGGCTCTTCGACACACTCGCGCCGTGCTCGTTCGCCCCGCGCTGCCGCTACCGGGCGGCCGAATGCGACCGGGAAACCCCGCCCCTCCTCGACAGGGGAACGGATCGGAAAGCGGCCTGCGCCCGTTGCGAAAGCCTCGAGCTGAAGGGGGCACTGTGAGAGAGACCCTCGTCGAGGCCGTCGGCCTCGCAAAGAGCTTCCCCACCGGGCGGAAGTCCGTGCTCGGCAGGCCGCTCGAGACGCTCAGCGCGGTGCGCGGCGTGAGCCTGTCGATCGCGCGGGGAGAGACGCTCGGTCTCGTCGGCGAATCGGGCTGCGGAAAATCGACGCTCGGAAGGCTCCTCCTCAAGCTCCTCGACCCCGACGCGGGCGTTGTGCGGTTCGACGGCCGGGACATCACCCGACTTTCGCGCGGGGAGATGGCCCCCCTTCGGTCGCGGATGCAGATCGTGTTCCAGAACCCCTACGCAACTCTCAACCCGAGCTTCTCCGTGCGATCCACCCTGACCGAGGTGCTCGCCCTTCACGGGACGCGCAGATCGGAACGCCGTGATCGCATCGCGGAGGTCCTCAGCCTCGTGGGCCTGCCCGCCGACGTGCTCGATCGCAGGCCCCGGCAGCTCTCCGGCGGCCAGCTCCAGAGGGTCGGCACGGCGCGAGCCCTTCTCGTGGAGCCGGAGTTCCTCGTCGCCGACGAGCCTGTTTCCGCGCTCGACGTCTCGGTTCAAGCCCAGGTCCTCAACATGATGGCCGACCTGCGGGAGCGTCTCGGCCTTTCGGTCCTGTTCATCGCCCACGACCTCAGGGTCGTCGAGCACGTGGCCGACCGGGTCGCCGTCATGTACCTCGGGAAGATCGTCGAGACCGCGACGAGTGAGGACCTCTACCGCGTCGGGCCCCTTCACCCGTATTCACAAGGGCTGCTCGCCGCCATACCGCAGGTGACCGGGGGGCCGCGAAAGACCGCAATGATGGAAGGTGATCCTCCGAGCCCCATCCACGTCCCGACGGGGTGCGCATTTGCCGGGCGCTGCCCGAGCAGAATGCCCCGGTGCACCGTCGAGGAGCCCGCCCTTCGGGACGTGGGTGGCGGAAGGATGGTGGCCTGCCACCTCCTCGACGCCGATCCCTGAGGAACGGAGACCCCGCGCGGGGGATAGCCACGAAACTGTGCGGGGAGAAATCTCCGAGGAAGGGACCGGGGCCGCTGAGAGCCATGCGAGCGTCGCACCGCGGGCGAGGAGCTTCCTTCCATCAGAGCCCTGGCGCAGGACCTCCGCGTCAGCGTCATCACGGTGAAACGGGCCTACGACGAGCTGGAGGCCCAGGGGTTCTCGCGCTCCGTCCAAGGGAAGGGCTGCTACGTTCGATACCCGGCCTTTGAGCCCCTCATGGGGACTGCCGGCTTTGGGCGCCTCCACTGCTGGCCTCATCCTCGGTGCGTCACACTATCGTGAGCACGAGCTTCATGGCCTGGCGCCGCAGTCTCTCGAACGACTTTTCGTTGAGCTTGAGGCTCCTCCGCACGCTCGGATCGACAACCTCGCCGCCAAGGATGAGGACGGCGATGAGGTACAGCCTGACGGTGGAAGACTGACGGCTTCTCGAGCCGGCGTTGCCGTCCTGGCTTCGCAGCCACTGGAGGATCTCGCGGGAGAACTCTTCATCGAAAAGGACGGCATGACGGTCTTCGGTGTCCAGGAGGATGCGCACGAGCGCACGGATCTGCCCCGACTGCCCGGAGAAGCCGCGATCGAGCATCGTCGCAATGTCGTCATGGCGCGCCTGCGACTCCTCGAACAGCCGCCTGGCGAGCGATCGCGCGACCTCACGTACCAGCGCGTCCTTGCTGCCGAAATGCCTGCTGATCAGTCCCTGGTTGACGCCGGCCGCCTTCGCGACGGAGCGCGTTGTGATCCCCTCGACGCCGTGCTTCGCAATGAGCGGGGCCGCGGCCTCTATGAGGGCCTTCTTGACTGCTTCTCTCCCGTACGGTCGTGCGCCCGGTTTCGCCTTCGACGAGTCGGCCATCCGGCCATACTAACGTGGAACAGGAAGCAATGTCACGTTATTGGACCGACCAGCCTCCGTCGGAAGGGAGAATCGCGCCGTTGATGTTCACCGCGTCGTCGCTGAGCAGGAACGTGATGGACGCGGCCAATGCCTCCGCCTCCACGGCCTCGGGCGCCACGGCGATGACGGTGTTGATGCGCTCCTCGCCGAGCGGGGAATCGAATCGCGCGCCGATGTTGGTCAATACGGGACCGGGTGCCACTGCGTTGACGCGAATGCCGCGTTCCGCGTACATGAAAGCGCTGCTCTTGGTGAGCCCGACGACCGCGTGCTTCGAGACGGTGTAGGCCACGCCCGCGGCCGAGCCGCGGAAAGCCGCCTCGGAGGCCACGTTCACGATCGAGCCGCTCTGTCGCTGCAGCATGAGAGGAAGGACCGCGCGGGACAGCTTCATCATGCCGGTGACGTTGACCGCCAACACCTTGTCCCACACCT